>NZ_JBJJBR010000001.1:0-501835 GCF_045449635.1 Sabulicella flocculans | reverse complement strand
CGGGGGCGGGGGCCGCGGGGCGCCGGGGCGGGGGCGCCCCCCCGGCGCGCCCCCCCCCCGGGGGCCCCCCCCCCCCCCCCCCGCCGGGGGGGGCGGGGGGGGGGGCCCCCCCCCCCCCCCCGCGAAGCCATCATTTGGCGGGTCCAGGGGGCCCTGCCCCCTGGCGGGGGTGCGGGGGCGGAGCTCCTGCCGCATGAAGCAGCGCGCCGACATCGCGCTGGTCGAGCGTGGCCTCGCGGAGTCCCGCACCCGCGCCCAGGCGCTCATCATGGCCGGCCTCGTCTATTCCGGCGAGCGCCGCATCAACAAGCCCGGCGAGGTGCTGCCCGAAGGCCTGCCGCTGGAGCTGCGCGGGCAGGACCATCCCTGGGTGTCGCGCGGCGGGGTGAAGCTGGCGCATGGGCTGGCGCATTTCGGCCTGTCGCCGGCCGGGCGGGTCTGCCTGGACCTCGGCGCATCCACTGGCGGCTTCACCGACGTGCTGCTGCACCACGGCGCCGCCCACGTGCACGCGCTGGACGTGGGCCACGGCCAGCTCGCCTGGAAGCTGCGCAACGACCCGCGCGTGACGGTGATGGAGCGGGTGAACGCCCGCCACCTGAAGCCCGGCGACCTGCCGGAGCTGGGCGTGCTGGTCTGCGACGCCTCCTTCATCGGGCTGCGCACCGTGCTGCCGGCGGCGCTGGGCTTCTGCGCGCCCGGCGCCTGGGCCATCGCGCTGATCAAGCCGCAGTTCGAGGTGGGACCGGCGGTGGCCAAGGGCGGCGTGGTGCGCGACCCGGCGGTGCACGAATCCGTCTGCGCGGAGATCGCGGCCTGGTGGGCGGGGCTGGAAGGCTGGCGGGTGCTGGGCGTGGAGCCCTCGCCCATCCTGGGGCCGGAGGGAAACCGGGAGTTCCTGATCGCCGCGGCGAGAGAGTGAAGTGGCGCGCCCGAAAGGATTCGAACCTCTGACCCCCAGATTCGTAGTCTGGTGCTCTATCCAGCTGAGCTACGGGCGCGCAGTCGTCACTTCACGTTCAACGGTGGCGCGCCCGGGAAGATTCGAACTCCCAACCCCCAGATCCGTAGTCTGGTGCTCTATCCATTGAGCTACGGGCGCCTGCCGTCTTGGGGGCGGAGATAACCAAGGGCGGCGCCGGGCACAACCCCCCGGCGCCACCTTTTCAGTTCGCCGACAGTTTCTCCAGCTCGCGCAGGATGGCCTCGCCCATCACGGCGGTGCCCACGCGGGCCATGCCGGCCTGCATGATGTCGGCGGTGCGCAGCCCGCCGGCCAGCACCTTCTCCACCGCCGCCTCGATCAGGCGCGCCTCCTCCTCCAGGCCGAAGCTCCAGCGCAGCAGCATGGCGAAGGACAGCATCTGCGCCGACGGATTCGCCACGCCCTTGCCCGCGATGTCGGGCGCCGAGCCGTGGATGGGCTCGTACAGGGCGTGCCGCTTGCCCGAGGGCTGCACCGCCCCCAGCGTGGCCGAGGGCAGCATGCCCAGGCTGCCGGTCAGCGCCGCCGCCAGGTCGCTCAGCACGTCGCCGAACAGGTTGGAGGCGAGGATGACGTCGAACTGCTTGGGCCGGGAGCAGAGCTGCATCGCCGCGTTGTCGGCGTACATGTGCTCCAGCTCCACGTCGGGGAACTCGGCGGCGTGGACCTCGCTCACCACCGCGCGCCACAGCCGGCCGGACTGCATCACGTTGGCCTTCTCGGTGGAGGTGACCTTGTTGCGCCGCTTGCGCGCCAAGTCGAAGGCGACGCGCGCGACGCGCGCGATCTCCTCCTCCGAGTACACCTCGGTGTCCACGCCCACGCGCTGGCCGGCGGCGTTGACGGAGACGCCGCGCGGCTCGCCGAAGTAGATGCCGCCCGTGCTCTCGCGCACGATCATGATGTCCAGGCCGCGCACCACGTCGGGCTTCAGCGAGGACGCGTCCACCAGCGGGTCCAGCACCACGGCGGGGCGCAGGTTGGCGAACAGGCCCAGCTCCTTGCGCAGCCGCAGGATGCCCAGTTCCGGCCGCTGGTCGAAGGGCAGCTTGTCCCACTTCGGCCCGCCGACGGAGCCGAACAGCACCGCGTCGGCCTCCTTCGCCGCCGCCACCGTCGAATCGGGGCATGGCGAGCCGGTGGCGTCCAGGGCGGCGCCGCCGACCAGCCCTTCCTGCACCGCGAAGGAGACGGCGCGCCGCGCGCCCATCCAGTCCACCACGCGGCGGACCTCGGCCATCACCTCGGGGCCGATGCCGTCGCCGGGCAAGACCAGGAGCTTCTTGTTGGACATCAGGCGAACAACCACGGCTGGGACGCGCGGAGCTTGCCCTCGTGCGCGTCGATGGCGGGGGCGTGCTGCAAGGTCTGGCCGATGTCGTCCAGGCCGTTCAGCAGGCAATGGCGGCGGAAGGCGTCCACCTCGAAGGGGATTTCCTCGCCGTTGGGGCGCACCACCACCTGGCGCTCCAGGTCCACCGTCAGGCGGGCGTTGCCGCCCATCCGCGCGTCCTCCATCAGGTGCTCGCACACCTCGCGCGGCAGCTTCACCGGCAGGATGCCGTTCTTGAAGGAGTTGTTGTGGAAGATGTCCGCGAAGTCGGGCGCGATGACGCAGCGGATGCCGAAGTCCAGCAGCGCCCAGGGCGCGTGCTCGCGCGAGGAGCCGCAGCCGAAGTTCTCGAAGGCCACCAGGATCTCCGCCTTGCGGTAGGGCTCCTGGTTCAGCACGAAGTCGGGGTTCTCCGTGCCGTCATCGTTGTAGCGGAAGTTGGCGAACAGGCTCTTGCCCAGCCCCGTCCGCTTGATGGTCTTGAGGAAGCGGGCCGGGATGATCTGGTCCGTGTCCACGTTCGCCTTGGGCAGCGGGGCGGCGACGCCGGTGAGGGTGGTGAAGGGGGTCATCGGCTGCTCCAGTCGCGCACGTCCACGAAATGCCCGGCGATGGCCGCGGCCGCCGCCATGGCGGGGCTCAGCAGGTGCGTGCGCCCGCCCGGGCCCTGGCGCCCCTCGAAGTTGCGGTTGGAGGTGGAGGCGCAGCGCTGTCCCGGCGTCAGCTTGTCCGGGTTCATGCCGAGGCACATGGAGCACCCGGCCTCGCGCCACTCGAAGCCGGCCTCGCGGAACACGGCGTCCAGCCCCTCGGCCTCCGCCTGCTGCTTCACCAGGCCGGAGCCCGGCACCACCATGGCGCGCACGCCCTCCGCCACCTTGCGCCCCTGCGCCACGGCGGCGGCCGCCCGCAGGTCCTCGATGCGCGAATTGGTGCAGGAGCCGATGAAGGCGACGTCCACCTTCAGCTCGGTCAGCTTCTGGCCCGGCTGCAGGCCCATGTAGTCCAGCATGCGCTGCACCTGGGCGCGCCGCGCCT
This sequence comes from Sabulicella flocculans, assembly GCF_045449635.1. Lineage (NCBI taxonomy): Bacteria > Pseudomonadati > Pseudomonadota > Alphaproteobacteria > Acetobacterales > Acetobacteraceae > Sabulicella > Sabulicella flocculans. The sequence goes on along the minus strand of NZ_JBJJBR010000001.1, from coordinate 498,479 downwards.
CGTCGGCGAAGGCGGCGGGGTCCGGCACCGCGCCGGTGATGGGCAGCACGTCCTCCGGGCTGGTCCCCCAGGAGACCATGGGCGCGATCTCCTCCGCCCGCAGCACCACTTCCTTGTCGAAATGCGCGCCGGGGTCGCTGGGCAGGGTGCGCCACCAGGCCACCGCGCGCTCGAAGGCCTCGCCCTGCGGGGCGTGGCGGCGGCCCTTCACGTAGGCGAAGGTGGTGTCGTCCGGCGCCACCATGCCGGCGCGCGCGCCCGCCTCGATGGACATGTTGCAGATGGTCATGCGCCCGGCCATGTCGAGCGCGCGGATGGCCTCGCCCGCGTACTCGATGACGTGGCCGGTGCCGCCCGCGGTGCCGATGCGCCCGATGATGGCCAGCACGATGTCCTTGGCCGTGCAGCCCAGCGGCAGCGTGCCGTCCACCGTCACCCGCATGTTGCGGGCCGGCTTCTGCAGCAGCGTCTGGGTGGCCAGCACGTGCTCGACCTCCGAGGTGCCGATGCCGAAGGCCAGCGCGCCCAGCGCGCCGTGGGTGGAGGTGTGGCTGTCGCCGCACACGATGGTCATGCCCGGCAGGCTCAGCCCCTGCTCCGGCCCCACCACGTGGACGATGCCCTGCCCGGCGCTGAGCAGCGGGATGTAGGGCACGCCGAACTCGGCGACGTTCTGCTCCAGCGTCTCCACCTGCAGCCGGCTTTCCGGGTCGGTGATGCCGGTGCGGCGGGAGGCGTCGGTGGCGATGTTGTGGTCCACCACCGCCACGGTGGCGTCGGGCCGGCGCACCGCGCGCCCGGCGGCGCGCAGCCCCTCGAAGGCCTGCGGGCTGGTCACCTCGTGCACCAGGTGGCGGTCGATGTAGAGCAGCGCGGTGCCGTCCGGCAGCGTCTCCACCACGTGGTGGTCCCAGATCTTGTCGAACAGCGTGCGGGGCCGTGACTCGGCCATCTCTGCGTTCCCCCGGCGTTGCGGCCGGGGCGCCGCGGCCCCGGCGGGACGAAGAAGGGCGGGACCCTGCGGCCCCGCCCCAGGAATGGTTCAGCCCTGCGGGGCGGCGGCGGGGGCGGCGGCCGCCTCGGCCTTCAGCCCCAGCTTCTCGGCGATGCGCGCCGACTTGCCGGTGCGCCCGCGCAGGTAATACAGCTTGGCGCGGCGGACCTTGCCGCGGCGGACCACGCTGATCTCCGCGATGGCGGGCGAGTGCAGCGGGAAGACGCGCTCCACGCCCTCGCCGTAGCTCAGCTTGCGGACGGTGAAGTTGCTGTGCAGCCCGCGGTTGGAGCGCGCGATCACCACGCCCTCATAGGCCTGGGTGCGGACGCGCTCGCCCTCCACCACCTTCACCATCACGCGCACGGTGTCGCCGGCGCCGAACTCGGGCACCGGGCGTTCGGCCAGCAGGCGCTGCTTCTGCGCCTCGTCGAACTGCTGCAACAGGTTCATGTCAGTGTCCTTTCAAGCGTGTCGGTTTAGGCCGCGGCGCCGCCGCGGGCAACCGGAAGTCGGTTCCACAGGTCGGGGCGGCGCTCGCGCGTCGCCCGCTCCATCTCCTCGCGCCGCCAGCGCGCCACCTCGGCATGGTGGCCGGACAGCAGGACGGGCGGCACCGCCCTGCCCTCCCACTCCGCGGGGCGCGTGTAGTGCGGGTATTCCAGCAGGCCGGCGGAATGGCTCTCCTCCTCCGCCGACTCCATCGCGCCCATGACGCCCGGCAGCAGCCGCACGCAGGCGTCCAGCAGGGCCAGCGCCGCCATCTCGCCGCCGCTCAGCACGAAATCCCCCAGGGAGACCTCGGCCATCGCACGGCGCTCGATCACGCGCTGGTCCACCCCCTCGTAGCGGCCGCACAGCAGCACCACGCCGGGGCCGGCCGCCAGCTCGCGCACCAGGGATTGCTCCAGCACGCGGCCGCGCGGCGTGAGGTAGAGCAACGGCCGGCCGTCGCCCTCCGGCATGGCGGCGGCGATGGCGGCGTCCACCACGTCGGGGCGCATCACCATGCCGGCGCCGCCGCCGAAGGGCGTGTCGTCCACCGTGCGGTGCCGGCCCAGCCCGTGGGCGCGGATGTCCCGCGCCTCCAGGCTCCACAGCCCCTGGCGCAGGGCGCGCCCGGCCAGCGATTCCCCGAGCGGGCCGGGGAACATCGCCGGGAAGAGCGTCAGGCAGGTGGCGCGCCAGCTCATTCCCCGCGCGCCTCCACCTCGTCGGGCAGGACCACCACGACGTGCCCCCCGGCCACGTCCACCACCGGCACGGCGGCGCGGGTGAAGGGCACCAGCCGCTCGTCCTCCAGCACCAGGAAGGCGCCGGCGCCGTGGTCCTCCACCGCGCGCACGCGGCCCAGCGGCGTGCCGTCCTCCGCCCGCGCCTCCAGCCCCTGCAGGTCGGCGAGGTAGAACTCGTCCTCTCCCTCCGTGGCCGGCAGCGCCGTGCGGGGCACGTGCAGCCCGGTGCCGGTCAGCTTCGCGGCGGCGTCCCGGTCGGCCACGCCCTCGATGCGTGCCAGGTCCTCGGCCAGCAGGGTCAGGCGGAACTCCCGCGTGCCGGCGGCGTCGTAGAGCGGGCCGTAGGCGGTCAGCGCCAGCGGGTCGGCGGTGAAGCTGCGGACGCGCACCAGGCCCCGCACGCCGTGCGGCCGCCCGATCTCGCCCAGCAGGATCATCGCCGGCGCCATGGGGGGGTCAGCCGGCGGCCGCGGCGCGTTCCTGCGCCTTCTTCTTCGGCTTGGACTGGATCGGCTGCTCCGGGTAGGCCGGCATGGCGATTAGCCCGGCCTTGCCCAGGAACTTGGCCACGCGGTCGGTCGCCAGCGCGCCCTTGCCCAGCCACTCCTTGATCTTCTCGTCCTGCAGGCGGATGCGGTCCGCGTGGTCGGAAGGCAGCATGGGGTTGTAGGAGCCCAGCTTCTCGATGAAGCGGCCGTCGCGCGGCGAGCGGCTGTCGGCCACCACGATGTGGTAGTAGGGGCGCTTCTTGGCGCCGGCGCGGGCGAGGCGAATCTTCAGACCCATGTCGTCACTCTCTTCCTTCTAGAACGGTCGGTTCTTGCCGAGGCCAGGGAGGAGCGAGGCGAGCCCGCCGCGCATCATGCCCTTCTGGCCCATCTTGTTCATGCGCTTCATCACGTCGCGCATGTCCTCGAACTGCTTCAGCAGGCGGTTCACCTCCTGCACCTGCACCCCCGCCCCGGCGGCGATGCGCCGCTTGCGCGAGGCCTTGATGACCTCCGGCGCGCGGCGCTCCTTCACCGTCATCGAGCCGATGATGGCCGCCTGCCGCTTGAGCAGGGAGGTGTCGAGGTTGGCGTCGGCCAGCTGGTTCTTGATCTTGGCCACGCCCGGCAGCATGCCCATCAGCCCGGACATGCCGCCCATCTTGCCGATCTGCTTCAGCTGCGCCGCGTAGTCCTCCAGCGAGAACTGGCCTTTCTGCATGCGGGCGGCCAGCTTCTCGGCCTCCGCCTGGTCCAGCGTCTCGGCCGCCTTCTCCACCAGGGAGACGATGTCGCCCATGCCCAGGATGCGGCCGGCGATGCGGTCGGGGTGGAACTCCTCCAGCGCGTCCAGCTTCTCGCCCGCGCCCAGCAGCTTGATCGGCGCGCCGGTCACCGCGCGCATGGACAGCGCCGCGCCGCCGCGGGCATCGCCGTCCACCCGCGTCATCACGATGCCGGTGACGCCCACCTGCTCCTGGAAGGCGCGGGCGGTGTTCACCGCGTCCTGGCCGGTCATGGCGTCCACGACCAGCAGCGTCTCGTGCGGCTTCACCGCGGCCTTCACCGCCGCGACCTCCGCCATCAGCGCCTCGTCGATCGCCAGCCGGCCGGCGGTGTCCAGCACCACCACGTCGAACAGCTCGGCGCGGGCGCGGGCCATGGCGCGCTCGGCGATCTGCAGCGGCGTCTGGCCGGGCACGATCTCCAGGTCCGCGACCTCCGCCCGCCGGGCCAGCTGCTGCAGCTGCAGCTGCGCGGCGGGCCGGTGCACGTCCAGCGAGGCCACCAGCACCTTGCGGCGCTCCCGCGTGCGCAGCCTGAGCGCGATCTTGCCCGAGGTGGTGGTCTTGCCCGAGCCCTGCAGGCCCACCATCAGGATGGGCACCGGGGCCGGGGCGTTCAGGTCCAGGCCCTTGGCGCCCTCGGCGCCGCCAAGGGCCTCCACCAGCGCGTCATGGACGATCTTGACCACCTGCTGGCCGGGCTGGATGGAGCGGATGACCTCCTGCCCCACCGCGCGCTCGCGCACCTTGGCGGTGATGTCCTTCACCACGGGCAGGGCGACGTCGGCCTCCAGCAGGGCCACGCGCACCTCGCGCAGCGCCTCGGCGACGTCGGCCTCGCTCAGCGCGCCGCGGCCGCGCAGGCGGTCGAAGACACCCTGGAGGCGGTTGCCCAAAGCCTCGAACAAAGGACCACTCCAAACGAAAACGCGCCGCTGCGCGAGCCTTCGCGGAGCGGCGGCGACCCCCGAGGGGACCGGATGAACAGGGGGCGTCTACCCCCCAAAACCGCGATAGTCAACACAGCCCAGCCGGCGAAGCCGCTGGGCGGCCAACCGGCGAGCCCGACAAGGAGTGGAAGCGCGGAGGCAGGATCAGCGCGCAAGGCGCGCGGCGCCACCCTTCAGGGTGCCGAAGCCAAGGCCGCGGATGCGGCCGCCCCCGGCGGCGGCGGCGTTGAGGGCACAGCCAACACGGCTCCCAAGTAACCCTGGGGAGCCCTTCAGGCTCCCCAGGGTTACTTGGGAGCCAGCACCATGATCATCTGGCGGTTCTCCAGGCGCGGCATGGACTCGACCTTCACAATCTCGCCCAGGTCGGTGCGGATGCGCTCCAGCAGCTTCACGCCCAGTTCCTGGTGCGCCATCTCGCGGCCACGGAAGCGCAGGGTGACCTTCACCTTGTCGCCCTCGCCGATGAAGTTGCGCGCCATGCGCATCTTCACCTCGTAGTCGTGGTCGTCAATGTTCGGGCGAACCTTGACTTCCTTGATCTCGACGACCTTCTGCTTCTTGCGGGCCTCGTTGGCCTTCTTCTGCTGCTCGTACTTGAACTTGCCGTAGTCGGTGATCTTGCAGACCGGCGGCACCGCGTTGGGCGAGATCTCCAGCAGGTCCATGCCGGCCTGGTGGGCGCGATACAGCGCGTCGCGGATGCTGAGCACCCCGAGCATCTCGCCATTCTCGTCAATCAGGCGCACCTGGGGCACGCGGATCTCATTGTTGACGCGGGGCCCCTCGCGGGAGGGAGGGGTCTGGGGCATGGGGCCGCGGGCTATGGTCTGCTCCTGTCGTGGTGAGAAAGCGTCTAGGGCGCTTTATGGTGCGCCCGGCGTCACGGCGCAACCATCAGGTCGGGCGGCGCGGCCTCGGCGGCCAGCTTCGCCACCGCCTCGGCCAGCGGCAGGGCCTCCTGCTCGCGGCCCGGCAAGCGGCGCAGCACCAGCTTGCCCTCCTCCGCCTCCCGCCGGCCGATCACCGCCAGGATGGGGGTGCGCTGCTCGATGTGGAAGGGCACCTTGGCGTTGATCTTCTCGTTGCGGAAGTCGGTGTCCACCCGCAGGCCTGCGGCGCGCAGGGCGGCGGCCGCTTCCTCGGCGAAGGGGATGGCGTCGTCCACGATGGTCGCCACCGCCACCTGCACCGGGGCCAGCCACAGCGGGAAGCGCCCGGCATGCTGCTCGATCAGGATGCCCAGGAAGCGCTCGAAGCTGCCCAGGATGGCGCGATGGAGCATGACCGGGCGGCGGCGGTCGCCGGCCTCGGCCACGTATTCGGCGTCCAGCCGCTCGGGCAGCACGAAATCCACCTGCAGCGTGCCGCATTGCCAGTCGCGGCCGATGGCGTCGCGCAGCACGAATTCCAGCTTGGGGCCGTAGAAGGCGCCCTCGCCCGGGTTCAGCTCGTAGTCCACGCCGGCGATGCGGCAGGCCTCCTTCAAGGCGCCCTCCGCGCGGTCCCAGGTGGCGTCGTCGCCGGCGCGCTCCTCCGGGCGGTCGCTGAACTTCACGCGGAAGGATTCGAAGCCGAAGTCGCGGTAGATGGCGCCCAGCAGGGCGACGAACTTCACCGTCTCCTCGGCGATCTGCGCTTCCTCGCAGAAGATGTGCGCGTCATCCTGGGTGAAGGCGCGCACGCGCATGATGCCGTGCAGCGCGCCGCTCGGCTCGTAGCGGTGGCATGCGCCGAACTCCGCCATGCGCAGCGGCAGCTCGCGGTAGGAGCGCAGGCCGTGGTTGAAGATCAGCACGTGGCAGGGGCAGTTCATCGGCTTCAGGGCGAGCATCCGGTGGGCCTCGTCCTGGTCCTCCACCGTCGCCATGAACATGTTCTTGCGGTAGTTCTCCCAGTGGCCGGAAGCCTCCCACAGCTTGCGGTCCAGCACCTGCGGCGTGCGGACTTCCTGGTAGCCGCTCGCATCCAGCCGGCGGCGCATGTAGTCCTGCACCACCTGGTACAGCTTCCAGCCGCGCGGGTGCCAGAAGACGGAGCCCGTCGCCTCCTCCTGGAGGTGGAACAGCCCCATCTCCTTGCCGATGCGGCGGTGGTCGCGCTTCTCGGCTTCCTCGATCTGATGGAGATGCGCCTCCAGTTCCTTGCGGTCGCGCCAGGCGGTGCCGTAGATGCGGCTCAGCATCGGGTTCCCGGCCTTGCCGCGCCAATAGGCCCCGGCCACCTTCATCAGCTTGAAGGCGTCGCCCACCGCGCCGGTGCCGGGCATGTGCGGGCCGCGGCAGAGGTCCACCCAGTCGCCCTGGGAATACAGGCTGATCTCCACGTCCTCGGGCAGGTCGCGGATCAGCTCCACCTTGAAGCGCTCGCCCTTGCCCTCGAACAGCGCGATGGCATCCTCGCGGCTCACCACGCGGCGCGCAAAGGGCGCGTTGCGGGCGATGATCTCGCGCATCTTCGCCTCGATGGCGGCGAAGTCCTCGGGGGTGAAGGGCTGGTTGCGATGGAAGTCGTAGTAGAAGCCGTTCTCGATCGGCGGGCCGATCGTCACCTGCGTGCCGGGGAACAGCGCCTGCACGGCCTCGGCCAGCACGTGGGCGGCGTCGTGGCGGATCAGCTCCAGCGCCTCGGGGTCCTTGCGGGTGATGAAGCGCAGGGCGGCGTCGTGCTCGATGCGTGCCGACAGGTCCATCTGGCGGCCATCCAGCACCATCGCCAGCGCGGCCTTGGCCAGGCCGGGGCCGATGCTGGCCGCGACCTCGGTGCCCGTCACCGCGCCTTCGAACTGGCGGACGGAACCATCGGGCAGGGTGATCGCGGGCATGCGGGGAGAACCTGTGCAGGAAAGGGGCGGCGGACCATGGGCAAGGCCGCCCGCAGCGTCAAGGCAAGGCGGCGAGCACCTGCCCCGCGGTGACGGCGCCGATGGGCGCGCCATGCAACCAGGCCGCGCGCGGCCCGCGCGGGGCGCAGAGGGCGGGGTCGCTCTCCGGCCCGAACACCGCCAATGTCGGCACGCCCAGCGCGGCGGCGAGGTGGGTGGGGCCGGTGTCGTTGCCCACGCAGAGCGCGGCGCGGCGGGCCAGCGCCGCCAGCTCGCGCAAGGTGGTTCGGCCGCGCAGGTCCAGCACGCCGGGGATGGCGGGGTCCGCCGGGCCGCCCACCGCCACCGCGGGCATGTCCAGCCGCGCCGCGAGTTCCGCGAAGCGCTGCGCCGGCCAGCGCTTGCCGGGGCGCAGCGGCGAGGCGCCGGGCACCAGCAGCGCGAAGCGCTCCGGCAGGTTCAGCCGCGACAGGTCGGCGGTCAGCCAGGACAGCTCTGGATCGGGGAAGCGGGTGATGCCGGCCATCGCCAGTTGCTCGCGCTGGCGTTCCAGCGTGTGCATCGCGTCCCGTGCCGGGTTGGCGTGGGGGTGCGAGGCGCCGGGCGCGATGCCCGACCATTCGGCGCGCCCGCCCACGAACCAGCGGTAGCGCGAGGACCGCGAGGAGGTCTGCAGGTCATACACGCGGTCGAAGCGCGAGCGCCGCAGCCACCATGCCAGCCGCGCCACCGCCGGCACGTCACCCCAGGCCGGCCTTCCATCGGCGCGCAGGGCGTCGAACCACGGCGCGCCGTCCAGCAAGGCGGCGTAGGGCGGCGTGGTCAGCAGCGTGACATGCGCGCCGGGATGATGCGCGCGGATGGCGGCGAAGGGGCCGAAGGCCTGCACCACGTCGCCCAGCGCCGCCAGCTTGATGACCAGCACCTTCATCGCAACAGCTCGCGGTACACGTCCAGCGTCGCGTCCTGCATGGCGCGCAGGGTGGGCACGCCGGCGCGCGCGGCGGCGCCGATGGCGGCGCGGGCGGCGGGGTCCAGCGCCAGCACCGCCTGCACGGCACCGGCCAGCGCGGTGGCGTCGCCGGGCGGCACCAGCCAGCCGGTTTCGCCGTGGCGTACCGTCTCGCGCGGGCCGCCGAGGTCGCTGGCGATCACCGGGCGCGCCATGGCCTGCGCCTCGATGACGCTGCGGCCGAAGCCCTCGGGCTCGGTGGAGGCATGGAGCACGATGTCGGCGGCCAGCAGCGCCGCCGGCACGTCGGCTAGGTGGCCGGGCAGGCGCAGGCGGCCGGCCACGCCCAGCGCTTCGGCGCGGGCGCGGAGGTCTGCCGCGAAGGCCGGGCGCCCGTCGCCCAGCAGAACCGCCACGGCGCCGGGGAGCCGGGCCAGCGCCTCCACCACCACCATCCCACCTTTCCAGCGCGTCAGCCGGGCGGGCAGCAGCAGCAGCGGCGCGCCCGCCGGCACATCCCAGGCGGCGCGCAGGGCGGCGACGCGCGCGGGGTCCACCGCCGCAGGGTCGAAGCGCGCCGGGTCCACGCCGCGCGGGATGACGCGCACCCGGGCCGGGTCGGTGCCGTGCCGCGCCTGGAGGTGCTCGGCCACGAAGCGGCTGATGGCGATGACGCGGTCGCCGTGCGCCATCACGGAATTGTAGAGGCGCTTGCCCGGGAAGCCCTCGTTGTAGGCGGCGTGGTAGGTGGTGACGAAGGGCAGCCCCAGCCGCCGCGCCGCCCGCAGCGCCGACCAGGCGGGGGCGCGGGAACGCGCGTGGATCAGCGCCACGCCCTCGCGCCGCGCCAGCGCCTCCAGCGCGGCGGCGTTGCGCCAGATGGCCAGGGGGTTCTTCGCGGCCAGCGGCAGGGTCACGTGCGCCTCGCCCAGCGCCGCCGCCAGCCGGCCGCCGGCGCTGGCGACCAGGGGGCGAAAACCGGTGCGCCCGATGGCTTCGGCGATTTCCAGCGTGCCGCGCTCCACCCCGCCGGCATCGAGGGCGGGCAGCACCTGGAGGATGGCGGGCGGGCGGGGCATGCGCGGCGGTCGTAACGCAGATCGCCGGAGGGCGGAATCGCCCGGAGGCGTGAATCTGCGGGCCCTGGCGCGGATCGGCGCCCGGCGGTATCGCCCGCGCCATGGAAGAGACCGGCACCCTCCCCGCCCCCGATGGCACCCCCCTCGCCTTCCGCCGCCTGCCCGGCAGCGGGCCGGGGGTGGTGTTCCTGGGCGGCTTCCACAGCGACATGACCGGCTCCAAGGCCGAATACCTGGCCACCTGGTGCGCCGCGCGCGGCACGCCCTTCCTGCGCATGGACTACAGCGGCCACGGCGCCAGCGGCGGCCGCTTCGAGGACGGCACCATCGGCCGCTGGACGGCGGATGCGGAGGCCGCGCTGCTGGCGCTGACCGACGGCCCGCAGATGATCGTCGGCTCCTCCATGGGCGGCTGGATCGCGCTGCTGCTGGCGCTGCGCCACCCGGCCCGGGTGCGCGCGCTGGTCGGCATCGCCCCCGCCCCCGACTTCACCGAGGACCTGATGTGGGCGCAATTCCCGCCCGCGGTGCGCGAGGCCATCCTGCGCGACGGCGCCTGGCGCCGCCCCTCAGATTACGGCGAGCCCTATCCCATCACCCGCGCGCTGATCGAGGATGGGCGCGCCCACCTGCTGCTGGGCGGGCGCATCGGCATCCAGGCGCCGGTGCGCATCCTGCAAGGCGACGCCGACCCGGACGTGCCCTGGCAGCACGCACTGCGCCTCGCCGCCGCGCTGGATTCCGCGGACGTGCGCGTCACGCTGGTGAAGGGCGGCGACCACCGCCTCTCCACCCCGCGCGACCTGTCACTGCTGGGCGACACCCTCGCCGCGCTCCTCCGCGAGGATGGCGCGTAGCCCTTCGCGGTAGCTCGGGTAGCGCCACTCCAGGCCCAGCGCCGCCTTGGTGCGGCGGTTCAGCACGCGCCGGCTCTCGCCCCAGAAGGAGCGCGCCATCTCGCTCATCCGCGCCCAGGCATCCGCGAAGGGCAGTTCCGGCGGTGGGTCCACGCCGAGCAGCCGGGCGGCTTCCTCGACCACGTGGCGCGGCTCGGCGGGCTCGTCATCCACCAGGTGCAGGATGCGCGGGCCGTCCGGGCCCTCCATCGCCGCCAGGCAGGCGCGGGCGATGTCGTCGCGGTGGATGCGGCCGAAGGCGTGGCCGGGCTTCACCACCCGCTTCGCCGTGCCGTCGCGCAGGTCGTCGAAGGCGCTGCGGCCGGGGCCGTAGATGCCGCCGACGCGCATCACGTCCACCGCGCAGGGCAGCGTCTGCCACTGCCGCTCCGCCGCCAGCCGCTGCACCGAGCGCGGCTGCATCGGCGCGGGGGGCGTCGCCTCGTCCACCGCCGCCCCGCCGCGGTCGCCATAGACGCCGGTGGTGGACAGGTAGCCCACCCATTCCAGGGGCGCCGCGCGCAGGGCCGCCGCGTGGCGCGCCCAGGCCGGGTCCCCGGCCTCGCCCGGCGGCGCGGTGGCCAGCAGGTGGGTGGCGGCGCGGAACGGCGCCGGGTCGTCGAAGGGCACCTCGCCGGGGCCGGGGGCGCAGCGCGTCGTCACCTGCACCTGCCAGCCCACGGCGCGGGCCAGCGCCGCCGCCGCACCGCCGGCATACCCACCCCCCAGGATCAGCAGCCGCCCCGCCATGGCCTTCATCTGGCGCGGGAATGGCCGTTGCGCTAGGGAGTCGCCGTGCGCCCCGCCCTTCCCCTGCTGCTCGGCCTCGCCGCCCTGTGCGCCGCCGGCGCATGGTGGGCCGCGCCGCGGCTGGCGGCGCCGCCGGAGCGCATCGTGCTGGGCGCCCCGCCCGACCTCCCGCTGCCGCCCGAGCCGCCGCGCATCGCCGATGGCGAGGAGTACGAGAACTGCCTGGCCCTGCTGCGCCGCGACGTGGACGAGGCGCAGCGCTTCGCCCTGGCGTGGGAGGCCACCGGCGGCGGCGAGGGCGCGCGCCACTGCCTCGCCCTCGCGACCCTGGGCACCGGCGAACCCGCCCGCGCGGCGGAGCGGCTGGAGCGCCTGGCCGCGGGCTCGCGCGCCGGCAACCAGGCGCGCGCCGCCATCTACGGCCAGGCGGCCCAGGCCTGGACCATGGCCGGCGACGGCAACCGCGCCTTCGGCGCCATCACCCTGGCGCTGACCCTGGCCCCCTTCGACACCGAGCTGCTGGTGGACCGCTCGGTCATCCTCGCCTCCCGCGGGCGCTACCGCGAGGCGATGGAGGACCTGGACCGCGTGCTGGCCATCGAGCCCGAGCGCGCCGAGGCGCTGGTGTTCAAGGCCGCCGCCCTGCGCCACCTGGACCGGGTGGAGGAAGCCCGCCGCACCGTGGACCGCGCGCTGGAGCTGGACCCCGACAGCGCCGAGGGCCTGCTGGAGCGCGGCATCCTGAAGCAGCTGCGCGGCGAGGTGCTGTCCGCCCAGGATGACTGGCGCCGCGCGGTGGAGCTGGCGCCCGACAGCGCCGCGGCCGAGCTGGCGCAGCAGAACCTGGCGCTGAGCGAGCTGGGGCCCGCCCGCCGGTGAGGGCGCTGGCGGCAGCGCTGCTGCTGCTCGCCGCGCCGGCCGCCGCGCAGCCCGCCGATTCCCGCTGCCGCGGCGCCCTGCAGGCGGAGCCCTTCGCCCGGATGGAGGGCATCTTCGGCTTCACCTACTTCCTGCGCCTCACCAACCGCTCCGAGGCGCCGCGCCGCTGGACGGTGGAGCTGCGCGGCGTGCCGGGCCGGGTGGAGCCGCGGCAGTCCGGCGGGCCCATCCCGCCCGGCGGCAGCGTGCTGGTGCGGCTGGGCGAGGGCAACATCCCCGACGTGCAGGGCGTGGCGCTGCGCTGGGACGAGGCGGGGCTGGAGACCGGCCCGCTGCTGCTGCTGCGCGGCTGCGCCGCCGAGCGCCGCCCCGAGGAAACCCGCCCCACCCTGCCGGGAGACCCGCCCGCCGCCAGCCCCGAGGAAGCGTTGCTGCGCCAGATGCTGGGGCGCTGAGGCGGCCGCTCAGAAATCCAGGTCGGCGTAGTGCGGCGGCGGGGCCATGCCGCTGATGCGGTCCCCCAGCAGGCCGCGGAAGGAGGGGCGCGACTTGATGCGGGCGTACCAGTCGCGCGCCGCCGGGTTCAGCGACCAGTCCACGTCATTGGCGTAGTCCAGCGCCGAGAGGTGGCCGGCCGCGGCGAAATCCGCCAGCGACAGGTGCGGCCCGGCCAGCCAGGGCCGCGTCTCCGCCAGCCAGCCGATCACTTCCATGTGCGGCTTCAGGTTGGCGTAGCCGGCGCGGATGGCGGCGCCATCCGGGTTGCCCAGGCCGAGCGGGCGCTTGAGGTGACGCTCCCAGATCAGGTTGCGCGTCACCTCCTCGCCGAACTTGCCGTCGAACCACGCCACCAGCCGGCGCACCTCGGCGCGCTCCGCCAGGGTGCGGCCGACCAGGGGGATGTCGGGGTAGGCCTCGTCCAGGTACTCGCAGATGGCGCCCGAATCGGCGATGGCCAGCCCGTTCTCCTCCACCAGCACCGGCACGGTGCCGGCGGGGTTCAGGCGCAGGAACTCCTCGCGGCGCTCCCACACCCGTTCCGTCAGCAGCTCGAAGGGGATGCGCTTCTCGGCGAGGGCGAGGCGCACCTTGCGGCAATAGGGCGACAGCGGGAGGTGATGGAGGACGCGCATCGCGTGCATGAATGCCACGCGCGCCCGCGGTGATGAAGGGAACGGAACGCGTCCACCGCAACAAATGGACACATTCCGTCAGAACCTTATTCCGCCGCCTGCGGCACCTCGCTCATCGGGCGCGGCAGGTACTTCGCGTACTCCTTGGGCACCACCTGCCAGAAGGCGTCGCGCTGCCCGGCCCAGTCGTTCAGGATCATGGCGGCGTGCCGGCTGCCCGTCTCGGCGACGTGGCGATGCAGGATGGCCTGCAGCTCCGCCTCCCAGTGCGGCGAGGCGAGGCGCTGCCACAACAGGGTGTCCGGGTTGATCCGGCGCTCGAAGGTGCCGGCGGCGTCGTGGATGAAGGCCATGCCACCGGTGAAGCCCGCGCCGAAATTGTCGCCCACCGGCCCGAGGATCACCACCGTGCCGCCGGTCATGTACTCGCAGCCATTGGCGCCGACGCCCTCGACCACCGCCAGCGCGCCGGAGTTGCGCACGGCGAAGCGCTCGCCGGCCTGCCCGGCGGCGAAGAGCGCCCCGGCGGTGGCGCCGTACAGGCAGGTGTTGCCGATGATGGTGTTCTCGTTCCAGACGAGGCCCGAGGACGGCGCCGGCCGCACCACGATGGTTGCACCCGACAGCCCCTTGCCCACGTAGTCGTTGCTGTCGCCATAGACCTCCAGCTTCAGCCCGCGCACGCCGAAGGCGCCGAGCGACTGGCCGGCGCTGCCGCGCAGCCGCACCGTCAGGTGGCCGTCCTGCAACCCGGTCATGCCGAATTGCCGCACGATGCGCGAGGACACCTTGGTGCCGATGGCGCGGTGCGTGTTGCGGATGTTGTAGGCCAGCTGCATCTTCTCGCCACGCTCGAAGAGCGGCGCGGCGTCCTTCAGCATGTCGGCGTCCAGCGTCTCCGGCACCTCGTTGCGGCCCTCGATGGTGCAGAAGGGCTTCTCCGAGCCGGGGTCGGCCTTCACCAGCAGCGGGTTGAGGTCGAGGTCGTCGAGGTCCGCGGCACCGCGGCTGACCTGCCGCAGCAGGTCGGTGCGGCCGATCACCTCCTCCAGCTTGCGGAAGCCCAGGCTGGCCAGGATCTCGCGCACCTCCTCCGCCACGAAGGAGAACAGGGCGATCACCTTCTCCGGCGTGCCGGTGAACTTGGCGCGCAGCGCCTCGTCCTGGCTGCACACGCCGACGGGGCAGGTGTTGGAGTGGCACTGGCGCACCATGATGCAGCCCATCGCCACCAGCGAGGCGGTGCCGATGCCGAACTCCTCGGCGCCCAGCATGGCGGCGATCACCACGTCGCGGCCGGTCTTGATGCCGCCATCGGTGCGCAGCTTCACCCGGTGGCGCAGCCGGTTCAGCAGCAGCACCTGATGGGTCTCGGAAAGCCCCATCTCCCAGGGCAGGCCGGCATACTTGATGGAGGTGACGGGCGAGGCGCCCGTGCCGCCGGAATGGCCGGACACCAGGATGGCATCCGCCTTCGCCTTGGCCACGCCCGCGGCGATGGTGCCGATGCCCGAGCGCGAGACCAGCTTCACGCAGACCGTCGCTTCCGGGTTGATCTGCTTGAGGTCGTAGATGAGCTGCGCCAGGTCCTCGATCGAGTAGATGTCGTGGTGCGGCGGCGGGCTGATCAGCGTGACGCCCGGCGTGGAATGCCGCAGCCGCGCGATGAGGCCGGTGACCTTGAAGCCGGGCAGCTGCCCGCCCTCGCCGGGCTTGGCGCCCTGGGCCACCTTGATCTCGATCTCGCGGCAGTTGTTGAGGTACTGCGCGGTGACGCCGAAGCGGCCGGAGGCGATCTGCTTGATGGCGCTATTGGCGTTGTCGCCATTGGCGCGCGGCTTGGCGCGGTCCGGGTCCTCGCCGCCCTCGCCGCTGTCGCTGCGCGCGCCGATGCGGTTCATCGCGATGGACAGCGTCTCATGCGCCTCGGGGCTCAGCGCGCCGAGGCTGATGCCTGGCGCCAGCAGGCGCTTGCGGATCTCGGTGATGCTTTCCACGTCCTCCAGCGCGATGGGCGTGGTGCCCTCGGCGCGGAAGTCCAGCAGGTCGCGCAGGGCCACGGGGGGTTGCTTGCGCACCATCTCGCTGTAGCGCTTGAAGGTCTGGTAGCTGTCGGTGTCCACCGCCTTCTGCAAGGTGTGGATCAGCGTGCCGCCGAAGGCGTGCGCCTCGCCGCGCTGGCGCAGCTTGTAGAGGCCGCCGACCGGCAGCGCGACCACCTCGGAGCCGAAGGCGTGGCGGTGCAGGTCCAGCACGCGCCGCGC
The DNA here is from genome assembly GCF_045449635.1 of Sabulicella flocculans. Taxonomy (NCBI): domain Bacteria; kingdom Pseudomonadati; phylum Pseudomonadota; class Alphaproteobacteria; order Acetobacterales; family Acetobacteraceae; genus Sabulicella; species Sabulicella flocculans. The sequence continues at coordinate 483,250 of NZ_JBJJBR010000001.1, read as the reverse complement.
CAGCCCGTTCAGCCCGATGCCCGAGATGCGCGAGGCGACGCCGGGGAAGTACTCCGCCACCAGCGCGCGCGACAGGCCGATGGCCTCGAAGTTCATGCCGCCGCGGTAGGAGGAGATGACGGAGATGCCCATCTTGGACATCACCTTCAGCAGCCCCTTGTCCACCGCCTTCTTGAAGCGGCCGATGGCGGCCTCCAGCGCGATGTCGCCGAACAGGCCGCGGCGGTGGCGGTCGGCGATGGAGGCTTCCGCCAGGTAGGCGTTCACCGTGGTGGCCCCCGCCCCCACCAGCACCGCGAAGTAGTGCACGTCCAGGCACTCGGCGGCGCGGACGTTCAGGCTGACGAAGGTGCGCAGGCTGGTGCGCACCAGGTGGGTGTGCACGGCGCTGACCGCCAGGATCATCGGGATTGCGGCGCGCGCCGGCCCCTGCGCCTCGTCGGTGAGGATGACGTGCTGGCAGCCGGAACGCACGCCGTCCTCGGCCTCGCGGCGCACCCGCTCCAGCGCCTTCTTCAGCCCGGCCTCGCCCTCATCGGCGGGGAAGGTGCAGTCCACCTCGCAGGCGCTGGCGCCCATGTAGGCGCGCATGGCGGCGAACTCCGCCGTGCCCAGCACCGGGCTGTCCAGCATCAGCATGTCGCACTGGCTGGGGTCCTCGTCGAGGATGTTGCCCAGGTTGCCCAGCCGGGTGCGCAGCGTCATCACCCGCGTCTCGCGCAGCGAGTCGATGGGCGGGTTGGTGACCTGGGAGAAGCTCTGCCGGAAGTAGTGGTGCAGGCCGCGATACTGGGAGGACAGCACGGCGATGGGCGTGTCGTCGCCCATGGAGCCCACGGCCTCCGCCGCGTCCTCCACCATGGGGTGCAGGATCTGCTCCAGCTCCTCCAGCGTGTAGCCCATGGCCAGCTGCGCGCGGCGCAGCGCCTCGCCCGAGAGCTGGGCCGGGACGGCGCCGCCGCGCTTCACGATCTCGTCGATGCGGGTGGTGCGGTTCACCCATTGGCCGAAGGGCTTGCGCGCGGCCAGCAGGTCCTTCAGCTCGCCGTCGAGGTAGAGGCGCCCTTCATCCAGGTCCACGCCGAGGAACTGGCCGGGGCCGACGCGCAGCTTGGCGGTGATCTCGTCCTCGCGCAGCTTCACCATGCCGGTCTCGCTGCCGACGATCAGCAGCCCGTCCGTGGTGGTGGTGGCGCGCAGCGGGCGCAGGCCGTTGCGGTCCAGCCCGGCGACGACCCAGCGGCCATCGGTGGCGCAGACGGCGGCCGGGCCGTCCCACGGCTCCATCACCGCGTTGCAGTAGAGGAACAGGTCGTGATGGCCCGCGGGCATGGTGGCGTTGTTGGTGATGCTCTCGGGGATCAGCATCGCCTTGGCCATCGGCGCGTCGCGGCCGCCGCGCACCAGCAGCTCGAACACGTTGTCCAGGCTGGCGGTGTCGCTGCCGCCGGCCTGCACGACCGGCTTGATGTCGTCGAGGTAGGCGTCCAGCAGCGGGTGGCTCAGGCGCGTCTCGTGCGCCTTCATCCAGTTGATGTTGCCGGAGACGGTGTTGATCTCGCCGTTGTGGGCCAGCGTGCGGAAGGGCTGCGCCAGCCGCCAGGTCGGGAAGGTGTTGGTGCTGTAGCGCTGGTGGTAGATGGCGAAGCGGGAGACGAAGCGCTCATCCTGCAGGTCGGGGTAGAAGATGCTGAGCGACTCCGCCAGGAACATCCCCTTGTAGATGATGGACCGGCTGGACAGGCTGCACAGGTACAGCTCGGGGATCTGCGCGGCGATGGCCTGCTTCTCGATCCGCCGGCGGATGACGTAGAGGTCGCGCTCCGTCGTCGCCTGGTCGCGCTGCTCCGGGTCGTAGATGAGGATCTGCTCGATCTCGGGCCGCGTGGCGTTGGCCTTCTCGCCGATCACGCTCGGGTTGATCGGCACCTGGCGCCAGCCATAGATGCCGTAGCCCATCGCCAGGATCTCGGTCTCGACGATGGTGCGGCAGCGCTCCTGCGCGCCGAAGTCGGTCTTGGGCAGGAACACCATGCCCACCGAGATCAGGCCCGGCTTCACCGTGTCGCCGCCCTCGCGCACCGCATCGGCGAAGAAGCTGGGCGAGAGCTCGACATGGATGCCGGCGCCGTCGCCGGTCTTGCCATCCGCATCCACCGCGCCGCGGTGCCACACCGCCTTCAGCGCATCGATGCCCGCCTGCACCACCTTGCGCGACGGCTTGCCGTCCAGCGCGGCGACGAGGCCGACGCCGCAGGCATCGTGCTCGGTGGTGTCGATGCCGGCGGCTTCGAGCTTCGCCTTGTTGGCCTGCCAGTTGGCGACGTAGTTGGCTTCCATCATCGTCACTCCGCCGCCACGGCCACGCGGGCCTGGTCCATCACGTATTGCTCGATGCGCTCGGCCGCGTCGCGGCCGTCGCGGATGCCCCACACCACGAGGCTGGCGCCGCGCACGATGTCGCCGCCGGCGAAGACGCCGGGCAGCGAGGTCATCATGGTGCGGTGGTCCACCTTCACCGTGCCCCAGCGCGTCACGCCCAGGCCGGGCTCGCCGAACAGGCTGGGCAGGTCCTCGGGGTCGAAGCCCAGCGCCTTGATGGCGAGGTCCGCCTTCACGGTGAACTCGCTGCCCGGGATGGGCTCCACCTGCTGGCGCCCGGTGGCGTCGGGCAGGCCCAGGTGCATCCGCACCGCGCGCACGCCGGTGACGTGGCCCGCGCCTTCGAAGCCGTCGGGCGCGGAGAGCCAAGCGAAGGTCACGCCCTCCTCCTCGGCGTTCTTCACCTCGCGCATCGAGCCGGGCATGTTCGCCTTGTCGCGGCGATACAGGCAGGTGACGGAGGCCGCGCCCTGGCGCACCGCGGTGCGCACGCAATCCATCGCCGTGTCGCCGCCGCCGATGACGACGACGTGCTTGCCCTCGGCGTCCAGCGCGCCGGAGTCGAACTCCGGCACCGCATCGCCCAGGCCCTTGCGGTTGGAGGCGGTGAGGTAGTCCAGCGCCGGCACGACGCCCGGCAGGTCGGCGCCGGGGAGCTCCACGTCGCGCGCCTTGTAGACGCCGGTGGCGATGAACACGGCGTCGTGCTCCGCGCGAAGCTGCTCGATCGTGATGTCCTTGCCGATCTCCACGCCCAGGTGGAAGCGGATGCCGCCGGCCTCGAACTGCTTCCAGCGGGCCAGCACCACCTCCTTCTCCAGCTTGAAGTTGGGGATGCCGTAGATCATCAGCCCGCCGACGCGGTCGTAGCGGTCATAGACATCCACCGCGAAGCCGCGCACGCGCAGGCGCTCGGCCGCGGCCAGCCCGGCCGGGCCGGCGCCGATGATGGCCACCGAGCGGCCATTCTCGCGGCTCGGCGTGGGCGGCTTCACCCAGCCCTTCTCCCACGCCGTGTCCACGATGTAGCGCTCCACCGAGCCGATGGTGACGGAGTCGAAGCCCTTCTCGATGACGCAATTGCCCTCGCAGAGCCGGTCCTGCGGGCAGACGCGGCCGCAGACCTCGGGGAAGGTGTTGGTGGCCGAGGCGACCTCATAGGCCTCCTCCAGCCTTCCCTCGGCGGTGAGCTTGAGCCAATCGGGGATGTTGTTGTTGAGCGGGCAATGCACTTGGCAGAAGGGCACGCCGCATTGCGAGCAGCGCGACGCCTGCTCCGACGCACGCGAAGGGTCGAAGCGGTCGTAGATCTCGGCGAAGTCCTCGCGGCGGATCGTGGCCGGGCGCTTCTCCGGCGTCTGCTGTTGCAGGCGGACGAATTGCAGCATGCGCTCGGCCATGGCGGGGGGCTTCCTCAGACGGGTGATCCGCGCGTGTTAGCGCAGGCCTTCCCTGGCGGGAAGCGGAAATCAACCAGAAAGGACAGCATAACTGTCCTATATTCTCCTTGGGCCCGTCGCGGTCGTCAGGAAGCCTCCGCCCCGATGGGACATATCGTCCTTTCCCGGACCTATCCCCCGCGGAGCCGCCGTCCGCCGCCAGGGCGGAACCGGGTCAGCAGCGGCGGCACGATGGCCTCCACCGCCTTGGGGGTGATGCCCAGCTCCGCCAACCCCGGCATGGCCGGGTCCGGGACGTTGTCGCGCTGCAGCAGCAGGAGCTGGTCGCGGGTAAGCGGCGGATTCGGCAGCAATTCGGCCAGCCGGGCCTGCAGCGCCGCCAGCCCGGTCGGGATGTTGACCAGCCGCCGCTCCCGCCGCGTCTCCTTCAGGATGAAGGCCAGCAGCTCGCGGAAGGTCCAGGCGCGGGGCCCGCCGAGTTCGAAGGTCCGCCCCGCCGTCGCCGGGTCATGCAGGGCGGCCAGCACGGCATCCGCCACGTCGCCCACGAAGACCGGCTGGAAGCGCGTCCCGCCCTCGATCACCGGCATGAAGGGCAGCCACGCCGCCATCGGCGCGAATCGCCCGAAGAATCCGTCGCCCTCGCCGAACACGATGGAGGGGCGCAGGATGGTGGCGTCCGGGAAGGCGGCGCGCAGCCCGGCCTCGCCCTCGGCCTTGGAGCGGGCATAGGCGCTGGCGCTGCCCACATCGGCGCCGATGGCCGAGATGTGGACCAGCCGCCCCACCCCGGCCGCGGCGGCCAGCCGGCCCAGCCGCGCCGGCCCCTCGGCCTGCACCCGCCGGAAGTCGCCATGCAGGATGCCCACGGTGTTCACCACCACCTCGGCGCCCTCCACGGCGCGGGCCACGTCGGCATCGCGCGTCAGGTCGGCGGCCAGGGTCGCCACCTGCGCCACCCGGCCCATGGTGTAGAGCAGCGCCGCCGTCGGCGGGCGGCGGGCGCAGACGCGCACCTGCCAGTCCTCGCGCGCCAGGCGCTGCACCACCTGCCGCCCGATGAACCCCGTTCCGCCGAAGACCGCCGCGACCTTGCGCATGACCATTCCCTTGCCGTGAGCGGCCCGCAGCATACACGCGATTTCTTCGCCCTGGGCGGGTTGACGGGTCACGCCACCGCCATTATTCCCCGCCTCACAGCACCGCTGAATGCCCAGGTGGTGGAATTGGTAGACGCGCTGGCTTCAGGTGCCAGTGACCGCAAGGTCGTGAAGGTTCGAGTCCTTTCCTGGGCACCACCACCAAGTATCCGGTTTCCCCCGACATGGCGAAGACGATGTTCACCCCCTCCGGGGCCGTCCATCTGCATCTGCATGACCTGCCGGACGGGCTGGAACTCGGCCCCGTCATCGCCGTGGACACCGAGACCATGGGCCTCGACCCGCGGCGGGACCGGCTGTGCCTGGTGCAGCTCTCGGCGGGCGACGGCGCGGCGCACTTGGTGCAGCTGATCCCCACCGCGCTGGGCGGGCGCGGCTACGCGGCGCCGAACCTGGCACGGCTGATGGCCGACCCGGCGGTGGTCAAGCTGTTCCACTTCGCCCGGTTCGACGTGGCCGCCATCCGTAACGCGCTGGGCGTGGCGGTGGCGCCGGTGCGCTGCACCAAGATCGCCTCCAAGCTGGTGCGCACCTACACCGACCGCCACGGCCTGAAGGACCTGTGCCGGGACCTGCTGGGCGTGGACCTGTCCAAGCAGCAGCAGAGCAGCGACTGGGGCCAGGCCGAGCTGACCCCCGAGCAATGCGCCTACGCCGCCAGCGACGTGCTGCACCTGCACGCGCTGTGGGCCCGGCTGGAGGCGCTGCTGCGGCGCGAGGGCCGGCTGGAGCTGGCCCAGGCCTGCTTCGACTTCCTGCCCGCCCGCGGCGCGCTGGACCTGCTGGGCTACGAGGACCCCGACATCTTCCGGCATTGAGGGCGCGCGGCGCGCGCCCCGGTCAGTCGATGCTCAGGTTCAGCCGCCGCACCATGTCGCGCTCGTAGTCCACGCGCTCGCGGATGAAGGACAGGTAGGCCTCCGGGCCCAGGTACTCGTCCGGCATCTCCCACTGGCGCATCACCCGCTGCACCGATTCGTCGCCCATCGCCTTGCGGAAGGCGGCGTGCAGGAAGGCCACCACCTCGGGCTCCATGCCCTTCGGCCCGGCGATGCCGTAGGGGCTGGTGACGCTCATGCCGTAGCCCAGGTCGCGCAGGGTCGGGGCGTCGGGGGCGAAGCGCAGGCGGGTGGGCGTCCAGGTGGCCAGCAGGCGGAACTCCCCGGATTCCACGTGCGGGCGCCAGGATTGCGCGTCGCTGACCATGTCGATCTGCCGGCCCAGCAGCGCCGTCACCCCCTCCTGCGCGCCGCGCATCGGGATGTGCTCCATCCGCGTGCCCTCGCGGGCCAGGATGTCCTCCTTCGCCAGGTGGTTGGAGGTGGCGATGCCGCTGGTGGAATAGGTCAGCCGCCCGGGGTTAGCCTTGGCGAAGTCCATCATCTGCCGCCAGTCGCGGAACGGGCTGTCGGCGCGCACCACTGTGCCGAACACGAAGCCGGTGAGCTGCATGACGGGGGTGAAGTCGGCCACCGGGTCCCAGGTGGGCTGCCGGGTCAGGAAGGGGTGGCGCAGGATGGACAGGTGGTGGTGCGCCAGGGTGTAGCCGTCGGGCCGCGCCTGCTGGATCAGGAAGGTGGCGGCGCGGGTGCCCCGCGCGCCGGCCATGTTCTCCACCACCACGGCCTGGCCGGTGTCCTTCTGGAACACCTCGAACATGGCGCGGTGCATGGCGTCCAGGCTGCCGCCCGGCGGCCAGGGGATCAGGAAGCGGATGCTGCGGCTGGGGAAGCGCGCCTGGGCGAAGGCGGGCGTGGCCAGCGGCAGCAGGGGCGCGGCCAGCAATGCGCGGCGAGTGGTCATGTCGTTTCCTCCCATCTGCCGCCGCCCTGTCCCGGGCGTGTCGGCCGTCAACACCAGAAAGCCCCGGCCGGGGCGCGGGCTTCGCCCGAATGGCGGGGCAGGCCGCGCGGGCCCGGCGCCCCCGGCGGGGCCGCCAAGCCGGCCTCCGCCGATGCCGTGGGCCAGTGGAAACCGGCCGGGAACCTCACTCCATCCGGATGCCCAGGCGGTTCACCATGTCGCGCTCCCACTCGGCGCGGCGGCGCACGAAATCCACGTATTGCTCCGTGTCCAGGTAGACCAGCGGCATGTCGAACTGGTTGCGCACCCGGGTGTTCTCCTCGCTCATCAGCGCGGCGCGGAAGGCGTCGTGCAGCGCGCGCACGATGCCGGGGTCCATGCGCGGCGGGCCGCTGATGCCGTAGTTGCTGGTCACCACGATGTCGTGCCCCAGCTCCTTCAGCGTCGGCACGGTGGGGAAGCGCGGGGCGCGCTCGGCGCTCCAGACGCTCAGCAGGCGCATCTGCCCGGCCTCGACCTGCGGCGCCCAGGCGCTGCTGTCGGCCACCATGTGAACCTGCCCGCCCAGCGCCGCCGTCACGCCCTCGTTGGAGCCGCGGAAGGGCACGTGCAGCAGCTCGATGCCTTCCTTGATCGCCAGTTCCTCCATCGCCAGGTGGTTGGTGGTGGCGATGCCGGAGGTGGAGTAGGAGACGCGCCCCGGATTGGCCTTGGCGTAGGCCACGAAGGCGCGATAGTCGGCAAAGGGGCTGTTGGCCGGCACCGCCATGCCGAACAGCCAGCCGGTGAGCCCGACGATGTGGGTGAAGTCGGTCACCGCGTCCCATTGCGGCTGGCGCACCAGGAATGGCCGTCGGATGACGGACAGGTGCATCTGCCCCAGCGTGTAGCCATCGGGCCGCGCCTCCCGCGACAGGTGGACGGCGTGCAGGGTGCCGCCGGCGCCGGGCCGGTTCTCGATCACCACCGGCTGGCCCAGCGCGCGGCTGGCGAGGTCGCCGAGGGAACGCAGCTGCGCGTCGGCGCTGCCGCCCGGCGGCCAGGGGACGATGAGGCGGATCGGCCGCTCGGGGAAGCGCCCCTGGGCGCTGGCCGGCGCGGCCAGGGCGGCGCCGCCGAGCACGAGGGCGGAACGGCGTGTCAGCCTGTTCATGGACGAAGAACCTCCGGTGCGGGGCCGTCATGGGTTGCGGCCCCGTCATGCGGGCATGGAATCACGGCGCCGCCATGCCTGCCAAGGGGTTTCTGCATGGCGGGACGGGCAGAAATCCGCCGCGCGCCGCCCCATTTTCCCCCCAGGGGCGATACCAGCCCGCGGATTCTTCCGCTAAGGGAGCCCGGTTCCGGGGTTGAGGGATAGCATGTCCGAGCAATTCGACGTCATCGTAATCGGGGCCGGCCCCGGCGGCTATGTCTGCGCCATCCGCGCGGCGCAGCTGGGCATGAAGGTGGCCTGCGTGGAGAAGCGCGCCACCCTGGGCGGCACCTGCCTGAACGTCGGCTGCATCCCGTCCAAGGCGATGCTCCACTCCTCCGAGAACTTCGAGGCCGCGCGCGACCACCTGGCCGAGCACGGGGTGAACGTGGGCCAGGTGACGCTCGACCTCGCGAAGATGCACGCCCGCAAGAACGAGGTGGTCGGCGCCAACGTGAAGGGCGTGGAGTTCCTGTTCAAGAAGAACAAGGTCACCTGGCTCAAGGGCGCCGCCACCATCACCGCCCCCGGCCAGGTGAGGGTGGAGGGCAAGGACTACGCCGCCAGGCACGTCGTGATCGCCACCGGCAGCGAGAGCATCCCGCTGCGCGGCGTCGAGGTGGACGAGAAGCGCATCGTCACCTCCACCGGCGCGCTGGAGCTGCCGGAGGTGCCGAAGCACCTGGTGGTCATCGGCGGCGGCGTCATCGGGCTGGAGCTGGGCTCGGTCTGGCGGCGCCTGGGCGCCGAGGTGACGGTGGTGGAGTTCCTGGACGCCATCCTGCCCGGCATGGACGGCGAGGTGCGCAAGCAGTTCGAGCGCGTGCTGGCCAAGCAGGGCATCAAGTTCCGCCTCAAGACCAAGGTCACCGGCGCCACCGCCGACGAGGCCGGCGTGGACCTGACGCTGGAGCCCGCCGCCGGCGGCACGGCCGAGACCCTGCGCGCCGACGTGGTGCTGGTCGCCATCGGCCGCCGCCCCTACGTCGAGGGGCTGGGGCTGGAGGCGCTGGGCGTGGAGCGCGACGAGCGCGGGCGGGTGAAGACCGACGCCCACTTCGCCACCAGCGTGCCCGGCATCTGGGCCATCGGCGACGCCATCGCCGGCCCGATGCTGGCCCACAAGGCCGAGGACGAGGGCGTGGCCCTGGCCGAGCAGCTGGCCGGGCAGAAGCCGCACATCAACTACGACGCCATCCCCGGCGTGGTGTACACCTGGCCCGAGGTGGCGAACGTGGGCGCCACCGAGGAGGAGCTGAAGGCGAAGGGCGTGGCCTACAAGGTCGGCAAGTTCCCCTTCACCGCCAATGGCCGCGCCCGCGCGATGGGCGACCTGGACGGCTTCGCCAAGATCCTCAGCGACGCGAAGACGGACAAGGTGCTGGGCGCGCACATCATCGGCCCCGACGCCGGCACCCTGATCGCCGAGATCGTGCTGGCGATGGAGTTCGGCGCCTCGGCCGAGGACGTAGCGCGCACCTGCCACGCCCACCCGACGCTGAACGAGGTGGTCAAGGAAGCCGCCCTGGCGGTGGACGGGCGCGCGCTGCACATCTGAGGCATCACGCGCTGCGCAGCGCCAGGCTCTCCGCGGCGGTGGGATAGACGCCGTCCAGCACCTCGCGGAAGTGCCGGCGCACCGCCTGCTCGCAGCCGCAGGACAGCGCGGCCAGCCCGGCGGGGTCGGTGATCTCCAGCCGCCCGCGCCGCGTCGCCACCACGCCGCGCGCGCGCAGGCCGTTGACCACGCGCGAGACGTAGGAACGCCCGACGCCCAGCATCCCGGCCAGCTCCTCCTGCGTCAGCTCCACCTCGGCCAGGCCGGTGCGGTCGCGCGCCGCCAGCAGCCAGCGGGCCGCGCGCTGGCCGATGGTGTGGGCGGCGTTGCAGGCCACGCCCTGGAACACCTGCGCCAGCAGGCAATCGGCGTAGCGGGCGAAGACGTGGGCCAGGGCCGGCGCCCGCTGCTTGGCCGCCTCCAGCTCGGCCGAGGGGATGCGCAGGAAGCCGCCGCCCACCCGCACCACCGCGCAGGAGAAGGCCGGCAGCCGCCCCTGCGAGACGATGCCGCCCACCGCCCCCTCGCGCCCCACCAGCGCCGTCTCCACCTCGTGCCCGTCCTCCAGCCCGACCTGGAAGGCCACCAGCGCGCCGCCGCAGGGGAAATGCGCCCAGCGCACCTCGTCGCCCGCCTGGAACAGCACCGTGCCCACCTCCAGCGTCACCGCCTCCAGGTGCGGGCGCAGCAGCGCGTGGTCGGCGGGACGGAGCAGCGACAGCAGGTTGTTGGTCACTGCCTGTTCCATCTTCGCCCGCCTTCCGTCCAATCCTGCACCGACCGGGGTGGAACGGTCGGCTATCCCTCTCCCAACGGGAGAAGGGAATTCAGGTTGCCGCATGGTCAGGGTTTGAGCGCGCGCGCGGTGCTGGCGGACGCCCTGCCGGGCCTGCCGCCGCCGGCGGGCGCGCAGGACGCCGTGCTGGACGCCGCGGCGGCCGGCTTCCTCGCCGCCGTGGCGCGGGCGTGGCTGGCCCGCGCCCGGGCCTGCGGCGCGCTGTCCGTGCCAAGCGGGCGCGTGTACCACTCGCTGTCCGTCATGCCGGACAGCCTGCGCTGGGAATGGCACGAGGCCGGCGGCCCGGCGGGCGACCTGGGCCCGCCCAGCCCGCCGCCGCCGCACCCGCCCGGGCTGCGGCTGCGCCGCTTCGTCTCCCCCGGCTCGCTGGGCGTGGTGCTGGACCTGCCGCTGCCGGGGTGACGGCTGGACACGGGCGGGGAATGGCGCGAAACCCGCCCGCAACGCCCCCCGCACGGAGTCACCGCCGCATGGCCACGGAAGACGCGACCTTCGCGACCATCGCCGACATCATCGCCGAGACGGCGAACGTGGACCGCGCGAAGATCACCCCCGGGGCCCACGTCATCAACGACCTCGGCATCGACAGCCTGGACTTCCTCGACATCGTGTTCGAGGTGGACAAGCGCTTCGGCATCAAGGTGCCGGTGGAGGCGTGGACCGAGCAGGTGAACAGCGGCAAGGCGCCGGCCGAGCAGTTCTTCGTGATGGGCAGCCTGGCGCGCCGCATCGACGAGCTGGTGGCCGCCAAGGGCGCCTGATGCGCCTGGAAACCTTCGAGATGCTGGACCGCGTGCTGGAGCGCGGCGAGACGCGGCTGCGCGCCGCCTGCCGCATCCCTGAGCAAAGCCCCGTCTTCGAAGGCCACTTCCCCGGCTTCCCCCTGCTGCCCGGCGTGCTGATGATCGAGATCATGGCCCAGGCCGCCGGCTGGCTGCTGATCGAGCGCTCGGCCCGCACCCGCATCGCCGTGCTGGCCAAGGTGGGCGAGGCGAAGATGCGCGGCCAGGTGCCGCCCGGCGCCGCGCTGGAGGCGGAGGCGGAGCTGCTGCACGACGGCTCGGGCTACGCCGTGCTGAAGGGGGCGCTGCGCCAGGAGGGCCGCGTGGTGGCCGAGGCCGAGCTGACCCTGCGCACCCTGCCCTTCCCCGCCCCGGCGCTGGAGGCCGCGGTGCAGGACCGCGCCCGGGCGCTGGGGCTGTGAGGCCGGTCCACGTCCTCGGCGTCGGCCTGGCCTCCTCGCTCGGCCATGGGCGGGACGCCCATGCCGGCTGGGCCCAGGCGGCGCCGGTGGTGGACGAAGCGCGCTTCGCTCCCCACCCGGTGCACCCCCTGCCCCCGCTGCCCTTCGCCGAGGCCATCCCGCGCCGCGAATCCCGGCAGATGGAGGATTGGCAGCGCCTGGGCACCTTCGCCGCCGGCCTCGCCATCGCCGATGCCGGCGCGCAGGACCGCGTGGCTGAGATGGACCTGGTGGTGGCGGCCGGCGGCGGCGAGCGCGACGCGGCGCTGGACGCGCAGATCCTCCAGGCGCGGCCGGAGGAGGCGGCGCTGCACGCCATGCTGCAGGGCGGGCTGCGCCCCACCCTGTTCCTGGCGCAGCTGTCCAACCTGCTGGCCGGCTCCGTCTCCATCGTGCACGGCGTCGGCGGCTCCTCCCGCACCCTGATGGGCGAGGACGCGGCGGGGGCCGAGGCGGTTCGCATGGCCCATGCCCGCATCGCCGCCGGCACCTCCGCCCTGGGCCTGTGCGGCGGCGCCTTCCTCGCCGAGCGGCCGGAGATCGTGCTGATGCACGGCTTCGGCGGCGCGCTGCACGCCGGCCCCTGGGCGCCGATGGCGGCGCGGCCGGGGCGGCTGGTGCTGGGCTCGGCCGCCGCCTTCCTGCTGCTGGGCGAAGCGCCGGGCATCGCCCGCCTCGCCTTCGCCGCCACCGACCAGGGCGCGCCGGAGGGCAGCGACGCCCGGCTGGACGCGCTGTGGGCCGCCGCGCCGCCCGCCCGGCCCGGCGCGCTGGACATCTGGGCCGGCCCCTTCGACACCCCGCGCCCCGGCCTGCGCCTGGCCGACGCCTTCGGCCACGCCGTCGAGGCCGCCTTCCCCCTGGCCGTCGCGGTGGGCGCGCTGGCGGTGCAGGCCGGCGCGCCGCAAGTGCGCGTGGCCATGCAGGGCGCCTGGCTCGGCGAGGCCGTGGCCGTGCTGGAGGCCGCATGAGCCAGCGCATCGCCGTCACCGGCATCGGCCTGGTCACCGCCCTGGGCTGGGGGGCGGAGGCCAACTGGGCCGCCATGCGCCAGGGCCGCTCCGGCGTGCGCCCCATCGCGCGCTTCGACACCCAGGGCCTCAAGACGCGCTTCGCCGCCTGCGTGGACCTGCCGGAGGACCGGCCGGGCGCCCCGCTCTCCGTCGCCGCGCGCTCGCGCCGGCTGGGCGAGGCCGCCATCGCCGAGGCGCTGGCGCAATCCGGCCTGCCCGCCCCCTTCGGCGGCCTGCTGTGCCTGGGCCTGCCGCCGGTGGAGATCGAGTGGCCGCAGCGCCTGGCGCTGGGCGCCACCGACTATCGCGGCCTGATCGCCGCCGCCGCCGGCCGGCTGGACCTGCGCGACGAGTTCATGTTCGGCGCCACCGCGGCGCACGTCGCCGCGCGCTTCGGCACCCGCGGCGCGCCCCAGGTGGTGACGACGGCCTGCGCCTCCGGCTCCTCGGCCATCCAGATGGCCATCGAGGCGATCCGCCGCGGCGAGTGCGACCGCGCCATCGCCGCGGGCGCGGAGGCGTCGCTGCAGCCGGAGACGCTGGTCCGCTTCTCCCTGCTGCAGGCGCTGTCCACCCGCAACGAGGCGCCGGAGGCGGCCTCGCGCCCCTTCACCCTCAGCCGCGACGGCTTCGTGATGGCGGACGGCGCCGGCGCGCTGGTGCTGGAAAGCGAGGCGCATGCCCGCGCCCGCGGCGCCGCCATCCTGGGCTGGGTGCTGGGCGCCGGCGAGGCGGCGGACACCTTCCACCGCACCCGCTCCACTCCCGATGGCTCCGCCATCATCCGCGCGATGCAGCGCGCCATGGATGACGCGGGGCTGGAGCCTGCCGACATCGGCTACGTCAACGCCCACGGCACCTCCACGCCGGAGAACGACCGCATGGAGGCGATGGCCTGCCGCGCGGTGTTCGGCGACGCGCTGCCCCCGGTTTCGTCCACCAAGAGCATGATCGGCCACACCCTGTCCGCCGCCGGCGCCATCGAGGCCGCGACCTGCCTGCTGGCCCTGCGCGACCAGGTGCTGCCGCCTACCATCAACCAGGACGACCCCGACCCCGAGCTGGGGCTGGACACCGTTCCCGCCGCCCGCCCGCACGCCTTCCGCGCCGCGCTGTCAAATTCCTTCGGCTTCGGCGGCCAGAACGTGTGCGTCGCGCTGGGGCGCGCGGAGTGATGTTTGTTGGGGCGCGCGGAGTGATGGTTGCTGGGGCGCGCGGAGTGATGTTTGCTGGGGCGCGCGGAAGGAAGATTGGCGGGGCGAGCGGATTGACCGTCTCGCTCGGTCCCGTGCTTTCCTGAGCCCTTGCCGGATGCCCTGCCCCGGCCGCGGAGCAATCAACCCATGAGTGAATGGTTGCGGAGCTGGTTCGAGCCCTCCGCCTTCTCGCCGCACGGCTTCTGCCTCCTGTGGGAGCCGGGGCTGATCTGGCTGCACGCCGTCTCGGACGTGCTGATCGCGCTGGCCTACTTCTCCATCCCGCTGGCGCTGCTGGCCTTCCTGCGCCGCCGCCGCGATTTCGGCTTCCCGGGGCTGGCGCTGCTGTTCATAGCCTTCATCGCCCTGTGCGGCCTGACGCACGTGATCGGGGCGCTGACCCTGTGGCAGAGCTGGTACTGGCTGGAGGGCGGGGTCAAGGCGGCCACGGCGGCGGTGTCGGTGGTGACGGCCATCGCCATCTGGCCGCTGATTCCCCGCGCGCTCGCTATCCCCTCCCCCGCCGCGCTGGAGCGCGAGGTGGCCGAGAAGACCCGCCTGCTGCGCGCGCTGGAGGAGGCGCGAGATGGGCTGGAGCGCCGGGTGGCCGAGCGCACCGCCGACCTCGCGCGGGTCAACCAACGCTTCGAGGCGGCGCTGGCGGCCTCGGGCGTCACGGTGTTCAGCCAAGATGACCGCCTGGCCTACACCTTCATCAGCAAGGATGAGCTGGGCCGCACGCCGGAGCAGTTCATCGGCCGCACCGACGCCGAGGTGCTGCCCGCCGCCGACCAGGAGGCCATCATCGCCCTGAAGCGGGGCGTGCTGGACAGCGGCACGCCGGCGCGGGCCGAGGTGCGCGCCGCCGGCAAATGGTACGACCTGTCGGTGGAGCCGCTGCGCGACGAGGCCGGCATCATCTGCGGCGCGGTGGACGTGACCGCCCGCAAGCGCGACGAGGCGCGCATCCGCTTCCTGTTCGACGAGGTCAAGCACCGCGTGGGCAACCTGCTGGCCGTCGCCCAGGCCATGCTGCGCCAGACCGCCGAGACGAGCGCCAATGTCGAGGAGCTGGTGGACCGCTACGGCCAGCGGCTGCGCGCCCTCGCCGGCTCGCAGCAGCTGCTGGTGCGCGAGGGCCCGCGCCGCGCCGGCCTGCACGAGGTGATCGGCAGCCAGCTGGGCTACCTGGAGGCCGCGCGCTTCCACGTGGACGGGCCCGAGGTGGTGCTGGACGACGCCGCGGTGCTGCACATCGGCATGGCGCTGCACGAGCTGGCGACCAACGCGGCGAAGTACGGCGCGCTCTCGGTGCCCGGCGGGCAGGTGTCCATCACCTGGACGGTGGCGGATGGCCGCTGCACGCTGCGCTGGGCGGAGCATGGCGGCCCGCCCGTGCGCCCCTCCAACCGCCGCGGCTTCGGGCGCGAGGTCATCGAATGGGCGGCCGCCCAGGCGGTGCGCGGCACGGTCCGCCTGGACCTGCCGCCCGAGGGCCTACGCTGGGAGCTGGACTTCCCGTTGCAGGGCGTCGAGGACGGCATCGCCTATCCCAGCGGTTGACAGCGCCGCCTCGCCGGGTGCCGCGATGTCCGCCGTGCGGGCGCCGGCGGCCAGCGCGGCATCCACCGCGCGCTCCAGCAGCGCGGCCTCCTCCGGCCGCTTCGCGCTCCAGCGCAGCAACAGCGCGGCGGAAAGGATGGCGCCCAGCGGGTTGGCGATGCCCTTCCCCGCGATGTCGGGCGCCGAGCCGTGCACGGGCTCGTACAGCGCCTGCCCGCGGTCGTTCAGCGAGGCCGAGGGCAGCATGCCCAGCGAGCCCAGCGCCGCGCCGCCAGCGTCGCTCAGCAGGTCGCCGAACAGGTTGTCGGTGACGATGACGTCGAAGCGCGTCGGCGCTCTCGTCAGCTGCAAGGCGCAGTTGTCGGCCAGCATGGGCTCCAGCGTCACCTCGGGGAATTCGTCGCGCGCCACGCGGGCGGCGACTTCGCGCCACAGCGCGCCGGCCTCCATCACGTTGGCCTTGTCCACGCTGGTGACGTGGCGGCGCCGCCCCATCGCCAGGCGGCAGGCGAAGCGCACGGCGCGGATGATCTCGCCCTCGTCGTAGCGATGGGTGTTGACGCCGCGGCGCGTTCCGTCCTCCAGCACGGAAACGCCGCGCGGCTCGCCGAAATAGGTGCCGGCGGTGAGTTCACGCAGGATGACGTAGTCGGTGCCCCGCACCACGCGCGGCTTCAGCGGGCTGGCGTCGAGCAGCGCATCCGGCACCCGCACCGGGCGCAGGTTGGCGTAGAGGTCCAGCGCCTTGCGCATCCGCAGCAGGGAGCCCTTGCGGCGCTCCTCCGGCGGCACGACGCCCTGCTGGTCCAGGCTGCCGGTGGCGCCGAACAGGATGGCGTCGGCCGCGGTGATGCGCGCCCAGGTTTCGTCCGGCATCATGGTGCCGTGGCGCTGCCAGTTCACCAGGCCGAAGCCGCGCTCGGTGATGTCCATGGGGATGCCGCGATGGGCGGCGAACCACTCCAGCACGCGCACGGCCTGCGCGGTGACTTCCGGCCCAACGCCGTCGCCGGGCAGGACCAGCAGCTTCATTGCCATGGGCGATCCTTCTCCGCGCGCGCCTGGAAGGCGGCGATGGCCTCGGCGTGGCGCAGGATCACGCCCGTGCCGTCCAGCCCCTCCAGCATCGCCGCGCGGCGCAGCGGATCGGTGCGGAAGGGGATGGCCTCGCCATCCGGGCCGATCACCACCTCCCGCTCCAGGTCCACCGTCACCGTCGCATTGGCGCCCTGCCCGGCGGCCAGCCGGCGCACCGCCTCCATCGGCAGCGCCACCGGCAGCAGGCCGTTCTGGAAGCAGTTGGCGAAGAAGATGTCGCCGAAGGAAGGCGCGATGACCACCCGCACCCCCATGCCCATCAGCGCCCAGACCGCGCCTTCGCGCGAGGAGCCGCAGCCGAAATTCTCGCCGGCCAGCAGGATCGGCGCGCCGCGCCAGGGCGGCTGGTTGCACAGGAAATCCGGGTTCTCCGTGCCGTCGGCGCGATAGCGCAGCCGGGCGAAGCAGCGCTCGCCCAGCCCCTCGCGCCCCGGCCGCAGCAGGTCCTGGATGGGGATGATCAGGTCGGTGTCGGTGTTGGGCTGCAGCCAGGGGATGGCGGGGCCGGTGACGGTGGTGAAGGGCGTCATGCGCGCGGGTCCGCGATGGCGCCGGCCAGCGCGCTGGCGGCGGCGGTGGCGGGGCTGGCCAGGTGGGTGCGCGCCCCGGTGCCCTGGCGGCCGACGAAGTTGCGGTTGGAGGTGGAGACGCAGCGCGCCCCCGGCGGCACCGCCTCGCCATTCGCCGCGACGCAGAGGGCGCAACCGGGCTCGCGCCAAGCGAAGCCGGCATCGGTGAACAGGGTGTGCAGCCCCTCCGCCTCGGCCTGCGCCTTCACGCCCTCGCTGCCCGGCACCACCCAGGCGGTGACGTGCGGCGCCACCTTGCGGCCGCGCAGCAGCGAGGCGGCCTCGCGCAAATCCTCGATGCGGGAGTTGGTGCAGGAGCCGATGAAGACCCAGTCCACCCTGGTGCCCAGCAGGGGCTGGCCCGGTTCGAGGCCCATGTAGTCCAGCGCGGCCTTCCAGGCGGCGGCCTGGGCGGCGTCGCGCGCCTCCTCTGGCCGCGGGGCGCGGCCGGTGACGGCGGAGCCATGCTCCGGGCTGGTGCCCCAGGTGCATTGCGGCGCGACGTCCTCCATGCGGATCACCTCGTCGCGGGTGAAGCGCGCCTCCGGGTCGCTGGGCAGGCCGCGCCAATCCGCCAGCGCGGCCTCCCAGTCGCGGCCCTGCGGGGCGTAGGGGCGGCCGGCCAGGTATTCGAAGGTCACGTCATCCGGCGCCACCATGCCGAACTTGGCGCCGATCTCGATGGACAGGTTGCACAGCGTCAGCCGCTGCTCCAGCGACAGGGCGCGCACCGCGCTGCCGGCGTATTCCATCGCCATGCCGGTGCCCGCATCGGCGCCGAAGCGGTGGATGGCGTGCAGGATCATGTCCTTGGCCGCCACGCCCGGCCCGCGCACCCCCTCGAAGCGGATGCGGAAGGTGCCGGGGCGTTGCTGCGGCAGGCATTGCGTCGCCAGCGCCTGCGCCAGTTCGGAGGCGCCGATGCCGAAGGCCAGCGCGCCGACGCCGCCATTGGTGCAGGTGTGGCTGTCGCCACAGGCCAGCGTCAGCCCCGGCAGCACGATGGCCTGCTCGGGCGCCACCACGTGCACGATGCCCTGGCCGCGCGTGCCGAGGTCGAACAGCGTCACCCCCTGCGCCGCGCATTCCTCGCGCAGCGACCGGAGCAGCAACGCCCCCTGCGGGAAGGTGGCTGCGGTGCGGCCGGGCGCGGAGGACACGGCGTGGTCCGCCATGGCGAAGACGCGGCGCGGGTGGGGGATGCGCAGCCCCTTCTCCGCCACCTCGCGCAGCGCGCGACCGCCCGAGAGGTCGTGCAGCAGGATGCGGTCCAGCCACAGCAGGTCCCACCCGCCACCCATCTCCGTCACCACGTGGCGGTCCCAGATGCGGTCGAACATCGTGCGAATGCGCGTGTCAGGCATCGTGCTCATGGAAGGGATGCTGCCGCAGCTTGAAGGCGGCGCGAAGCCCGGGCAGCATCGGCGGCATGGGAGTTGAGACGATCTTCCGCCTTGATGGCCGCCGCGCGCTGGTCACCGGCGCATCCGGGGGCCTGGGCGCGCATTTCGCCCGCACCCTGCACCAAGCGGGCGCCGAGGTGGTGCTGGCCGCCCGCCGCGTCGAGGCCTGCGCCGCCATCGCCGCCGAGCTCGGCCCGCGCGCGAGCGCGATGGCGCTGGACGTGACGGCGCCGGAGGGTCTGGACCAGCCCTTCGACATCCTGGTCAACAACGCCGGCATCGCCGAGACGCGCCCCTTCCTGGAGCAGACGCCGGAGGAGTGGGACCGCGTGATGGACGTGAACCTGCGCGGCGCCTTCCTGGTGGGCCAGGCGGTGGCGCGCGGCATGGCGCAGCGGGGTACGGGTGGTGCCATCGTCAACATCGCCTCCATCCTCGCCAGCCGCATCATCCCCGGCGTGGCGGGCTACACCGCCGCCAAGGCCGCCTTGGTGCAGCTGACGCGGCAGATGGCGGTGGAGCTTGCGCGCCACGGCATCCGCGTGAACGCCATCGCGCCGGGCTACGTGGCCAGCGACATCAACCGCGCCTTCTTCGCCTCGCCGGCCGGGCAGGCGATGGTCAAGCGCATTCCCCAGCGCCGCCTGGGCACGCCGGAGGAGCTGGACGGCGCCCTGCTGCTCCTGTGCTCCGAGGCCGGGCGGCACATGACCGGCAGCACCGTCACCGTGGATGGCGGACACAGCATTGGATCGCTCTAGATGGAACTGAACCTCGACCCGCGCAGCGAGTCCTTCCGCCAGCGCATCCGCGCCTTCGTGGAGGCGCGCATCATCCCGCTGGAGGCTGACCGCGCCAATTACGACGCGCATGAGAACATCGCGCCCGCCGTCCTCGCCCGCCTGCGCGCCGAGGCGAAGGCCGAAGGGCTGTGGTGCCTGCAGCTGCCGCCGGAGCATGGCGGCCAGGGCCTGCCCTTCACCGGCATGGTGGCCTGCTACGAGGAGATGAACCGTTCGATCTTCGGCCCGGTGGTGTTCAACTCCGCCGCGCCCGATGACGGCAACATGATGGTGATGGCCAAGCTGGCCACGCCGGCGCAGCAGGAATGGTGGCTGAAGCCCGTCATCGCCGGCGAATGCCAATCCGCCTTCGCCATGACCGAGCCCGGCGAAGGCGCCGGCAGCGACCCCGGCATGACGCTGACGGCGGCCGAGCGCGTCGGCAATGACCGCTGGCGCATCACCGGCCGCAAGTGGTTCATCACCGGCGCCGGCGAGGCCAAGCGCTTCATCCTGATGGCCCGCACCTCGGACGACGCCCGCCGCGGCCTCACCGCCTTCCTGTTCGACGCCAGCCAGCCCGGCTGGCGCATCGAGCGCCGCATCCCGATCATGGGCCCCGAGGAGCATGGCGGCCATTGCGAGTTGGTCTTCGACGGGCTGGAAATCCCTGATGAGAACGTGCTGATGGGCGTCGGCGACGGGTTGAAGGTGACGCAGATCCGCCTCGGCCCCGCGCGCCTCACCCACTGCATGCGCTGGGGCGGGCTGGCCCGCCGCTGCCTGGAGATCGCGCTGGAGCGCGCCGAGACGCGCCGCGCCTTCGGCCAGACCCTGGTGGAGAAGGAAAGCGTGCAGATGCTGCTGGCAGGTGCGGCCATGCAGCTCGACACCGCGCGGATGCTGACCATGCGCGCCGCCTGGCTGCTGGACCAGGGCAGCTATGCCCGCAAGGAGATCTCGCTGGCCAAGGTCGCGGCGGCCAACGCGCTGCACGGCTGCGCCGACGTGGCGCTGCAATTGCTCGGCGCCAAGGGCTATTCCAAGGACACGGTGGTGGAGTGGATCTACCGCTACGCCCGCCAGGCGCGGCTGGTGGACGGCGCGGACGAGGTGCACCGCATGGTCGTCGCCAATTTCCTCCGCAAGGAGCGCGACGGCTTCTTCGCCTGGGGCCACCATGGATGACGCCGCGCTCGGCGCGCGGGTGATCGCGCGGCGGCTGCTCTCCGGCGGCGCCATCCAGCAGAACTGGCTCTACGAGGTGGAGAAGGACGGCGCCCGCCAGGAATGGGTGGTGCGGACGGACAACGCCGCCACCCTGGCCGTCTCGCGCTCGCGGCCGGAGGAGTTCGCCCTGCTGCGCGCCGCCTGGGATGCCGGGGTGCCGGTGCCCGAGCCGCTGTTCCAGGGCACCCATGCCGGCAAGCCCTTCTTCGTCATGCGCCGCTTACACGGCGAAGCCAACGCGGTGGCGCTGTGCAAGGCGGTGGGCCCCGAGGGCGATGCTGCCCTGCTGCGGCAATGCGGCGCGGCGCTGCGGCGCATCCACGCCATCCGGCCGCCGCGCGCGGACCTGCCCTTCCTGGGCGAGCCGCCCGCCGACCCTGCCCTGGCCTTCATCGCGCAGATGCAGGGGCGGCTGGACGCCGCCGGCACGCCGCGCCCGGTGCTGGAATGGGGCCTGGCCGCGCTGCGCCGCCACGCCCCGCCGCCCGTGCCCGCCGTGCTGGTGCACAACGACTTCCGCAACGGCAACCTGATGGTGCGGGACGGCGCGCTGCAAGGCGTGCTGGACTGGGAGTTCCCCGCCTGGGGCGACCCGCACCAGGATATCGGCTGGATCTGCGCCCCCTGCTGGCGCTTCACCAACCAGCAGCTGGAGGCCGGCGGGCTGGGCCACCGCGCCGACCTGCTGGCCGGCTACGGCCCCGGCCTGGATGAATCGCGCATCCCCTTCTGGGTGCTGGCGGCGACGATCCGCTGGGCGGTGATCGCCGCCGACCAGGGCGCCCGCTTCCTGTCCGGCGTGGAGCGCACGCTGGAACTGGCCTTGACCGCGCACCTGCTGCCCGCGCTCGAATGGCAGGTGCTGCAGCAGGTGGAGACGCTGGATGCTTGAGCAACCCGATGCCGGCGCGCTGGTCGCCGCGGCGCGGCAGACCGTGCTGGACGCCCTGCTGCCGCATCTGCCGAAGGAGAAGCACTACGAGGCGCGCATGGTGGCCAATGCGCTCGCCATCGCCGGCCGCGCCATGCACGCCCCGTCCCCCGCGCAGGACGCCGCCGCCCTGGCGCGCGCCATCCGCGCCGCGCCGCCCGCCCCCGGCACGCCCGACTACGCGCGCATCCACGCCGATTTGGTCGAGCTGACGCGCGCCCGCGCCGCCGTTTCCGCGCCCAAGGCCATCGCCTGATGCCCGGCCCGCTGCATGGCCTGAGCGTGCTGGAATTCGCCGGGATCGGCCCCGGCCCCTTCTGCGCCATGGTGCTGGCGGACCTAGGCGCGGAGGTGACGCGGCTCGACCGCCCCGGCGCCCCGCCGCGTGACCCGCGCGACGTGGCGCTGCGCGGCCGCCACGCGACCGCCTCGCTGGACCTGAAGCGCGCCGAGGACGTGGAACGCGCCCTGGCCCTGTGCGAAACCGCCGACGCGCTGATCGAGGGCTTCCGCCCCGGCGTGATGGAGCGCCTCGGCCTGGGGCCGGATTCCGTGCATGCCCGCAACCCTCGCCTGGTCTATGGGCGCATGACCGGCTGGGGCCAGCACGGGCCGATGGCCCACATGGCCGGGCACGACATTAACTACATCGGCCTCTCGGGCGCGCTGCACGCCATGGGCCGCGAGGGGCAGCCCCCCGCCCCGCCGCTGAACCTGGTGGGCGACTACGGCGGCGGCGGGCTGCTGCTGGCGCTGGGCATCCTGGCCGCGCTGCTGGAGCGCGGGCAGTCCGGCCAGGGCCAGGTGGTGGACGCCGCCATGGTGGATGGCGCGGCGCTGCTGATGGCGCCGATCTACGGCATGCTGGCGCGCGGCCGGTGGCAGCCGGGGCGCGCCCGCAACCTGCTGGACGGCGCGGCGCCCTTCTACGACAGCTACGCCTGCGCCTGCGGCGGCTTCCTGGCCGTGGGGCCGATCGAGCCCGCCTTCTTCGCGCAGATGCTGCGCATCCTCGGCCTGCCCGAGGATGCCTTCGCCGACCGCATGGACCCCGCGCGCTGGCCGGTGCAGAAAGCCCGGCTGGCCGGCGCCTTCGCTGCCCGCACGCGCGACGAATGGGCCGCCGCCTTCGCCGGCACAGATGCCTGCGTCACGCCCATCCTCTCCATGGCCGAGGCGCCGCAGGACCCGCATCTGCGCGCCCGCGGCACCTTCCAGGAGGTGGAGGGCGTGGTGCAGCCCACCCCGGCGCCGCGCTTCTCGCGCTCGGAATCCCTGTTGCGCCGCGGCTGAAGGCGGCTACCCTCTCGGCCAACGACCTGTGAGGGAAACCGTCCAGATGGACACCATCATCCGCGCCGCGCGCCCGCGCGCCGTCTTCTCGCCTGACCACGAGGCCTTCCGCGACAGCTTCCGCCGCTTCGTCGAGAAGGAGATCGTCCCGCACCACCGGCAGTGGGAGCGCGAGGGCATCGTCCCGCGCGAGCTGTGGCGCAAGGCCGGCGCGCAGGGCTTCCTCTGCCCCATGCTGCCGGAGGAATATGGCGGCGCCGGCGGGGATTTCGGCTTCTCCGCCGTGGTGATCGAGGAGCTGGCGCGGGCCAACGCCACCGGCGTCGCCTTCCAGCTGCACAGCGACATCGTGGTGCCCTACATCCAGGCCTACGCCACCGAGGCGCGCAAGTGCGAATGGCTGCCGAGGATGGCGTCGGGCGAGATGATCGGCGCCATCGCCATGACCGAGCCGGGCATGGGCAGCGACCTCAAGGCGGTGCGCGCCACCGCGCGGAAGGAAGGCGACAGCTGGGTCATCAACGGCGCCAAGACCTTCATCAGCTCCGGCCAGAATGCCGGCCTCGTCATCGTCGTCTGCAAGACCGACCCGGCGGCGGGGCGCAAGGGCGTCTCGCTGATCGCGGTGGAGGAGGGCACGCCGGGCTTCACCAAGGGCCGCAAGCTGGAGAAGATCGGCCTGCACGCGCAGGACACGTCGGAGCTGTTCTTCGAGGATGTGCGCGTCCCGCTCGATCACCTGATCGGCGAGGAAGGCGGCGGCTTCCGCCACCTGATGCACCAGCTGCCGCAGGAGCGCCTGGTGATCGCCGTGCGCGCCGCCACCAGCATGGAGGCGATGCTGGAGGAGACCATCGCCTACACCAAGTCCCGCCCGGTCTTCGGCCAGACGGTGTTCGACTTCCAGGTGCACCGCTTCAAGCTGGCCGAGGCCAAGGCCGAGATCGGCATGTTCCGCGTCTACCTGGATGACTGCCTGGCCCGCCACCTGCGCGGCGAACTCAGCGCCGAGGACGCGGCGGCCGCCAAGCTGCTGGGCACCGAGATGCAGAACAAGTGGCTCGACGCCTTCCTGCAGATGCATGGCGGCTACGGCTTCATGGCCGAATACGCCATCGGCCGCGCCTGGGCCGATGCGCGGGTGGGCCGGATCTATGGCGGTTCCTCCGAGGTGATGAAGGAGATCATCGCGCGGAGCCTCTGATCCGCCTTCGAACGCCGGCCGCCCGGCTTTCGCCGCGCCGCGGGTTCGCCAGTTGCAAGGGCGCAGGTGCGGCGCGGGCCGCCCTGCGACCCGAAGGACAAACAAGTCGGGAGTCACGTCACCATGAAGCGCCGCACCCTCCTCGCCGCCTCCGCCGCCGGCCTCGCCGCGCCGCGGCTGGCCGATGCCCAGGCCGCTTTCCCCAACCGCCCCATCACCCTGCAGATCGCCTTCCCCGCCGGCGGCGCCACCGACGTGCAGATGCGCTCCTTCGCCGAGGCGGCGACGCGCGCCCTGGGCCAGCAGGTGATCATCGAGAACCGGCCCGGCGGCGGCGGCACTCTGCCGGCGGCCAACATGCGCAACGTGCGCCCGGACGGCTACACGCTGGGGCAGCTCGCCCTGCCTGCCATCCGCCTGCCCTACATGCAGCGCATGGCCTTCAACCCGCGCACCGACTTCACGCCCATCATCCACCTCACCGGCTACCTCTTCGCCGTCTGCGTGCGCGCGGAATCGCCCTACCAGACCTGGGCGGACCTGGTGGCCGATGCGCGCCGCCGCCCCGGCATGGTCAAGATGGGCAACACCGGCGCCAACGGCACGCCGCACCTGACCCTGGTGGACATCGCCGCCGCCGAGCGCATCGAGCTGGAGCACGTGCCCTTCCGCGGCGAGGGCGACGCCGTGCCCGCGCTGATCGGCGGGCACATCGACGCCTCCGGCACCGGCTCGGGCGTGGTGGAGCTGGTGGAGCAGGGACGGCTTCGCGCGCTGAACGTCTGGTCGCGCGAGCGCTCCTGGCGCTGGCCCAACGTGCCCACCCTGCGGGAGCTGGGCTACGACATGGTCGTCACCTCGCCCTATGGGCTGGTCGGCCCGCTGGGCATGGAGGCCGACATCGTGCGCCGCCTGCACGAGGGCTTCCGCACCGCCCTGCACGACCCCGCGCACGTCGCCACGCTGCGGCGCCTCGACATGCCGCTGGAATACCTGGGGCCGGAGGACTACGCCGCCTTCATCCAGCGCACCGCGACGGAGGAGGAG
This sequence comes from Sabulicella flocculans, assembly GCF_045449635.1. NCBI lineage: Bacteria > Pseudomonadati > Pseudomonadota > Alphaproteobacteria > Acetobacterales > Acetobacteraceae > Sabulicella > Sabulicella flocculans. The sequence goes on along the minus strand of NZ_JBJJBR010000001.1, from coordinate 458,381 downwards.
GCGCGCGTCACCCGGCTGGGCCTGCGCGGCTGATGGTGCTGCGCGACGACGCGCTGGGGGGCGCGCGCGTGCTGGTCACCGGCGGCGGCACCGGGCTGGGGCTGATGATGGCGCGGTGCTTCCGCGCCTGCGGCGCCGAGGTCGAGATCTGGGGCCGCCGCGCCGCCGTGCTGGAACCGGCGGCAGCGGGGCTGGACGCCCGCTGGCAGGCAGTGGACATCCGCGACGCCGAGGCGGTGGAGGCCGCCCTGGCCCGCAGCCTCGACGCCGGCGCCGGCCCGACGCACCTGGTGAACAACGCCGCCGGCAACTTCCTGTCCCGCACCGAGGACATCTCGCCCCGCGGCTTCCGCGCGGTGGCGGACACGGTGCTGCACGGCACCTTCCACGTCACCCACGCGCTGGGCCGGCGCTGGATCGCCGCCGGCACCGGCGGCGCGGTGGTGAGCATCCTGGTGACCTGGACGCGCACCGGCGCGCCCTTCGTCGTGCCCTCGGCGATGAGCAAGGCGGCGGTGGAGGGGATGACGCGCAGCCTGGCGCTGGAATGGGGGCCGCACGGCATCCGGCTCAACGCCATCTCGCCCGGGCTGATCCCGACGGAGGGGATGCTGGCCCGCATCCGCCCCGGCGCCGAGGACCCGGCCGGGAAATGGAGCGCCAGGAACCCGCTGCGCCGCGCCGGCACCGCGGAGGACATCGGCACGCTGGCCGCCTTCCTGCTGAGCGAAGGCGCCTCCTGGATCACCGGCGAGACGGTGGCGCTGGACGGCGCGCAGCACCGCGCCACCGGCGCGGGCACCTACATGGACTACGCCGCCTGGGGCGATGCCGAATGGGCGGAAGCGCGGGCGCGCATCAAGGCGGTGGACGCGAAGGACAAGTCCGCGCGCGCTTGATGCGGCGCCGCCGGCATGGCTTCATTCCTTCCTGCACCCGCAAGGAGCCCTGCCGATGATCCGCCGCCGCCACCTGCCCGGGCTGGGTGCCGCCATCCTCGCCACGCCCGCCCTGGCGCAGACGCCGCCGGTGCTGAAGGTGGGCTCCACCCCCACCGGCATCCCCTTCACCTTCCTCGACACCGCCACCAACCGCATCACCGGCTTCATGGTGGAACTCATCACCGAGATCGGCCGCCGCCAGGGCTTCGGGGTGGAGGTGCAGGCCACGCCCTTCGCCGCCCTGATCGCCTCGCTCACCTCCTCGCGCATCGACCTCATCTCCGCCGCCATGCTGGCCACCCCGGCGCGGCGCGAGCAGGTGGACTTCTCCGACCCCGTCTACACCTATGGCGAGGGCGTGGCGGTGCGCGAGGGCGAGCAGCGCCCGTGGCGCGGCCTGGCCGACATGCGCGGCGTGTCCGCCGGCGCCCAGGTCGGCACCATCTACATCGAGCCGCTGCGCGCGGCCGGGCTGGACGTGCGCACCTATGACAGCGTCGGCGACATCATGCGTGACGTGTCGCTGGGCCGCATCCAGGCCGGCTTCGGCGACGCGCCCATCGTCTCCTACCAGATCGCGCAGGGCACCTTCCGCGGCGTGCGGCTGCTGGCGGACTACCGCCCCTCCGTCGTCGGCTCCATCGGCATCGCCACCCGCAAGGGCGACGCCACCATGGCGCGGGTGAATGCCGGGCTGGCCGCGATGAAGGCGGACGGCGCGATGGCCGCCCTCATCGCCAAGTGGAACCTGCCGCCCGACGTCGCCTGATGGCCGGGTTCTGGGCCGACGCCCAGCGCTTCCTGCCCATCCTGCTGCAAGGCATGGGCATGACGGTGCTGGTGACGCTGGGCGCGCTGGTGCTCTCCACCGGGCTGGGGGTCGTCTGGGCGCTGATGCGCACCTCGGGCATCGCCTGGCTGGAATGGCCGGCGCGGGTGTTCACCAACGTGATCCGCGGCATCCCCATCCTGGTGCAGCTGTTCTACATCTACTTCGTGCTGCCCGAGCTGGGCGTGGACCTGAACGCCTTCCAGGCCGGCGTCATCGGCCTCGGCGTCGCCTACTCGGCCTACATGGGCGAGGTGTTCCGCTCCGGCATCCTGGCGGTGGACCCGGGGACGGTGGAGGCGGCGGAATCGCTGGGCATGCGCCGCGCCCGCATCCTGTGGCGCGTCGTGCTGCCGCAGGCGGTGCGCATCGTGCTGCCGCCCTATGGCAACACCCTGATCATGCTGCTGAAGGACAGCTCCCAGGCCAGCGTCATCACGGTGGCGGAGATGTCCACCCAGGCGCGCCTCATCGCCGCCTCCACCTTCAAGAACCAGGAGGTCTGGACACTGGTGGCGCTGCTCTACCTCTGCCTCTCCATCCCGCTCATCCTGCTGGTCTCCTGGCTCGAGCGCCGGTACGGCCGCCGATGATCGCCATCGAGTCCCTGCGCAAGTCCTTCGGCGCGCATCGCGTGCTCGACGGCATCTCGCTCACGGTGGCGGCGGGCAAGGTGGTCTGCGTCATCGGCCCCTCGGGCTCGGGCAAGTCCACCCTGCTGCGCTGCGTGAACGGTCTGGAGGCCTACCAGGGCGGGCGCGTCGCGGTGGACGGCGTGGTGGTGGACCGCGCGGCGCCCTCCATCCACGCCGTGCGGCGGCAGGTCTCCATGGTGTTCCAGCGCTTCAACCTGTTCCCGCACCGCACCGCGCTGGGCAACGTGATGGAGGGGCCGCTCGCCGTGCTCGGCACGCCGCGGGCGGAGGCGGAGGCGCAGGCCCGCGCGCTGCTGGCCCGCGTCGGCCTGGCGGGGCGGGAGGATGCCTGGCCCTCCGCGCTGTCCGGCGGGCAGCAGCAGCGCGTCGCCATCGCCCGCGCCCTGGCCATGCGTCCCAAGGCCGTGCTGTTCGACGAGCCGACCAGCGCCCTGGACCCGGAGCTGGTGGGCGAGGTGCTGTCGGTGATGCGCGACCTGGCGCGGGAGGGGATGACCATGATGGTGGTGACCCACGAGATGGGCTTCGCGCGCGAGGTGGCGGACCGCGTGGCCTTCATGGATGGCGGCGTGGTGGTGGAGGAAGGCCCGCCGGCCGAGTTGCTCGCCGCCCCGCGCGAGGCGCGCACGCAGGACTTCCTGCGCCGCGTGCTGCGGCCGCTCGGCTGATGCCCCACCCCTCGCTCTACGCGGCCACCGCCGCGCCGGGGCCGGATTGCCCGCCGCTGGAGGGCGAGGCGCGCGCCGATGTCTGCGTGGTCGGCGCCGGCTTCACCGGCCTGTCCGCCGCGCTTCATTTGGCGGAGGCCGGGGCGCGCGTCGCGGTGCTGGAGGCGGAGGAGCCGGGCTTCGGCGCCTCCGGCCGCAATGGCGGGCAGGTGAACCCCGGCCTGAAGCCGGACCCGGACACGATCGAGCGCGATTTCGGCCCCGACCTCGGCGCGCGCATGGTGGCGCTGTCCTGGGGGGCGCCGGAGGCGGTGTTCGCGCTGGTGCGCCGCCACCAGATCGCCTGCGAGGCGCGCCAGGGCGGCACGCTGCGCGCCGCACTGGGGCCCCGCAACGCCGCCGCGGTAGAGGAAAGCGCCGCGCAATCGGCCCGGCGTTCCGGCGAGGTGCTGTGGCTGGACGCCGCCGCCACCGCCGCCGCCACCGGGACGGACCACTACGCCGGCGCCATGCTCGACCGGCGCGGCGGCGACCTGCAGCCGCTGCTCTACGCGCGCGGGCTGGCGCGCGCCGCCATCGCGCAGGGCGCGCGCATCCACGCCGCCACCCCGGCCCGGCGCCTGGCGCGCGAGGGCGCGCTGTGGCGCGTCGAGACGCCGCGCGGCGCGGTGCGGGCCGAGCAGGTCATCCTCGCCACCAATGGCTACACCGATGCGCTGTGGCCCGGGCTGGCGCGGTCGGTGGTGCCGGTGTTCTCCTCCATCGCCGCGACGGCGCCGATGCCGCCGGCCATGCAGGCGGCGGTGCTGCCGCTGCGCGCCTCGCTCTACGAGGCGGGGAACATCACCGTCTACTACCGCGTGGACCAGGCGGGGCGGCTGCTGATGGGCGGGCGCGGGCCCCAGCGCCCCATCGGCAGCACCGACCCCATCCGCTACCTCATCGCCCATGCCGGGCGCCTGTGGCCCGGCGCGGCGGAGCTGGACTGGACGCATGGCTGGAACGGCCAGCTGGCGATGACGCCCGACCACTACCCGCACCTGCACCAGCCGGCGCCCGGCCTCCATGCGGCCCTGGGCTACAATGGCCGCGGCGTGGCGATGGCGACGGTGATGGGCATGGAGCTGGCGCGCTGGCTGCGCGGCGGCACCCCCGACATGCCTGTCACCGGCATCAAGCCCATCCCCTTCCACGGCCTGTGGAAGCTGGGGGTGCTGGCCAAGGTCTGGGAAGGCCGGGTGAAGGACCGGCTGGGCCTCTAGATCATGATCCAGCCTTTGCTGGGAGGACGAGTCACCGCTGTGTTGATTCCATCAAGGCGGCTCGTCCTCTAGCCGTAGGCCACCGCGTCATCCTTGTGCCGCCCCGAGGACCGCACCGCCCCACCCCCGGTCATCGCCAGCGACACCGCCTCGGCCACGCGGATGCCGTCCACCCCGGCCGACATGATGCCGCCGGCATAGCCCGCCCCCTCGCCCGCCGGGTACAGGCCGGGCGTGTTCAGGCTGGCGCAATCCTCGCCGCGCGGGATGCGCAGCGGCGAGGAGGTGCGCGTCTCCACCCCCGTCAGCACGGCGTCGCGCATGGCGAAGCCGGGGATGTCCTTGTCGAAGGCGGCCAGCGCCTCGCGCATCGCCGCCACGGCGAAATCCGGCAGGCAGGGCGACAGGTCGGTGGGCGTCACGCCAGGCAGGTAGCTCGGCACCACCTCGCCCAGCGCGGTGGAGGCACGGCCTTCGAGGAAGTCGCCCACCAGCTGCGCCGGGGCGCGCCAGGCGCCGCCGCCGGCGTGGAAGGCTGCTTCCTCCCACCGCCGCTGGAACTCCACCCCGGCCAGCGGCCCGCCCGGATAATCCGCCGGGCTGATGCCCACGACGATGCCGGCATTGGCGTTGCGCTCGTCGCGCTGGTACTGGCTCATGCCGTTGGTCACCAGCCGGCCGGGCTCGCTGGCCGCGGCGACCACGCGCCCGCCGGGGCACATGCAGAAGGAATACACGCCGCGGCCATTGGCGGCGTGGTGCACCAGCCGGTAGTCGGCCGCGCCCAGCAGCGGGTTGCCGGCATTGGGGCCGAAGCGGCGGGCGTTGATCAGCGCCTGCGGGTGCTCGATCCGCACGCCGATGCTGAACGGCTTGGCCTCCATCTGCACGCCCTGGCCGTGCAGCATGGCGAAGCTGTCGCGCGCCGAGTGGCCGATGGCCAGCACGGCGTGGCGCGCGGGAAGCAGCGTGCCGTCGCTCAGGTGCAGGCCGCGCAGGCCGCGGGTGGCGGGGTCCAGATCCAGTCCCTCCACCCGGGTGTCGAAGCGGTACTCGCCGCCCAGCGCCTCGATCTCGGCGCGGATGCGCTCGACCATGGAGACGAGTCGGAAGGTGCCGACATGCGGCTTGGAGATGAACAGGATCTCCTCCGGCGCGCCGGCCTTCACGAACTCCTGCAGCAGCTTGCGGCCGAAGAAGAAGGGGTCGCGGATCTGCGACCACAGCTTGCCGTCGCTGAAGGTGCCCGCCCCGCCCTCGCCGTACTGCACGTTGCCCTCGGGATGCAGGATGCTGCGTCGCCACAAATCCCAGGTCTGCTTCGTGCGCGGGCGCACCGCCGGGCCGCGCTCGATCACGATGGGCCGGAATCCCGCCTGCGCGAGGATGAGGGCGCACATGAAGCCGCAGGGCCCGGCGCCGATCACCACCGGGCGCTCCTCCATCCCCGCCGGCGCGCGGGCGACGAAGCGGTAGGCCATGTCCGGGCTGGGGCGCAGCCGGGCGTCACGCGCCAGCAGCGCCGCTTCCTCCCGCACCTCCGCGTCCACGGTGTAGGAGAGCATGATGCGCCGCGGGTTGCGCGCGTCGTAGCCGCGGCGGAACACCGAATAGCGCAGCGGGGCGCCGCCCAGCCGTTCGGCGAGGGCCTGCTCCAGCGCTTCGGGGGCATGGTCCAGCGGCAGGCGAATCTCGGTGACGCGCAGCATGATCGCGCGCGGGTTACGCCAGGAAGCGCTCCTTGAGCAACCGGCGCATCAGCTTGCCGGCCTCGGAGCGCGGCAGTTCCTCCACGAACTCCACCGTGCGCGGCACCTTCAGCCGGCCCAGATGGGCGCGGCAATGCGCCAGCACGGCGGCGGCGTCCGGCGCCTCGCCGCGCGGCACCACCAGGGCCATCGGCACCTCGCCCAGATCGTCGTCCTTCACGCCGATCACCGCGCATTCGGAGACGTCCGGATGCTGCGCCAGCACCGCCTCGATCTCGGCCGGATAGACGTTCACCCCGCCGGAAAGGATGAGGTCCGCCCGCCGGTCGCTCAGGAACAGGTAGCCCTCCTCGTCCAGCCAACCCAGGTCGCCCAGGCTGGCCCAGCCTTTCTCGTTGTAGCAGGCGGCGGTCTTCTCCGGGTCGTTGTGGTAGGCGAAGCGCGCCCCGCCGGAGAACCAGATGCGCCCCACCTCGCCGGGCGGCAGCTCGCGCCCTTCCTCATCGGTGACGTGCACCGCGCCGTAGGCGGGCCGGCCGACGCTGCCGGGGCGGCGCAGCCATTCCTCGCTGGAGATCACCGTGGTGCCCACGCCCTCGCTGCCCGCGTAGTACTCGCGCAGGATGGGGCCCCACCATTCGATCATCGCGCGCTTCACCCCCGGCGGGCAGGGCGCGGCGGCGTGGATGGCGCAGCGGTGGGTGGACAGGTCGTAGGCGGCGCGCGTGGCCTCCGGCAGGGCCAGCAGCCGGCCGAACATGGTCGGCACCCACTGGCTGTGCGTCACCCCGCATTGCTGGATGGTGCGCAGGCAGGCCTCGGCGTCGAACTTGCGCAGGATGACCGCGCTGCCGCCGCCATCCATGGCGCGCTGCACGTAGCGCAGCGGCGCGGCGTGATACAGCGGCGCCGGCGAGAGGTACACGGTGTCGGCGTCGAAGCCGTACAGCGCCTTCCACGTCATGTCGAACTCGGGGTCGTGGCGCTTCTCCCACGGGATCAGCGGGCGCTGGATGCCCTTGGGCAGCCCGGTGGTGCCGGAGGAGTACAGGAAGTCCCGCCCGATGGGCCGCGGCGGCTCGGGCCAGGTGGCCGGCTGCCCGGAGGACAGCCAGGCGAAGGGCGCGAAGCCCGGCAGCCCGCCGCCGGTGGCGTAGCGGTGCGGCACCCCCGCCAGGTCCAGCGCCGCCGCCAGCCCTTCCAGCGCCGCGTCGGCGATGATGAGGCGCGCGCCGGAATCGCGCAGCACGTGCGCCACCTCCTGCGGGCGCAGGTGGATGGACAGCGGCGTGACCATCAGCCCCGCTCGCTTGGCGCCATACAGCGCCAGCAGGAAGTCGGGCGAGTTCGGCAGCAGCAGCGCCACCCCCTCGCCGGGCTGCAGCCCGAGCGCGACCAGCCCGTTGGCGATGCGGTTCGCGCCCTCGTCCAGCGCGCGGAAGTCGAGGCTCTCGTTGGTTTCGGGAAAGAAGGCGCAGGTCTTGTCCGGCGTCCTCTCGGCCTGGCGGGCCAGCTGCGGCATGGGGCTTCCTCGGCGTCTCGTTGGTGGCATCGTCCCGCCCCGCACCGGCTTGCGTCAACCGCGCCCGCGTGGTGCCCTGCCGGAAATCATTCCGGAGGGACGGGCATGGACGTGAAGGGGGCATCCGCCATCGTGACGGGCGGCGCTTCGGGGCTGGGGCTGGCCACGGCGCGGCGGCTGGCGGCGGCCGGGGCGAAGGTGCTGATCGCGGACCTCGCGACCTCGCCCGGCGCCGCGGTGGCGCAGGACCTGGGCGGCGGCTTCGCGGTGGCCGACGTGGCGGACGAGGCGCAGATGCGCGACGCCGTCGCGGCCGCCGAGGCGATGGGCCCGCTGCGGGTGCTGGTGCATTGCGCCGGCCGCGGCGGCGCGCTGCGCATCCTGGAGAAGGACGGCACGCCGGGCAGCCTGGCGCATTTCGAGACGGTGATCCGCGTCAACCTCACCGGCTCGTTCAACGCGCTGCGACTCGCCGCCGCCGCGATGGCGCGGACCGAGCCGGTGGAGGGCGAGCGCGGCGTGTGCATCCTCACCGCCTCCATCGCCGGCTATGAGGGGCAGATCGGGCAGATCCCCTACGCCTCCTCCAAGGCGGGCGTCATCGGCATGACGCTGGTGGCGGCGCGCGACCTGGCTTCCAAGGGCATCCGCGTCTGCACCATCGCGCCGGGCATCATGGACACGCCGATGCTGGCCCGCCTGCCCGACCCGGTGAAGGAATCGCTTGCCCAGGGCGTGCCCAACCCGCATCGCCTGGGCACGCCGGACGAATACGCCAGGCTGGCCATGCACATCGTGGACAATGGCTACCTGAACGGCGAGACGGTGCGCATGGACGGCGCGCTGCGCATGGCGCCGCGGTAGCGCGCGACCCGCCTTGGCGGAGGCGCCGCGGCGGCGGACGGCCCGTGCAGCAGGCTGGACCCCAGTTCCGTGACGCGGAACCGGGGCTGGCGGCTCAGCCGGCCACCAGCGCCCGCAGCGCCGCCACCTGCACCTTGCCCAGCGCGGTGCGCGGCAGGCTGGCGGCGGTCACCACCGCGCGCGGGTGCTTGAAGCGGGCCAGCCGGCCTTCGAAGTGGCGCAACACCGCCGCTTCGTCGAAGCCCTCGCCGGGGACGACGACGGCGACGGGCACCTCGCCCCAACGGGCATCGGGGCGGCCGACCACCGCGGCCTCCCGCACGCCCGGCGCCGAGAGCAGCACGCGCTCAAGCTCCGCCGGGGCGATGTTCTCGCCGCCGGAGATGATGAGGTGCTTCAGGCGGTCGGTGAACCAGAAGCGGCCCTCCGCATCCTGGCGCCCGGCATCGCCGGTGCGGAACCAGCCGTCCTCCGTGAAGGCGGCCGCCGTCGCCGCGGCGTCGTTCCGGTAGCCGGCGAAGAGGTTGGGGCCGCGCAGCTGGATCTCGCCATCCGCAGCGATGCGCGCCTCGCAGCCGCCCACGGGAAAGCCGATGGAGCCGGGATGCGCCAGCGCCTCCTCCACCGATTGCGCGATGGCGATGGGGCCGCTCTCCGTCATGCCATAGACCTGCTGCACCGGCACGCCCTTGGCGTGGAAGGCGGCGATGAGGTCCGGCGGCACGTCGGAGGAGCCGGCGCCGACAGCGCGCAGGCAGGAGAGGTCCGCCCCCGCCCAGCGCGGATGCGCCACCAGCGCGGCCATCACGGCGGGCACCAGCAGGGACAGCGTGGGGCGGTCCTGCACCATGGCATCGAAGAAGGCGTCGGCGTCGAAGCGCGGATGCAGGATGACCTGCGCGCCGGCCACCAGCGCCGGCAGGGTCTGGATGGCCAGGCCGCCCATGTGGAACAGCGGCAGCACGGTCAGCACCCGGTCCTCCCGCGTCAGGCCGAACAGGCTGATGCCGTGCCGGATGTTGGTCTGCACCGCCGCCGCCGTCAGCATCGCCCCCTTGGGCCGCCCGGTGGTGCCGGAGGTATAGGCGATGACCCGCACATCCGCGGCGCCGCGCGCCGGCCGGGCAGCGGGGCTGGGTGCGGTGGCGCCGGCAGGCGGGCCGCAGCGCACCAGCCTAAGCCCCGCATCTTCGCTGATCCATTGCAGCTCCGCCGCCGAAAGGCGCCAGTTCAGCGGCACCAGGGCGACGCCGGCTTCCTCGCAGGCCGCGAGGCAGGCGAGCATGGAGGGGTGGTTCAGCCCCAGCCAGCCGACGCGGTCACCCGCCGCCACGCCGGCGGCGCGCAGGGCTTCGCGTTCGGCGGCCAGCAGGGCGGGGGTCAATCCGTCTCGCCCTTCTCGTAGAGCGCCTCGCGGCCGATGCGGTCAATGCACAGCTCGGCCGTCCAGGGCAGCATGAGGGAGCCGCAGCGGCTGTCGCGATACAGACGCTCCAGCGGCAGGGAGCGCAGCATGGATTGGCCGCCGCAGGTGCGCACCGCCTTGGTGGCCAGGGCGTTGGCGTTCTCCATCACGGTGTGCTGCGCGGCCAGGGCGCGCAGCACCTGCTCCTTGGAGGGGTCGGGGCCGGCCTCGCTGATGGCCTGGAACCACAGCGCCTTGGTCTGCTCCAGCATCACCCGCATCTCGGCCACCGCGACCTGCTTGGTGGCGTACATGCGGCGCTTGACCGGGGGCGTGCCCGGCTGCTCGCCGCGCAGGTAGCGCACGGTGAAGTCGTAGGCGGCCTGGGCGATGCCCATGTAGGTGGGCGTCAGCGTCATGAACATGTGCGGCCAGCGCGAGGCCGCCTGGAAATACAGGCCGGGCGGCATCAGCATGGCCTCTTCGGGCACCCAGACATCCTTGAACACCAGGGTGCGGGACACGGTGCCGCGCATGCCCAGCGGGTCCCACTCGCCCTCCACCGTCACGCCCGGCGCGTCCCTGGGCACCGAAAGATACAGCGTGTCGCGGCGGGACGGCTTCCCCTCCCCCGTCACCTGCGTACACAGGATGCCATAGCAATCGGCGTGGCCGGCCAGCGAGGCGAAGATCTTGCGGCCGTTGATTCGGAAGCCGCCATCAACCGGCGTGGCGGTGGTGCCGAAGGCCACGGTGCCGGCGGCCGCCGCGCCGCCCTCGCTGAAGGGCTGCGAGAAGATGGCGCCATCCTGGAGGATGCGCGCGTAGTGGCCGCGCCGCCGCGCGTGGTGGGTGGCGCGGGTGGCGTCGTCCATCTCTAAATCGTCGGTCAGCAGGCCGGTCCAGAGCGTGCTGCACACATGCATGTTCCAGGTCAGCGCCGTGGCGCCGCAGAAGCGGCCGAACTCGGCGGCGGCCAGGCAATAGGCGCGGAAATCGGCGCCCAGCCCGCCATCCGCGCGCGGGATGCAGATGCCCAGCCAGCCCTCGCGCCGCATGTCGGCGTAGTTGTCGGTGGGGAAGCTCGCCTCGCGGTCCCAGCGGGCGGCGCGGGCGGCCAGGATGCGCGCGCCGAACTCGCGGGCACGGGCGGTCAGCTCGGCTTCCAGGGGCGAGAGGCGGAAGCCGCGCGGGTCGAAGATCGGCGCCTCGGCGGCGGCGGTGGGCAGTGGCATGTCCATGGCGGCGGGTCCCTTCAATCCAGGAAGGCGTGCAGGGCGGCGTGGAAGGCGTCCGGCGCCTCCAGCGGCAGCAGGTGGCCGATGCCAGGCAGCACCTGCAGCCGCGCATCGGCCATGGCGGCGGCCATGCGGGCCATGCCGCGCGGCGGGGCGGTGGCGTCGGCCTCGCCGGCCAGCAGCAGGGCGGGGTGCGGGATGCGAGCGAGGTCGGCGCGGCGGTCGAAGCCGGTCAGCGCCGCCAGCGTCACGCGATACGCCGCCTCGTTCACACTCGACATCGCGGCGATGGCGGCGGGCATGGCGCCGGGGTCGGCGGCGGGCCCGGCCATGCCGGGCACCAGCGCGGCGGCGACGCCCGCCATGCCCAGCCCCTCATCCAGCGGGCGCTGGCGGGCGGCGAGGAAGGCATCGCGGAAGGCCGGGTCGCTGCTGCCGAAGGCCGGAGAGGAGGCCGCGACCACCAGCCGCCGCACCCGCGCCGGGTGGCGCAGCGCGCCCTCCAGCGCCACCATGCCGCCGAGCGAATGGCCCACCCAGTCGGCCTGGGCCACGCCGGCCTGGTCCAGCAGCGCGGCGGCGGCATCGGCCATGGCGGCGATGCTGTCCAGCGCCGGGCGGGTACCGTCATAGCCCGGCAGGTCCAGCGCCAGCACGCGGCGCGGGGCCAGGGCGGCGACGGTGGCAGCCCAGAGCGAAGCGCGGCCACCGATGCCGTGCAGCAGCAGCACCGGCGTCACAGCACGCGCCCCCGCTCGACGACAGCTTCGCCATCCAGGGTGATGGTGGTGTTGAAGACCGGGATGTCGAAATGGCCTTCGGTGTGGCGGCCGGCGAACTCGTTGGCGCCGGTGGAGAACAGGAAGTTGCCGGCGACGGCGCGCAGCTCGGTGCCGTTGGTCTCGGCCTTGTCCAGCATGGCCAGCGCCTCGTAGCGCGCGCGCGGGTTCAGCCCCCAGCCGACATGGGAGACGGCATAGGCGGCGCGGTCGCCCCAGGCTTCGAGGTAGCGGCGCGTCATCTCGGCATCCGCGCCGGTGCCCTCGATGCGGGTGACGTGGTCATCCTCGATGGTCAGCGTGACCGGGCGCTCCAGGTAGCGCTTGAAGGTGAGGTTCACGTCGCCGGCATCCAGCACCAGCCGCCCGTTCACCGTGCCGGCGCGGGGGAAGGAGACGACGACGCCGCCGGGCCAATGCGCCACCGTGCCGGGGCGGTCGGTCCAGCCCCAGACGCCGGCGGTGGCCGCGCCTTCCATCGCCACCGAGAGGTCGGTGCCGGCCTCGGAGGTGACGCGCATCAGCTTCGCCGCGCGCAGGCGCTTCACCGCGGCCTTCACCGGCGCGTCGTCGCCCTCGCGCGGGACCAGGCGCTCCAGCGTCTCGGGGTGCTCGTCGCTCACCATCAGCATGCGGGTGCCGGCCTTGAGGATGCCGGGAAGCTCGGGCGCGTGCAGCAGCCCTTCGACGGTGAGGTCCAGCAGCAGCGGGCAGGCGGCGATGGCGGCCAGCGCGCCCGGATGCCCGGCCAGCGCGCGGGACGCGCCGGTGGAGCGCACCTGCACCGGCGCCGTCGGGCGCGGGCTGGGCACCGTCACCCGCACCGGGCGCGCGCCCAGCCGGTGCAACGCGGCCTCGGCCAGATGGAGATTGACCGGGCGGGACAGCGTCTCCGCCAGCACCGCCACCGGCTCGCCGGGCTGGACGCGGCACAGGCGCAGCACCTCCTCGAAGGCATCCTGCCAGCCCGCTTGCCACTCCATGCCAGACATCCCCCTGATGGCCCCGGTTGTAACAAATGAAAATTCATATGTCAGGGAGAATCCCATATCCGCAGTTCCCCGAATAGGAAGCTGTTCAGCCGCCATTCATGATGGCCGCATGGACACGTCATTCCGGGACAGCGCTATGGATGTCACTCCCGCCACTCCCCGGCTGGGGGACGGGCGCACCGACGGGCGCTTCGTGGATGACTACCTGCTCTACCTGCTGGCGCGCGCCTCGCACGCCGTGTCGGCCGAGTTCCACACCACGCTGCGCCGCGCCGGCGTGCAGGTGCCGGTGTGGCGCGTCCTGGCCTCGCTGTCCGGCAGCGAGGGCGAGACGGTGACCGGACTGGCCGAGGCCTGCCTGCTGCAGCAGCCCACCATGACCAAGCTGCTGGATCGCATGGTGCGCGACGGGCTGGTGAAGCGCCTGCCCGACGCGCGCGACCGCCGCGTCGTCCGCATCCAGATGACGCCGCGCGGCGAAGCCGTGGTGCGCGACCTGCTGGGCGCCGCCAAGACGCACGAGGCCGAGGTGCTGGCCCGCTTCCCCGACATCGGCGCCCAGCGGCTGAAGGAGCTGCTGCGGGCCATGGCGGTGAAGCCCAGCCGCGCCCGCCGCCGCGAAGCGGCCTGATACCCCTGGCGGCGCGGGGCCGCGCGCCCCACCTGCCGCGCATGCGCCTGCCCAGCCCCGGCCAGCTCGGCCCCTACGTCCTCGCCGCCATCATCCTGGCGGCGGTGGTGCAGCTGGTGGTGGCCCTGGCGCGCTGACTACCGCCCGGCCAGCCACAGGCAGCGGAAGCCGGCCGCCGCGAACAGCGCCGCGCCCAGGAACAGCCCGGCTGGGGATTCGGTCGCCGTCACCGTCGCCGCCTCCGCCCCGATGGTCAGGAACAGGCCGCCGATCAGGCACAGGGCGAAGCCGGCCGCCCGCAGCTTGCGCCGCCCGGCCGCGCGCAGCGCCGCCTCGGCCTCCGCCGGCGCGCGGGCGCCGCCGGGCAGCGCCAGGGTCAGCCCCACCAGCGCCAGCAGGATGGACGCCACCGCCTCCCGCGGCAAGTTGCCCCAGGCCCGCATCATCCAGCCCAGCAGAAGGTCGGCCATCGCACGCCCCTTTCGTTTCGCCGGCAGGCTACAGTTGGAAGCCTGCACCCAGGCTTCAACCCGCGGTGATGCAACGCGGCACCGGGCGCGCTATTTGCGGGGGGTGAACACAGAACCCGACTTCCTGAACCATGACCGGCCGGACGTGCCGAACCTCGTCGTCAGCGACGGCGTCAGCCCCTTCCACTTGGCCCGCAAGCCGGTGCGCGGCCGCCTGGTGCGTCTGGGCCCGCTGGCCGACGCGCTGCTGACCCGCCACGGCCACCCCGACCCCGTCACCCGCCTGCTGGGCGAGGCGCTGGCGCTGACCGCCGGGCTGGCGGCGGCGCTGAAGTTCCGCGGCTCCTTCTCCCTCCAGGCCAAGGGGGATGGGCCACTGCCCCTGCTGCTGGCCGACGCGACCGATGGCGGGGAGCTGCGCGGGCACGTGCGGGTGGACGCGGCCAAGCTGGGCATGTACGGCCGCAACCCCTCGCACCGCGCCCTGCTGGGCAAGGGCTTCCTGGCCTTCACCTGCGACCAGGGGCCGGAGATGGAGCGCTACCAGGGCATCGTCGCGCTGGAAGGCGGCGACCTGACCGAGATGGCCCAGGGCTACTTCGCCACCTCCGAGCAGCTGCGCACCCACCTGCAGCTGGCCTGCGCGCGCACGCCCGCGGGCTGGCGCGCCGCGGCGCTGATCCTGGAGCGCGTGGCCGGCGAGGGCGGCATCGGCGAGGAGCTGGACGCCGCCGCCCAGGACGACGCATGGGACACCGCCGTGGTGCTGGCCAAGTCGCTGACCGAGGCGGAGCTGCTGGACGACGCCCTGCCCCCGGCCCTGTTGCTGCACCGCCTGTTCGCGCTGGAGGGGCTGGCGCTGGATCGGCCCCGCGCCCTGGCCTATGGCTGCCGCTGCTCGCGCTCGCGCCTCGCGGGCGTGCTGGAAGGCTTCCCGGTGGAGGACCTGGACCACATGGCCAAGGAGGGGCAGATCACCATGACCTGCGAGTTCTGCAACGTGGACTTCCGCTTCGACCGCGCCGGCGTGCGGGGCCGCGCGTGAGGCGCCGCCGCTCCCTGCTGGCGCCGCTCGCCCTGGCCCCCCTGGCCCTGGCCGCCTGCGCGGGCGACCCGCCGGCCCGGGTGGAGGGGCCGCCCATCTCCTACGGCCACCTGACCCAGCTGCGCCTGGACGTGGCCGGGCTGGACTTCGCCGAGCGCGACCCGATGCCCGGCCCCAACGACATCGGCCGCGACCTGCAGCCCAGCGCCGCCGAGGCCGTGCGCATCATGGGCCGCGACCGCCTGGCCGCCTTCGGCTCGGAGCACCGGGCGCGCTTCACCGTCACCCGCGCGCAGATCCTGCGCGAGCGCCAGGGCGGCGGTGGCTTCCTGGCCGCCGACCGCGGCGAGCGGCTGGAAGCGCGGCTGGCCGCGCGGCTGGAGGTGGTGGACGCCAATGGCCGCCGCCTGGGCTTCGCCGAGGCGGAGACGACGCGCGCGCGCACCGGCGTCGAATCCACCCCCGCCGGCCGGCGCATCGCCGCAGAGACCCTGCTGCGCCAAGCCATGTTCGACCTGAACACCGAGTTCGAGTTCCAGATCCGCCGCGCCCTGCGCCCCTACCTGGTGGAAGGCCCCGGCCGTGCCGCCCCGCCCTCCGGCGAGGTGCGGCGCGAGGCGCTGCCGCCGTCGTGAGCGCCGCGCGCCCTGGGCGCGCGGTCCGGGACGGGGCATAAGCGCCGGCGCGCAGGCGGGCGTGCCGAAACGGTAGCCGGAAGGGTCTTAAAAACCCTGGGCCGAAAGGCCGTGCGGGTTCGAGTCCCGCCGCCCGCAGGCGCCCCTCCCCTACGCCATCAGCAGCACCGGCATCCCGGCCTGGCCGGTCATCACGTCGTGCGTCAGGCTGCCGAAGAGCATGTCGTGCACCGGCGCGTGCCGGGCGGCGCCGGCCACCAGCAGCCCGACGCCGTGCCGCGCTGCCGCCTCGCGCAATGTGGCCAGCACGGGGCGCCCGCCGCGCAGCTCCACCGCCGCCTGCGCCGCGATGCCCTGCTCGCGCAGCGACTCGGCGAGGGGTCCGGGGTCGTGCTCCTCCTTGCCGGGGGTGGCGGCGCAGGCCACCACCACCGCCTCGGCCCGCCGCAGCAGCGGCATGGCGGCGTGGACGGCGCGCACGCTGGCCGGGCTGTCGTCCCAGCCCACCAGGATGCGGCCGGGCAGGCCCGCCATCGCGCCCGGCGGGGCCAGGATCACCGGCCGGCCGCTGCCGAACACCACCGCCGTGGCCATCATGCGGTGGCCGGGCAGCGCCGGGGCGGGCCAGTCCAGCACGGCCAGCCCGCCCAGCCGCAGCCGCGCGGCCAGCTCGCTGCCCAGCCCCTCGGCCATGCTGCGGCGGCCATGGGCGTGGCAGGCCACGCCGCGGGCGGCGGCGCGCGCCGTGAAGTCGCGCAGGGCCGCGGCCTCGTCCGCCTCCGGGCGGTTGCCGATGACCTCGGCGGCGAAGACCAGCGCCTCCACCCGCGCCTCCAGGGCGGTGGCGAGGGCCAGGGCGGCCTCGCCCGCGCCGGGATCGCCCGGCTCGGCATGGGTGAGGATGCGGGAGAGGGACATCGTGGCGGCTTCCTTCATGTCGTTTGCATCACCTTACATCCATCATCGGGTAAGTTGGTGCCATCGGCGTTGACGTGGCTCAATGGCCGCCGGAATCGAGAGAAGAGGGGCCTCCCGGGATGGCCTTCGTGATCGCGGTGGCGCAGCAGAAGGGCGGCGCCGGCAAGTCCACCCTGGCGGCCAACCTCGCCGTCGCCCTCGCCGAGGACGCGCCGGTGACCCTGCTGGACACCGACCCGCAGCAATCCCTGGCCCGCTGGCACGCCATCCGGGTGGCGCAGGGGCACCCGCCGCTGCCCTTCGACACGCCCTCCGGCTGGCGGGTCGGCAACGCGCTGGACCGGCTGCGCCGCGCCGACGGCTTCGTGGTGCTGGACACCCCGCCCCAGGTGGAGGCGGACGCCGCCCGCGCCCTGCGCGCCGCCGACCTGGTGCTGGTGCCGTTGCAGCCCTCCCTGCCCGACCTCTGGGCCAGCGAGGCCACGGTGCGCATCGCCGAGGCGGAGAAGCGCCCCTGGCGCTACGTGCTGAACCGCGTGCCGCCGCAATCCCGCGTGGCCGAGGTGGTGGCGGAGGAGCTGGCCCGCCGCCGCGCCCCGGTGCTGGAGGCGCGGCTGGGCAACCGCACCGCCTTCGCCACCGCCTTCGCCACCGGCCAGGGCGTGACGGAAGCCCAGCCGCGCTCCGCCGCGGCGGCCGAGGTGCGGGCGCTCGCCTCTTCCATCCTGGCGCTGCGCGGCCAATAACAGGTCCATGCTGCCCAACCTGCTGAACGCCCTCCATGTCCTGTTCGCCGCGCTCTGGGTGGGGGGCATGGCCTTCGCCCTGCTGGCGCTGCGCCCCGCCCTGGCGGCGCTGGAGCCGCCGCAGCGGCTGGCGCTGATGGCCGGGGTGCACAAGCGCTTCTTCCTGCTGGTGTGGCACGCCATGCCCATCACCCTGCTGTCGGGCTACGGGCTGCTGTTCGGCGTGTATGGCGGCTTCCGCGGCACCGGCTGGCACGTCCACCTGATGCACCTGACCGGGCTGGTGATGGCCGGGGTGTTCCTGTTCATCGCCCTGGTGCCGTGGCGCGCCATGCGCGCGGCGCTGGCCGCGGGCGACGCCCCGGCCGCCGCGGCGGCCAACGGGCGCATCCGCACGCTGGTGGCGCTGAACCTCGCCCTCGGGCTGCTGACGGTGGGCGTCGCCGCCTGGGGGAAGATGGGATGAGCAGCGCCCCGCGCCTGACCATCAGCGACGACGACTACCCCGAGCTGGAAGCGGTGGCCGCCATCCAGCGCGGCCTGCACCAGTTCAACCAGGAGATGGGCGGCCCCTACGACCGCGAGCCCGTCACCGTGCTGGCGCGCGACGAGGAGGAGGTGGTCAAGGGCGGGCTGCTGGGCCTGACCTACTGGAACTGGCTGTTCATCGACTGGCTGTGGCTGTCGCGCGAGGTGCGCGGCCAGGGCCTGGGCACCGACCTGCTGGCCCGTGCGGAGGCGGTGGCGCGCGGCCGCGGCTGCACCGACGCCTACACCGACACCTTCAGCTTCACCGCCCCCGGCTTCTGGCGACGCAACGGCTGGACGGAGGCCGGGCGCCTGGACGGCATGCCGCCCGGCCATTCGCGCATCTGGTACCGCAAGAAACTCTGAGAAGGGGGGAGCCCGCCATGAAGGCCGCCATCGTCACCGAAACCGGGCTGGAGGTCCGCGAGGTGCCCGAGCCGCGCCCGGGCGCCGAGCAGGTGCTGATCCGCCTGCGCGCCATCGGCATGAACCGCGCCGACCTGGGCGTGGCCGCCGGGCACCGGCACGGCAGCGTCGGCGGCCCCGGCGCCATCCCCGGCCTGGAAGGCGCGGGCGAGGTGGTCGAGGTCGGCCCCGGCGTGCCGGACACCATCCGGCCGGGGATGCGCGTCATGGCCTCCATGGGCGCCTCCTGGGCGGAATATGCGCTGGCCGACTGGGGCCGCGTCTCCCCGCTGCCCGAGGGCGCCAACCTGTCCTGGGAGCAGGCGGCCGGGCTGCCCGTGGCGCTGCAGACCATGCACGACGCGGTGGTGACGCATGGCCGCGCCGGGCCGTCCAAGACGCTGATGATCCAGGGCGCGTCCTCCGGGGTCGGGCTGATGGGGCTGCAGGTGGCGCGCCTCATGGGCTGCCCGGTCGTCATCGGCACCTCCACCAACCCCGAGCGCCGCGCCCGCCTGCGCGAGTTCGGCGCCACCCACGCGGTGGACACCAACGACCCCGCCTGGGTGGACCAGGTGCTGGAGGCGACCGACGGGCGCGGCGTGGACTCCGTGGTGGACCAGGTGAGCGGCCGGCTGGTGAACCAGACGCTGCGCGCCACCTCCATCCTGGGGCGGATCGTCAATGTCGGGCGGCTGGGCGGCATGGCGGCGGAATTCGACTTCGACCTGCACGCGGCCCGGCGCATCACCTACATCGGCGTCACCTTCCGCACCCGCAGCGCCGACGAGATCCGCGAGATCGTGCGCAAGATGCGCGCCGACCTGTGGCCGGCGCTGGAGCGCGGCGAGCTGCGCCTGCCGCTGGACCGCGTCTTCCCGCTCGACGACGTGCACGCCGCCATCGCGCACATGAAGGCCAATGCGCATTTCGGGAAGATCATTTTGTCCCCGTCGTAGTTTTGCCGGGACGCTGCGCGGCCCGGCAAAACCACGACGGGGGCCCCGGGGGGCAGGCGCGCGTTTCGGTTGAACGCGGCCGCCGGATGGGGGACGGCCGCGCGGCTCCGCGCGCTCCGGGCCGCGCCCGGTCCTGGAGGGCCTGCTCCGCGCCAGGGCGAAGCCCCGGCGCGACCGCAAGGCGCAGGGCGCCTTGGCCGGGAGCGGCGCCCGAGGCCGGCGCCACAGGCGCGGCCGGCCCATCCGCACCATTCCGCGAAAGGCCAGCGGACCCCCCAACTCCAGAGGCCGACGCCGCAGGCGAGGCCGGCCAGCCCGCGCCCCCGGCCAAGAGCAGCACCGCCTTTGGAGGATGCGCGCGCACAGCGCGCGCCGGCCCCCTTCAGGGGGCCGCAGCCAAGCCCGCCGGAGGCGGGCGCCTGGCGTAGCCGCCGCCATGGGCGGCGGCGGTGAGGGCATCAAGACCGTGCATCAGCGCAGAACCCGTCACCCCCGGCGGAGGTTCCAGAACAGCGGCGGCTGGCCCTTGAGCATGCCGGTCAGGTTCCGGCGGTAGGCGGTGGGCTGGTAGTACATGCCGGTCGGCACGTAGGGCACCTCCTCGAAGGCGATGCGCTGCATCTCCGTCGTCGCGGCCTTGGCGGCCGCGTCGTCGGGCGCGTCGAACCAGGCATCGCGCTGGGCTTCCATGGCAGGGATCACCGGCCAGCCCGGCCAGGCATTCTCGCCATGGCCGCGGATGGAGGCGTGCGAGGCCGGGTTCCAATGATCCACGCCGCTCCAGAAGGTGAAGAAGCCGGACCAGCCGCCCTGCTCCAGCGGGTTGCGGGAGGCGCGGCGGGCCACCACCGTGCCCCAGTCCGTGCTCACCATCTCCACGTTGAAGCCCATGGCGCGGAACAGCGCCTCGCCCACCAGGGTGGAGGCGTTGATGGAGGACAGGTCGGTGGCGTTCATCAGCACCAGCCGCGCGCCCATGGCGCCGGCCGCCTGCAGCTCCTGCCGCGCGGCGGCGACGTTCTTGCGCAACTTGTCCAGCCCGACGGTGGAGACGGAGGGGCTGTCGGGCGCGAAGTAGCCGATGCCCTCGCGCCGAAGGTCGGCATAGCCCTCGACGCCGGTGGTGCCGATCACCGCCGTCATGAAGTCCATCTGGTTCACGGCGGTGAGCACGGCGCGGCGCACGGCGGGGTTGTTGAAGGGCGCCGCCTGGTGGTTGGGGCGGAAGATGCCGATCAGCCCGGTGTTGTTGATGACCTCGACCTTGATGTTGTTCGCGTTGCGGCCGCGCAGGAAGCTCGGGAACAGGTCGGCGGTCGGCTGCTCCCACCAGTCCACCTCGCCGGCCTGCAAGGCGGCGGAGGCCGTGGCGGCGTCGCCCATGATGTGCCACTCGACGCGGTCGAAATGCGCCACCTTGCCGCCGGCGGTCATGCTCGGCGCGCCCTGGGCGGGCACGTAGTCCGGGTTGCGCTCGTAGGCGAGGCGCGAGCCGGGGTTCCACTCGTTGCGGATGAAGCGGAAGGGGCCGGAGCCCACGGCCTCGGTGATGTTCTGGAACGGGTCCACGTTCGCCAGCCGCTCGGGCATGATGAACAGGCAGGAGGTGGTGACCTTGGAGAAGGCCTCCAGCATCTTCGGGAAGGCCTTGTTCAGCCGGATGGAGAAGACGCGGTCGCTCTCCTCCGTCATCTCGGCCACGCGGGCCATCAGCACCTGGCCGAAGGCGTCGCGCCGGCCCCAGCGGCGGATGGAGGCGATGCAGTCGCGGCCGCGGACGGGAGTGTTGTCGTGGAACTTCAGCCCCTCGCGCAGGGTGAAGCGCCAAAGCAGGCCGTCATTCTCCACCACGTGGCCCTGCACCATCTGCGGGCGGATCTCGAAGCGCTCCGTCATGCCGTAGAGCTGGTCGAACACTAGGTAGGCGTGGTCGCGCGCCACGAAGGCGGTGTTGGTGAAGGGGTCGATGTTGCCCGGGTTGGCGTGCGGCACGTAGCGCAGCACGCGGTCGCGCGCCGGCTGCGCCATGGCGGGGGCGGACAGCGTGGCGGCGCCGAGCGCGGCGGTCGCGCCCATCAGGCTGCGGCGTTGGATCATTCCCTTGGATCTCCCAGGCATCCGGTTCGGTGGCCGGCACACTAGCAAGGGATTCGGCGCCGATGCCACGGGCTTGCGCACCCCCTGGCGTTTTGCCCGCCCACGGTCCATGGAGCAGCCATGATCGGGCAGTTCCTGCGGTTCGGGGTGGTGGGCGGCGTCGGCTTCGTCGTGGACGCCGCGGTGCTGCTGGCGGCGATGGCCCTGGGCCTGGACAAGTATTCCGGCCGCCTGCTCTCCTACCTCGCGGCCGTTTCCACCACCTTCGCGCTCAACCGCGCCTGGACCTTCCGGGACCGGCGCAGCGGCGAGGGCGGGCTGGCGGCGCAGTGGGCGCGCTTCGCCGCGCTGAACCTGGTGGGCTTCGCCGCCAACTACGGCACCTACGCCCTCCTGGTCGCCTTCACTGCCACGCACCCGGTGCTGGGGGTGGCGGCGGGGGCGCTGGCGGGCATGGGATTCAACTTCGCCTTGTCCCGCCGCTATGTATTTCGCGCGAGTTGATTTACCTCGCATCAATGGTACGGGGATAGCCTCACCAGGCGCCAGGATGGGCAGGATGACAGGCACGATCCCCGTGGGGCGCGGGCGCGCATGATGCCGCCGCGCCACGCCGCCGAGGCGGCGAAGCAGACCCCCCTCGCGCGGGCGGTCGCGGCGTGCCGCGGCCAGTTCTGGATGGTCGGCGCCTTCTCCGGCGTGGTGAACCTGCTGCAGCTCACTGTCTCGCTCTACATGATGCAGGTGTTCGACCGCGTGCTGGCCACGCGCAACACCGACACCCTGCTGTTCCTCACCCTCATCGCGCTGTTCGCCCTGCTGGTGCTGGCGGCGCTGGAGGCCGTGCGCTCCGTCGTCATGCAGCGCGTCGCCGCCTGGATCGAGCTGCGCGTGGCGCCCGAGGGCTTCCGGCGCGCCATCGAATCCCAGCTGCGCGGCCGCCCCTACCGGATGGAGGCGCTGCGGGACCTCGCGCTGTGCCGCGGCTTCCTGGGCTCGCCCGGCATGCTGGCGCTGTATGACGTGCCCTGGGTGCCGGTGTACCTCGCCGTCATCTTCATGCTGCACCCGCTGATGGGCTGGATCGCGCTGGGCGGCGCCGCGCTGCTGTTCGGCCTCACCCTGCTGACGGAGGCCATCTCCTCCGGCCTGATGCGTGAGGCCAACACCGCGGCGATGCAGAGCCAACGCCGGGCCGAGGCCATCGTGCGCAACGCCGAGGTCATCGACAGCATGGGCATGGCCCCGGCCGTGATGGCCCGCTGGCGCGAGGGCGTGGCGGCGATGACGCCGCCGCAGCAGAAGGCGGCGGACCGCGTCGCGCTGATCCTCGCCACCACCAAGTTCTTCCGGCTGGCGGTGCAGCTGGCCGTGCTGGGCGTGGGCTGCTGGCTGGTGCTGCAGCAGCAGCTCACCTCGGGCGCCTCCATCGCCGGCTCCATCATCATGGGCCGGGCGCTGGCGCCGGTGGAGCAGCTGATCGGCGGCTGGAAGGCCCTGGTGGCGGCGCGCCAGGGCTATGCCCGCCTGCAGGCCTTCCTTGTGCAGCCGCGCATCCGCCCCGCCGGCATGCCGCTGCCCGCGCCGGACGGGCGGCTGGAGGTCGAGCGCGTCTCCTTCGGCTTCCCCGGCCAGGCGGTCGCGCTCATCAAGGGGGTGAACTTCGCCCTGGCGCCGGGTGAATCCCTGGCGGTGATCGGCCCCTCGGCCGCCGGCAAGACCACGCTGATCCGGCTGCTGATCGGCACCCTGCCCGCCTCGGCCGGCACGGTCCGGCTGGATGGCGCCGACGTCTACACCTGGCAGCGTGAGGATTTCGGCCGCCACCTCGGCTACCTGCCACAGGACGTCGAGCTGTTCGACGGCACGGTGATGCGCAACATCGCCCGCATGGGCGAGCCGGACGCCGAGGCGGTGTTCGCTGCCGCCCGGCTGGCCGGCTGCCACGAGATGATCCTGCGCCTGCCGCTGGGCTACGACACCGAGATCGGCGAGGGCGGGCAGCACCTGTCTGGCGGGCAGCGCCAGATGATCGGCCTCGCCCGCGCGCTCTACGGCTCGCCGCGGCTGGTGGTGCTGGACGAGCCCAACAGCAACCTGGACGGCGACGCCGAGGCCAACCTGGTGGAATCCCTGGGCCGCCTGAAGGCCGAGGGCACCACGGTGGTGCTGGTCAGCCACCGGCCGGCGCTGGTGCAGGGGGTGGACAAGGTGCTGCTGCTGAAGGAAGGCGCCATCGAGATGTTCGGGCCGCGCGCGGAGGTGCTGAAGCGCCTGATGGCGCCGCCCCGCCCGGCTGAGGCCGCGGTGCCCGCCCCGGCCGGCGCGTTGCGGGCATGAGCGAGGTGATCCCCGCCCCGGCGGCGGCGCCCCCGGCCCGCCGGCCGCTGCCGCCGCTGGCCGTGCCGCCGCCCCACCCCCTGCTGGACGCCGCCCGCCCGCGCACCCGCTGGCCGATGCTGGTCGGGCTGGTGGTGATGGTCGGCTTCTTCGGCGGCTTCCTGGCCTGGGCCTTGCTGGCCCCGCTGGCCGAGGCCGCCATCGCCCCCGGCGTCATCAAGGTCGAGGGCCAGCGCCGGACGCTGCAGCACCTGGAGGGCGGCATCGTGCGGGAGATCGCCGTGCGCGACGGCGACCAGGTGCGCCGCGGCCAGGTGGTGATGCGGCTGGACGACGTGCAGTCCGGCGCCAACATGGAGGCGATGCGCGCCGCCCTCTGGGCCGTGCTCGCGCAGTCCGCCCGCCTGTCCGCCGAGTTGCAGGACCTGCGCGAGCCCCCCTTCCCCGCCGAGCTGACCGCCAGCCGCGACCCGCGCGCGCAGGAGGCGCTGGCCGGCCAGCGGGCGCTGTTCCAGGCCCGGCAGGAAAGCCTGCGCTCCCAGCTCGCCGTGCTGGAGACGCGGCGCGACCAGGCCGCCGCGACCATCCGCTCGGCCGAGGGCCAGCTGGGCGCCACGCGCGACCAGCTGCGCCTCATCGTCCAGGAGGAAGGGATGCGGCAGGCCCTGGTGAACCAGGGGCTGGCGCGCCTGCCGGAATTGCTGGCGCTGCAGCGCTCGCGCGCCGGGCTGGAGGGGCAGATAACCGACCTGCAAGGGCAGATCACTCGCGCCCGCGCCGCCATCGCCGAGGCCGAGGGCCAGGCCCGCGCCACGCTCGACCAACGCCGGCAGGAGGTGGGGACCGAGGCGCGCGAGGTGGCCGCCCGCCGCCACGAGGCCGAGGAGCGGCTGCGCGCCGCGGAGGACGTGGCGAACCGGCGCGAGATCCTGGCGCCGGAGGACGGCACGGTGGTCAACCTGCGCCTGTTCACCGTGGGCGCCGTGGTCCGCGCCGGCGACCCGGTGATGGACCTGATCCCGCGCGAGGACCGGCTGGTGGCCGAGGTGAACGTCTCGCCCACCGACATCGACGTCGTGTATCCCGGCCTGCAGGCGGAGGTCCGGCTGCCGGCCTTCAAGCAGCGGCTGGTGCCCTACCTGCACGGCCACGTCACCTTCATCGCCGCCGACGTGACCACCGACCCGCAAACCCGGCAGAGCCACTACCGCGCCTATGTCCGCATCGACGAGGACCAGCTGGCACGCCTGCCGGCGGTGTTCCTGGCGCCGGGCATGCCGGTGGAGGCGCACATCCAGATCGGCACGCGCTCCTTCTGGCGCTACGTCACCCAGCCGATCCGCGACAGCCTGCAACGCGCCTTCACCGAGCAGTGAGGACGGGCTAGGAAGGGCCATGACGAACGCCACGATCTTCGCGGATGGGCTGGTGGAGGCCTCGGTGCAGCACGGCGTCGTGCGGCTGACGCTGGGCCAGGTGCAGGCGGACGGCGCGCCGCGCCCCGCGGGCCAGCTCTGCGTGCCGGTGGTGCAGATGGCGGCGCTGGCGCGGTCCCTGGCCGCGGTGGTGGCACAGATCGAGGCCCGCGCCCGTCCGGCCGCCGCCCCGCCCGCGGCGGAGGCCGCCCTGCCCGGCGCCTTCACCTTCGGAGACCGCCCATGACCGCGCGCCCCCTGCTGCTTGCCGCCCTTCTCCTGGCGCTGCCGGCCGTGGCGCAGGCCCAGGGGATGCTGGGCCGCTCCGGCGCCGTGCGCCCCTCGGAGGAGCAGGCCCGCCCGCGGGAGGCGCCGCAGGGCCTGCCCGGCATCGCCGCCCGCCGCGGCGCCCAGCCCATCCCCGCGCAGGAGAACCCGGCGGGCATGAACCCCAACGACGCCCTGTTCGACGGCATCAGCCGCGGCGACCTGGGTACGGTGCGCGACGCCATCACCCGCGGCGCCGACGTGAACGCGCGCAACGCCCTGGGGCTGACGGCGCTGGACAGCGCGGTGGACCAGGGCCGGCCCGAGATCACCTTCTACCTGCTGTCCGTGCGCGGCACCGGCAGCAGCGCCCCGCCGGAGGCCGCGCCGCGCCCCGGCCGCGCCGCCCCGCCGCCGCGCGAGGCCCGCGCCCCCCGGCCGGAGCGCGAGGCCGCGCCTGCCGCCCCGGCCCGCCCGCGGCTGTTCGCCAATGATGGCGGCGCCCCGCGCCCCGAGATCGGCTTCCTGGGCTTCGATGCCGGGCGCAGCGGCGGGCCGCGCGGCTGACGCCCGGTTGCGCGGCGCGGGGCGCCTCGCCGCCCCGTTGAAGGCCGCATTCTAGCGCGCCCGCGCCGCGTCCAGGATGGCCGTGGCCTCGGGGGTGTCCAGCAGCGCCTCCAGCGGCACCGGCAGGCGGTGGCGCCAGTTCGGGCGCTCCCGGTCGGTGCCGGGCAGGTTCACCGCCACGCGCGCCCCGGCCAAGTCCTCGGCCTGCACCAGCAGCATGGCGCTCGGCGCGCTGCCGGCATGGGCGTGGAAGCGCGCCGCCAGCGCGGCGGACCACGGCGTGCTGGCGGGCAGGTCCAGGCGCCGCAGCCAATCCGCCTTCTCCGCCTCGCGCGCCGCCGCGTCGGCCGGCAGGCCCAGCGCGGCGCGCTCGCGCAGGTCGTCGCCGTGCCACCAGCCGGCCAGGGTGGGCAGGTCGTGGGTGGTGACGGCGGCGGCCGCGGCGGCGGACCAGTCGCGCGGCGGGCGTTCCTCGAAGCGCAGCACGCGGAAGGACAGCACGCCCGCGGCGTCCAGCGCCGGGCGCAGCCCCTCGGGCACGGTGCCCAGATCCTCGCCCACCACGGCGCAGGCGTGGCGGGCGCTTTCCAGCGTCAGCTCGGCCAGCAGCGCCGTGCGCGGCATGGCCAGGGAGCAGCCTTCGCTGCCCCGCGCCCCGGCGGGCAGCACGAACAGGCGCTGCACCCCCATCACGTGGTCCACCCGCAGCCCGGCCGCGTGCCGCATGTTGGCGCGCAGCAGGGCGCCGAAGGCGGCAGGCAGGCCCGGATGCAGCGGGTCCGGGCAGGGGATGCCCCAATCCTGCCCCTCCGGCCCCAGCGGGTCGGGCGGGGCGCCGACCGACAGGCCGCGCAGCAGCGGCACGTCGCCCGACCACGCCTCGGCGCCGTCGGGGGCGGTGCCGACGGCCAGGTCGCGGAATAGGCCGGGGCCGATGGCGGCCACCTGCCGGTCGCACTCCTCCTGCAGCCAGGCGTGGAAGGCGACCTCCCGCTCGTGGGCGGCGATGAAGGGCTCGACGTCGCCGTCGCGCAGGGCGGCGGGCCAGTGGCGCCAGTCCTCGTGGCCTTGCGCCTCGGCGATGGCGCAGAAGGCGGCGAAGCGGCGCAGGCTGCGCTCCGCCGGCAGGGCGGCGGGCGCGGCCTGGAAGCGCGCCCACAGCGCGGCGCGCCGGGCCGCCCAGGCGGCGGGCCAGTCCACCAGCGCCGCATCTCCCGGCGGCAGGCCCGGCACCTCCAGCAAGGCGGGCTCCAGGAAGCGTCGGTCGCTGGGCTGGTAGGGGCTGGCGCGCCCGCGCGTCACCGGCGGCAGGGCGTGGAAGGGCGAGGCGCCGGCCCAGGCCGCCCCGGCCTCGCGCGCCCGCGCGGCGAAGCGCGCGAAGGTGCCGTAGGTGCCGATGCCGGCATCCCCGGCCTCGCGCAGCGCATAGGCCTGGGCGCACAGGGCGAAGCCGCGGGCCGGCGGCGGATGCGCGGCGGCGGGCGCCGCCACGAGCGGCCGCGACCCGCCCGGGCCGTGCAGCATGTGGCGCCCTGGCGGCAGCGGCGGCAGCGCCAGGACGGGCGGGCCGCCGCGCAGCGCCACCTCGCCGCCGCCTTCCAGCGCCAGCACGAAGGCGCCGGTGTCCTGCACCGGCAGCGCCGCCGCCCGGCCTTCCCGCACCGCCAGCGGCGGGCGGCGGGCACGCAGCCGCGCCAGGGCCTCGCGCGCCTGGGCGGCGGTTTCGGCGCGCAGGCCCAGCGCGTCCAGCACGGTGCGCAGCGTCGCCTCCGGCACGGCATGGGGCGTGCCATCCACCGCGTGCCAGCGCAGCGCGATGCCGGCCTGCCCGGCCAGGGTGGCCAGCAGGGCGCCGTCCGGCGCGCCGGGCGCGCGCGGCGGCAGCGCTTCCTCGGCCAGCAGCAGGGCGGCGCGGGCGGGCAGCGCCTCCGGCGGCGTGCCGGCGCGGTCCGGTGCGGCGCTGTCAGCCAGCAGGCGCCAGCGGTGGCCGGGGCGCGGCGCGGGCAGGCGCAGCGGCCGGGCGGCGGGGCCGGCGTTCAGCGCCACGGCGCAGCGGTCGGCGCCGTCCCTCAGCACCGCCACCAGGGCGGAGGCGCCCGCCCATTCGGCATCGGCGATGGCCGGGCCTTCCGGGTGGTGCCAGCGCCCGGTTGCCGCCGTCAGCGGCGCGGCGCCGTGCAGGGCCGGGTGGGCGGCCCGCGCCGCCGCCAGCCGGGCGACGAAGGCGGCCAGTCCCGGCTCCTCCGGCGGCCAGCGCAGCGGCATGTCCTGGCACCAGGCATTGTTGTTGCCGCCCTGCGAGCGGCCGGACTCGTCGCCCATGCCCAGCATCGGCGTGCCGCGGGCGCCGAACAGAGTCAGCAGCAGCGCCCGGGCGTCGGCCGGGCTGCCTTGCCAGGAGGGCTCGTCCGGCCCGTCGCGGTTGCCCTCGCCATTGGCGTGGTTCCGCTTCGCCGCGAAGGTGACGAGGTCGCGCAGGGTGAAGCCGTCATGCGCGGCGACGTAGTTCACCGAATCGGTCAGCGGCCGGTCCCGGAACAGGTCGGTGGAGCCGGCCAGCCGCGTGGCCATGGCGCCGGCCATGCCGGGGTCGCCACGCCAGAAGCGGCGCGTGTCGTCCCGGAAGCGGTCGTTCCACTCGCCCCAGCCGGCGGGGAAGCGGCCGCCGGCATGGCCCGCCATGTCCCAGGGCTCGGCGATGAAGCGGCGGTGGCGCAGCACCGG
Organism: Sabulicella flocculans; assembly: GCF_045449635.1. Classification (NCBI taxonomy): domain Bacteria; kingdom Pseudomonadati; phylum Pseudomonadota; class Alphaproteobacteria; order Acetobacterales; family Acetobacteraceae; genus Sabulicella; species Sabulicella flocculans. Next base: position 429,769 of record NZ_JBJJBR010000001.1, on the reverse strand, counting down.
GTCCTGCCGGCAGGCCAGCAGGAAGGGGGCGTCCTCGCGGAAGGCGCCATCCACCCGGCCCAGCGCGGCGGCGAGGTCGAGGCGGAAGCCGTCCACCCCGGCGGCCTCGGCCCAGTGGCGCAGCGCGTCCATCGCCAGGCGCAGCGGCCAGGGCTTCTCCACCGCCAGCACGTTGCCGCAGCCGGATTCATTGGTGCCGCGGTACCAGTGCGCCTCGCCCAGCCCCTTGAGCGACAGCACGGGGCCGAGCGCGTCGCCCTCGCCGGTGTGGTTCAGCACCACGTCCAGGATGACGGCGATGCCGCCCTCGCGCAGGGCGGCGACGGCCGCGCGCACCTCCGCCATGCCGCCGGGCGCCAGGCGCGGGTCGGGCGCCAGCAGGGCCACCGGGTTGTAGCCCCAGATGTTGTGCATGCCGTCGGGCAGGTGGCGGTCATCCACCCAGGCGGCGCAGGGCATCAGTTCCACGGTGGTGACGCCGAGCCCCCGCAGGTGGCCGATGGCGGCCGGGTGCGCCAGGGCGGCGAAGGTGCCGCGCAGCGCCGGGGGCACTTCCGGGTGCAGGCGGGTGAAATGGCCGACATGCAGCTCGTAGATGAAGTCCGGACGGGCGGGCAGCGGCGCCCAGGGCAGCGGCGGCAGGTCGGCCTCCAGCACCGCGCGGGCCAGCGGCGGGGCGCGGCGCAGCGGGTTGTCCAGCCGGCGCGCCCAGGGGTCGAGGACCAGGCGCTCCGGGTCGAAGCCGGGGCCGTGCAGGCGGAAGCCGTAGGCGGTGCCGGGGGCGGGGGGCGGGACGCGGCCGTGCAGCACCTCGCCCCTGCGCCCGGCCAGTTCGTGGCGGGCCACTTCCGCCTCGCCGTCGAACAGGCACAGGAAGGCGCGTTCCGCCCCCGGCGCCGGCAGGGCGCAGCCGCCGTCCGGCGCCAGCCCCAGCCTCACGCCAGGGCGCGCAGCGTGGCGGCGTAGCGCCGCGCCGGCCGCGCCCAGGACAGGTCCTGCCCCATGCCGCGCCGTTGCAGCGCCGCCCAGGCCGGCGCGTCGCGCCACAGGGCGCCGGCCCGGCGCAGCGCCGCCCCCAGCAGCGGGGCCGAGCCGGGGGCGCAGCAGAAGCCGGTGCCCGCCTCCATGGCCAGGGCGGCGTCGTTGGCGTTCACCACCGTGTCCGCCAGCCCGCCGGCGAAGGACACCACCGGCGGCGCGCCGTAGCGCAGGGCGCAGAGCTGCCCCAGCCCGCAGGGCTCGAAGCGCGAGGGCATGGCGAACAGGTCGCACCCGGCATAGACCAGCCGCGCCAGCGCCTCGTCATAGCCCAGCACCACGCCGACCCGGCCGGGGTTCGCCGCCGCCAGCGCGTTCGCCGCCTGCTCCAGCCCCGGCTCGCCGGAGCCCAGCAGCGCGAGCTGCGCGTCAACCGGCAGGGCGGCCAGCAGCAGGTCCACCCCCTTCTGCCAGGACAGCCGCCCGACGAAGCCGATGAGGGGCGCCTCGGCCTCGGCCAGGGCGAAGCGGGCGCGCAGGGCGGCGCGGTTGGCGGCGCGGCGGCCCAGGCGGCGCGCGTCGAAGCGCGCCGGCAGCCGGTGGTCGGCCGCCGGGTCCCATTCCGCGGTGTCCAGCCCGTTGGCGATGCCCTCCAGCACCGCTGCGCGGCCGCGCAGCAGGCCGTCCAGCCCCATGCCGCCCTCCGGCGTGGTGATCTCGGCGGCGTAGCCGGGCGAGACGGTGGACAGCCGCGCCGCGAACCACAGCCCGGCCTTCAGGTAGCCCACGCCGCCATGGTACTCGGCGCCCTCGGTGGCCAGGAAGGCGGGCGGCAGGCCCAGGGCGGGAAACAGCGCCGCCGGGAACTGCCCCTGGAAGGCCAGGTTGTGCACGGTGAACAAGGTGCGCGGCCCGCTGCCGGCCGCGGCCAGGTAGGCCGGCAGCAGCCCGGCCTGCCAGTCATGCGCGTGCACGGCGTCGAAGGCCATGTCCCGCGCCGCGCGGGCGCCGGCGGCGGCGAAGGCGGCGAAGCGGAGGGGGTTGTCGCCCCAGTCGCGCCCGTCCGGCCCGGCATAGGGGCCGCCGGGGCGGGCGAACAGGTGCGGCGCGTCCAGCACCAGCAGGTCCAGCCCGGCATGGGCGGCGCGCAGCAGCCGCGCCGGCCCGCCGAACAGGTCGGGGATGGCCAGCGCCGCCTCGCCGCCCGCGAGGGCCGCCATCACCGCCGGATAGCCGGGCAGCAGGGTGGTGACGGCGATGCCCTCGCGCGCCAGGGCCGCCGGCAGGGCGCCCGCCACGTCGGCCAGCCCGCCGGTCTTGACCAGCGGGAACACCTCCGAGGCGACGGCGAGGACCCTCACAGCCGGTCCAGCATCGCCTGGGTGATCAGGGTGACGCCCTTCTCGGTGCGGCGGAAGCGGGCGGCGTCGGCCGCCGGGTCCTCGCCCACCACAAGCCCCTCGGGGATGCGGCAGCCGCGGTCCACCACCACGCGGGACAGGCGCGCCCCGCGTCCCACATCCACCCGCGGCAGGATCACCGCCTCCTCCACCCGCGCGAAGGAGTGCAGGTGCGCCCCGGTGAACAGCAAGGAGCGCCGGGCGCTGGCGCCGGAGACGATGCACCCGCCGGAGATGAGGGAGGAGATGGCCTCGCCCCGCCGCCCGTCCTGGTCGTGCACGAACTTGGCCGGCGGCGTCACCTCGCCATAGGACCAGATGGGCCACTCGGCGTCGTAGAGGTCGAGGGCGGGCAGCACGTCCGTCAGGTCCAGGTTGGCCTCCCAGTAGGCGTCCACCGTGCCGACGTCGCGCCAGTAGGGCGCCGTCTCGCTGGCCGAGCGCACGCAGGAGCGCTCGAAGCGGTGCGCCACGGCGCGGCCGCGCGCCACCAGCCGGGGGATGACGTCCTTGCCGAAGTCGTGGCTGCTGGCGGCGTCGGCGGCGTCGCGCCGCAGCTCCTCCAGCAGGAAGCGCGTGTCGAAGACGTAGATGCCCATGGAGGCGAGCGCGAGGCCGGGCTGGCCGGGGATGGCGGGCGGGTCGGCCGGCTTCTCCACGAAGTCGGTGATGCGGCCGGCGCCGTCCACCGCCATCACGCCGAAGCCCCGCGCCTCCTCCCGCGGCACCGCGATGCAGGAGACGGTGACCTCCGCCCCCGCCTCCACGTGCTGGCGCAGCATGCGCTCGTAGTCCATCTTGTAGATGTGGTCGCCGGCCAGCAGCACGATGTGGCGCGGCGCCAGGTCCTCGATGATGTCCATGTTCTGGAACACGGCGTCCGCCGTGCCCTGGTACCACGCCGTCTCGCTCACCCGCTGCGAGGCGGGGAGGATGTCGAAGCTCTCGTTGCGCTCGGGCCGCAGGAAGTTCCAGCCGCGCTGCAGGTGGCGGATCAGGCTGTGCGCCTTGTACTGCGTCGCCACCGCGATGCGGCGGATGCCGCTGTTCATGGCGTTGCTCAGCGCGAAGTCCACGATGCGCGACTTGCCGCCGAAGAACACCGCCGGCTTGGCGCGCCGGTCCGTCAGCTCCATCAGGCGCGAGCCGCGGCCGCCGGCCAGCACGAAGGCCATGGCGGTGCGCGCCAGGGGTGCGCCGGCCGGCGCCTCTTGTCCGTCACGCATCGCCCGTCTCCTCCTCCTCCAGATACAAGGCGCAAAGCCCCGGCAGGTCCACCGCGGCGGCCGACAGCCCCACCGCCTCCCCTGCCCCGCCCCAGCGCGCGGCGCCGGTGTCCAGCAGCACGCGCCACCGCCCGGGGGGGATGGGCACGGCCTCGCGCCGCACGGGGGTGAAGTTCACCAGCACCAGCACCTCCGGCACGCCGTCCCCGCCGCGCCGCCGCCAGGAGAACACGGAGCGCTCGGCGTCGTCCGGCTCGATCCAGGCGAAGCCCTCCGGCGCGCAGTCCAGCGCGTGCAGGGCGGGGTGGGCGCGGTGCAGGCGGTTCAGCTCGCGCACCAGCTCCTGCACGCCGCGGTGCGGCGCGTGCTCCAGCAGCCACCAGTCCAGCTCGCGCGCCTCGCTCCATTCCCGCCACTGCGCGATCTCGCCGCCCATGAACAGCAGCTTCTTGCCCGGGTGGCCCCACATGAAGGCGTAGAAGGCGCGGAGCGTGGCGAAGCGCTCGGCGTCGGTGCCGGGGATGCGGCCGAGCAGCGAGCCCTTGCCGTGCACCACCTCGTCATGGCTCAGCGGAAGCACGAAGCGCTCATTCCAGGCATAGACCAGCCCGAAGGTGACCAGCCCGTGGTGCCAGCGGCGATGGACGGGGTCGAGCGCCAGGTAGCGCAGCGTGTCGTTCATCCAGCCCATGTTCCACTTGAAGCCGAAGCCCAGCCCGCCCTCCTCCGGCGGGGCCGTCACGCCCGGGCGGTCCGTCGCCTCCTCCGCGATGGACAGCTTGCCCGGCGGCAGCCCGGCGTGCAGCTCGTGCAGGAAGCGCACGGCGTCGGCGTTCTCGGCGCCGCCATCGGCGTTGGGCGCCCATTCCCCCGGCCCGCGCGAGTAGTCGAGGCGAATCATGGAGGACACCGCGTCCACCCGCAGCCCGTCCGCCCGGCAATCCTCCAGCCAGAAGGCGGCGGAGGAGCGCAGGAAGGCGCGCACCTCGGCGCGGCCGTGGTCGAACACCGCGGTGCCCCAGTCGGGATGGAGGCCGCGCCGGGGGTCCGGGTGCTCGAACAGCGGCGCGCCGTCGAAGCGCGCCAGCCCGTGCGCGTCGCGCGGGAAGTGCCCCGGCACCCAGTCGAGGATGACGCCCAGCCCCAGCCCGTGCGCGGCGTCCACGAAGCGCCGCAGCCCGGCGGGGTCGCCCAGCCGCGCGGTGGGGGCGAAGAACCCCGTCACCTGGTAGCCCCAGGAGGCGTCCAGCGGGTGCTCCATCACCGGCATCAGCTCGACATGGGTGAAGCCCATGCCGGCCACGTAGGGCAGCAGGCCGGCGGCCAGCTCGTCCCAGTCCCAGAAGCGGCCATCCGGGTGGCGCTTCCAGGAGGGGGCGTGGACCTCGTAGATGCTCAGCGGCGTGGCGGGGCCGGCGGGCGGCGGCGGCGCGTGCCGCCATTCGTGGCGCGGCGCGGCGGCGACGGAGGCGGTGGCCGGGCGCAGCTCGGCGGCGGCGGCGAAGGGGTCCGCCTTCAGCGGCAGCAGGCGGCCATCGGGGCCCAGCAGCTCGAACTTGTAGGGCTCGCCGGGCGCCAGCCCGGGCAGGAAGATCTCCCACACGCCGCTGTCCAGGCGGCGGCGCATCGGGTGGCGGCGGCCGTCCCAGCCGTTCCAGCCCCCCACCACCGAGACGCGGCGCGCGTGCGGCGCCCACACCGCGAAGCGCAGCCCCGCCGCGCCCTCGTGCAGGACTGGGTGCGCACCCAGGCGCCGGTGCAGGGCGGTGTGGGTGCCCTCCAGCAGCAGGTGCTCGTCCAGTGCGCCCAGGGCGGGGCCGAAGGCGTAGGGGTCCTCCACCTCCTGCCCGGCATCGGGCCAGCGGATGCGCAGGCGGCGGGTGGGCGGCGCCGGTCCCTCGAAGAAGCCGGGGGCGCGCGGCGCCAGGGGGTGCGCGACGCCGCCGGCCAGCGCCCAGGCGGCCTCCGCGCCGGGCAGCAGGGCGCGGTGCTCCCCGCCATGCGGGCCGAGCGCGGCGAAGGGGTCCGGGTGGCGGCCGGCCAGCAGCAGCGCCACCTCCTCCGCCGGCAGGGGCATCAGCCGCCCCGCGCCTGCCAGATGCCCTCGGCGTACTCGCGGATGGTGCGGTCGGAGGAGAACCAGCCCATGCGCGCCGTGTTGGTCATCGCCGAGCGCGTCCAGCCCGCCTGGTCCAGCCAGCGCGCGTCCAGCGCCCGCTGCGCCTCCCAGTAGGCGTCGAAATCGGCGGTGACCAGGAAGTGATCGTGCTCGCGCAGGGACTTCACCAGCCCGTGGTAGCGCGCCGGGTCATCGGGGCTGAACAGGCCGGAATCCAGCGCCGCCAGCACCCCCTGCAGCCGCGGCGAGGCGGCGATGGCGTCCGCGCCGCGCCAGCCCTCCTGCCGGTGGCGGGCCACCTCCTCCGCCGTCAGGCCGAAGATGCGCATGTGCTCGGCGCCCACCTGCTCCAGCATCTCGACGTTGGCGCCGTCCAGCGTGCCGACCGTCAGCGCGCCGTTCAGCGCCAGCTTCATATTGCCGGTGCCCGAGGCCTCCATGCCCGCGGTGCTGATCTGCTCGCTGAGGTCGCAGGCCGGCACCATCACCTCGGCCAGCGAGACGTTGTAGTTGGGGAGGAACACCAGCTTCAGCCGGTCGCGCATCGTGGGGTCGCGGTTGACCACGCGGGCCACGTCGTGCGCCAGCTTGATGACGAGCTTGGCGCGGTGGTAGCTCGCCGCCGCCTTGCCGGCGAACAGCTTGACGCGCGGCGCCCAGGGCAGGTGCGGGCGGGCGCGCATGTCCTGGTACAGCGCCACCGCCTCCAGGATGTTCAGCAGCTGGCGCTTGTACTCGTGGATGCGCTTGATCTGGATGTCGAACATCGCCGCCGGGTCGAGCCGCACGCCGACCTCGCGCTGCACCAGCGCGGCCAGCGCCTCCTTGTTGGCGCGCTTCACCGCGGCGAAGCGCTGCTGGGCGGCGGCGTCGCCCGCATGGGCCTCGAAGGCCCGCAGCGCCAGGGAATCGTCCAGGAAGCCGTCGCCGATGGCCTCGCGCAGCAGCGCGGTCAGCCCCGGGTTGCACTGCACCAGCCAGCGGCGGAAGGTGACGCCGTTGGTCTTGTTGACGATCTTGCCCGGCTCCAGCGCGTGGAAGTCGCGGAACACCGTCTGGCGCAGCAGCTCGGTGTGCAGGGCCGCCACGCCGTTGACCTTGTGGCTGCCCACGAAGGCCAGGTGGCCCATGCGCACGCGCCGCCCGTGCTCCTCCTCGATCAGCGAGACGCTGCCCAGCAGGCGGCCGTCGCCGGGGTGGCGCGCCGCCACGGCGTCCAGGTGCACCGCGTTGATCAGGTAGATGATCTGCATGTGGCGCGGCAGCAGCCGCTCCATCAGCCCGACGGGCCAGGATTCCAGCGCCTCGGGCATCAGGGTGTGGTTGGTGTAGGACAGGGTGCCCTGGGTGATGCGCCACGCCTCGGCCCACTCCATGCCGTGGTCGTCCAGCAGGATGCGCATCAGCTCCGCCACCACGATGGCGGGGTGGGTGTCGTTCATCTGCACCGCCACCCGGTCGGGCAGGGAATGCAGGTCGCCATGGGCGCGCAGGTGGCGGCGCAGCAGGTCCTGCAGCGCGGCGGAGGAGAAGAAGAACTCCTGCCGCAGCCGCAGCTCCTGCCCCTGCGGGCTCTCGTCGGCCGGGTACAGGATGCGCGAGATCGCCTCGGCGCGCGCGCGCTCGCTGACGGCGCCGATGTGGTCGCCGCGGTTGAAGGCGTCCAGGCGCAGCGGGTCCTGCGCGCGGGCGGACCACAGGCGCAGCGTGTTCACGTGCCGCCCGCGCCAGCCGACGATGGGGGTGTCGTAGGCCACGGCCATCACCGTCTCGGCCGGCATCCACAGCTGGCGGGTGCCGCCCTGCGGGCCCGGCACCTCCTCCACCGTGCCGCCGAAGCCGATGGGGTGGGCGATTTCCGGGCGGGCGAACTCCCAGGGGTTGGGGAAGGTCAGCCAGGTCTCGGGGAACTCCTCCTGCCAGCCGTCGCGGATGATCTGGCGGAACAGCCCGTGGTCGTAGCGGATGCCGTAGCCGAAGGCGGGGATGCCCAGCGAGGCCAGGCTTTCCATGAAGCAGGCGGCCAGCCGGCCCAGCCCGCCATTGCCCAGCGCCGCGTCGGGCTCGCTGCCCAGGACGCGCACCGGGTCCACGCCCAGCGCGGCCAGGGCGGCGCGCGCCTCCTCCAGCAGGCCCAGGTTGCTCATGTTCTCGCGCAGCAGGCGGCCGACCAGGAACTCCAGCGACAGGTAGTACACCTGCTTGCTGCCCGGCAGGGCGGTGGCGCGGATGTCGTCCAGCCAGGGCTCCACCACCCGGTCGCGGATGGCCAGGGCGGTGGCCATGAACCAGTCGCGCTCCTGCGCGCCCGCCATGCTCTTGCCGATGTCGAAGGTCAGCTTGCGCTGGATGGCCTCGCGCAGGGCGGCGGCCTGGGGGGGAAGGGCATCGGGCATGGCTGCGGCAGTGCAGCATGCCCGGGTGGCCAGGGCTAGCGGCGTCGCCGCACGGGGGCCGCCGGCACCGGCTCCGGCCCCGCCGCGCGCGCCAGGATCTGGTTGAAGGCGGCGCGCAACGGCACCTCCAGCCGGCGGTAGTTGCGCAGCAGCGCCTCCTCGTCGGGCGCCAGCAGGCCCAGGCTGCCCTGGGCCTCCTCCAGCATCTCGGCGGGAATGGCCTCGCCGGGGTCGAGCCCCAGCAGGAAGTGCTCGTCCACCCCCAGCGCCTCGGCCAGGCGGCGCAGCGGCGTGCCGCGCGGCAGCGGCCCGCCGGCCAACAGCCCGGCCACCGTGCCGGCGGGCAGGCCCACGGCGCGGTCCACCTGCTCCGGCGCCAGTTCCAGCCGCTCCAGGCGGCCCTCGATGCGCCCGGCGATGTCGCGGCTCATTCGCGCTCCCCCGTCACCTCCACGCGGCGCTCCAGCGCCTCGCGCACCCACAGGCGCTGCACCACGGCCAGCGCCACCACGGTGATGGGCGCGGCTAGCACCACGCCGGGCAGGCCGAACACCGTGCCGGCCGCCACCACCCCCACCACCAGCACGAAGGCCGGCACGTCCACCAGCCGCTCGCCCACCAGGGGCGAGAGCAGGTTGCTTTCGAGTTGCTGGATGAGCAGGAAGGCGCCCGCCGTCCAGAGCAGCGCCTCGCCGCCCTGCGACGCCGCGACCAGCAGCGCCGGCACCGCGCCGATGAAGGCGCCCAGCGTCGGCACCACCTCCATCAGCCCGGCGAACAGCCCGATGGCCAGCGGCGCCGGCAGGCCGAGCGCCCAGGCGGCCAGCCCGGCGGCGACGCCCACGCAGGCCATGGCCAGCAGCGTCGCCAGCAGCCAGCGGCGCAGGGCCCGGCCCAGCGTGGCCAGCACCTCCTCCACCTCCTGCGTCAGCGCCTTGGGGAACAGCTTCACGAAGCCGCGGCGGTAGCGCTCCGGCTCCAGCGCCAGGTAGGCGCCGCCCACCACGGCCAGCGCCACGGCGGCCAGCGCGTCCATCACAATCCGCCCCAGCCCGGCCAGCTGCGCCAGCATCCCCTCGCTGACGCTGCGCGCCTCTTCCGGCACGCGCAGGCCCAGGCGCTGCTCCAGCCCTTGCAGGGCGCCGGGCAGCGCCTGGCTCAGCTGCGCCACCTGGGCGGCCATCTGCGAGCCGACCAGCGCCACCGCACCCACCACGGCGCCGATGATGAGCAGCCCGGCCGCCAGCAGCGCCCACTTGCGCCCCAGCCCCAGCCGCGCGCAGAGCTGCCCGGCCGCGCCGTCGAGCAGGATGGCGATCAGCACCGCGGCGAAGGACACCAGGATGGCCTCCCGCGCCGCCCACAGCAGCAGCAGGAACACCCCCAGCCCGGCCGTCATCAGCAGGCGGCGCAGGAAGCGGCGGTCGTCGTCGGGAAGGTCCATGCCGCCCCAAGCCGCCGGGAACGGCAAGGTTTCAGCCCACCTGCCGCAGCCATTCCCGGAGGTTGTAGAAGTTGCTCACCCGCGTGATCCGACCGTCGCGCAGCGCGAAGAAGGCGCCCACCGGCAGCATGTAGCCCTGGCCGCGCGCCGGCGGCAGGCCGGGCTCGGCGGCCAGGTAGATGCCATGGATGGTGAACTCGGCGGCGGCGCGGCCCCCATCGGGCGTGGCCATCACCACAAGGTCGCGCACCTCCTCGCGATAGGCGCGGGCCATGCGCAGCAGGAAGGCGCGGAAGGCGTCGCGCCCGGCCTCGCGCCCGCCCTGGTTGACGTCGTGCTGCACGTCCTCGGCCAGCAGGGCGCACATGCTGTCCCAGTCCCCGGCGTTGAAGGCGGCGTAGTAGGCGCGGATGGCGTCTTCGGCGGTCATGCGGCGGTGGATGCCACCGCGGCCTCGGTCACCGCAAGCCGGGCCAGGGCGGCGGCGGCGCGGCAGGGCTCGATGACGGGCAGGCCGGATTCCTCGGCCGCCAGCGCGGCATGGCCGGCCAGCCCGGCGCAGCCGAGGATGAGCACCTCGGCGCCCCGCCCGCGCAGGGCGTGCGCGGCGGCGGCGATGCGCGCGCGGGGGGCGAAGGGGTCGGTCAGCACCTCCATCGGCAGGCCCAGCGGCTCCCACGCCGCCAGCCGCGCCTCCAGCCCCATGGCGCGCAGCACGTGGCGGTGCCGCGACTCGGATGCCGCGGTGAAGCCCAGCACGCCGATGCGCTCGGCCCGCGCCACCGCCGCCGCCACCGCGCAGCGGAACATGCCCAGCACCGGGCGCGGCGTCGCCTCGCGCACCGCCTCCAGCCCCGGGTCGCTGACGCAGGCGATGACGTAGGCGTCCGCCGGATGCGCCGCCACGAAGCGGCACAGCGGCTCGGCCACCGCGAACCAGTCCCGCCAGGAGGCGATGGCCGGCGGCCCGCCGGGCAGGGAGGCGACCGCCAGCCCCGGCCCGAAGGGGGCGATCGCTTCGGCGATGCCCGCCGTGCAGGCCGCCGACGCGTTGGGGTTGATGAAGAGGATGCGCCGGTCCATCACGCCCCGAAGCTTGGCAGGCGGCGCCCCAACTTGCCATGCTCTCCCGAAAGGTCGCATTGTGCAGCGCAACATGCCTGACGCCCCCTCCCCGCCCGGCACGCCCTGGCCCCGGCCCCCGCTCGGGCAGGCGCTGTGGCGCGGCGCCTGCAACCGCTGCCCCATCTGCGGCCAGGGCCGGGTGTTCCGCGGCTTCCTGCGCGTGGTGGAGCGCTGCGAGTCCTGCGAGGCGCCGCTGGGCTCCCTGCGGGCGGATGACGCGCCGCCCTACTTCACCATCTTCATCGTCGGCCACCTGTTCATCCCGCCCATCCTGTGGGCCGAGAAGGCGTACGAACCCTCGGTGATGTTCTACGCCCTGGTGGTGCTGCCGCTGTTCGCCCTGGCGACCACGCTGCTGCTGCGGCCGGTGAAGGGCGCCACGGTGGGGCTGATGGCGCGGCTGAACATCGCGGGCACGCTGTAGCCCCATGCCCGACCGCCGCCTGGTCCGCATCGAGCTGCCGGACGCGCCCCCGCCGCCCTCGGCCTATGCCGAGGCGGACCGCCGCCAGGCGGTGGAGGACCTGCTGGCCGGCAACCGCTTCGACCCGGTGGGCATGGGCCCCGGCCCCTTCGCGCTGCACCTGATGGTGCGCGAGGGGCGGCTGGTGCTGGACGTCCGCGACGCCGCCGACCAGCCGCTGCGCGCCATCGTGCTGGTGCTCGGGCCGTTCCGGCGGCTTATCAAGGACTACCACATGCTGGTCGCCACCCACGAGGAGGCGGTGAACGCCGGCGCCATGGACGCGCGTGTGCAGGCGATCGACATGGGCCGCCGCGGCCTGCACAACGAGGCGGCGGAGCTGCTGATCACCCGGCTGGAAGGCCGCATCGGCCTGGATTTCGAGACGGCGCGCCGCCTGTTCACCCTGGTGGCGGCGCTGCACGCCCGGGTTTAGCCCGGCGCCTGGGGCAAGCGAGGGACCATGAAGCTCAACGGCACCGCCTACCGCAGCGTCTGGACTGAGGGGGATGGCGACGTCCGCATCCTCGACCAGACCAAGCTGCCCTGGGAGCTGGACATCCTGCGCCTGCGCAGCTGGGAGGAGGCCGCGCACGCCATCCGCACCATGCAGGTGCGCGGCGCGCCGCTGATCGGCGCCGTGGCGGCCTACGGCGTGGCCCTGGCGATGCGCGAGGACCCGTCGCGGCTGGACGAGGCGCTGCACACCCTGGCCGAGACGCGCCCCACCGCCATCAACCTGCGCTGGGCGCTGGAGCGCCAGCGCTCGCGCCTGCACAACCTGCCCCCCGCCGAGCGCCGCGAGGCCGCCTATGCCGAGGCCGCGGAGATCGCCGACGACGACGCCGAGACCTGCCGGCGCATCGGCGAGAACGGGCTGCCGCTGCTGGAGGCCATCGCCGCGCGCAAGGGCAAGGTGAACGTGCTGACCCACTGCAACGCCGGCTGGCTGGCCACGGTGGACTGGGGGACGGCGCTGGCGCCCATCTACATGGCGCACGACAAGGGACTGGACGTCCACGTCTGGGTGGACGAGACGCGCCCGCGCAACCAGGGCGCGGCGCTGACCGCCTTCGAGCTGGGCGGCCACGGCGTGCCGCACACCGTGGTGGCGGACAATGCCGGCGGCCACCTGATGCAGCACGGCGAGGTGGACATCGTCATCGTCGGCACCGACCGCGTCACCCGCACCGGCGACGTGGCGAACAAGATCGGCACCTACCTGAAGGCGCTGGCCGCCAAGGACAACGGCGTGCCCTTCTGGGTCGCCCTGCCCCATTCCACCCTGGACATGGAGGTGCGCGACGGCGTGGCCGAGATCCCGATCGAGGAGCGCGCGGGCAGCGAGGTGACGGAGCTGACCGGCCGCACGGCGGATGGGCGGATCGAGACGGTGCGCGTGGCGGCCGAGGGCAGCCCCGCCGCCAACCCGGCCTTCGACGTGACGCCGTCGCGGCTGGTGACCGGGCTGATCACCGAGCGCGGCCGCTGCGCGGCGAACGAGGCGGCGCTGCTGGCGCTGTACCCCGAGAAGGCGTGACGCCCTATTCGGCCGGCACCGTGGTGGCGGAGCCGGCCGGCGCGGCGACCAGGCGCAGCAGCCCCCCGAGGAACAGCGCCGCGCCCGCGGTCCAGAGCAGCGCGCCGAGGATGGCAACCGCCGGCGGCGCGCCCGCCACCGCCAGGGCGATGCCCAGCGGCAGGACGAAGGCGCCCGCGCCCGACACGGCGAGGTGCATCCGCGCCAGCGGCGCCTCCGCCATCGCCGGCCAGGCCCGGTAGGCCAGGCCGAACAGCGCCATGGAGGCCCAGCCGAGCAGGTTCAGGTGGGCGTGGACGGGGGCGAAGACGAAGTCGTGCGCCACGCCCATCCAGATCCCCATGCAGGAGCCGGCGAGCAGCGACAGGGCCGACAGGACCATGAAGCACAGCGCGAGGCCAGCCGCGCCGTCATGCGCCCGGGTGAAGGAAGGTGTCATGCGCTGCGTCTCCGAGCCTGCGGGGCTTGGAGCACGCTGGCCGGCGGCGCGCAGTGACCTGCGTCACACCGGCCCGGCGTTCAGGCCCGCGCGAGGATGGCGGCCTGCTGGCCACGCTCCAGGCAGGCCATGCCGCTGGCCAGCAGCAGCCCGGCCACCGTGACCATCAGGGCCGGGGCCGCGCCGATGCTGCTGCCCTGCGCGAACAGGAAGCCGACGGCGCCGAGCACCAGGGCGAGGCCGGAAAACACGAGGACCAGACCGATACGCTGCATGGCAGCACCTCCTGCGACAATTTTGAGCATGGGGGTGCAGCGTGGCGAAAAAGCGGCGGCGCCATGCGCATTGCGTGGCGCGGCCATGCATGGAAGCCTCGGCCCCCGAGACGAGGAAGGACCACGCGAATGACGCGCACCCTGCTGGCCGGGCTGCTGGCCGCCACCCTTTCGCTGCCCGCCCTCGCGCAGTCGCCGCAGCCGCCGCTGCGCTGCGCGGTGGACGGCACCTTCGCCCCGCACGCCTTCCCCGACGGCCGCGGCGGCGTGCAGGGCTTCCAGGTGGACATGTTCCGCGAGGTGGCGCGCCGGCTGGGGCGCGAGCTGGTGGTGGACAGCGCCTCCTTCTCCGGCCTCATCCCGGCGCTGAATGCCGGGCGCTACGACTTCCTCTGCGCGCCGGTGACGGTGACGCGGGAGCGCGCGGAGGCGCTGCTGTTCACCGAGGGCTACCTCTGGACCGCCCTGCAATTCGGCATCCGCCGCGGCAGCGCGCCCATCCGTTCGGAGGAGGATCTGCGCGGCAAGACCATCAGCGTGAACAAGGGCACCCCCTACGAGCAATGGGTGACGCGCAACGCCGAGCGGCTGAACCTCACCCTGCTCGCCTTCGACACCCAGCCCGACGCGGTGCAGGCCGTCATGGCCGGACGGGCCTATGCCAACCTGTCGGGCAACACGGTGATCCGCTACTCGGCGTCGCGCACGCCGCTGTTCATCGCCGACTGGGTGCTGCCGGGCACGCAGCTGCACTGGGGCGCGCCCTTCCGCCGCGATTCCGGCGCGCTGCGCAACCAGGTGGAGGATGTGCTGGCCTGCATGAAGCGCGACGGCACGCTGGCGCGCATCAGCGAGCGCTGGTTCGGTGACCGCCCGGGGCCCGAGCAGGCGGAGAACATCGTGTTTCCCGGCTACGGCCCGCCCGACCTGCCGGGGCATGACGCGACGGCGCAGAACCCGACCTGCGGGTGAGTTTTTCCGACAGCTTCCTCAACGCCCGCGTCGCGGCGGAATACGCGCCGAAGATCATCGAAGGCATGGGGGTGACGGTGGTGCTGGCGCTGTGCGTCATCGCCGCCGGGCTGCTGGCCGGGCTGGCGCTGGCGGTGCTGCGGGCCATGGGGGTGCGGCCGCTGAACTGGCTGATCGTCTTCACGGTGGACCTGTTCCGCGCCGTGCCGCCGCTGGTGGTGATCGTGCTGCTGTATTTCGGCCTGCCGGCGGCCGGGCTCGCCCTGCCCGGCTTCGCCGCCGCCTGGCTGGCCCTGTCCCTGGTGCTGATGGCCTTCGCGGAGGAGATCTTCTGGGCCGGCATCACCACCGTCGCCAAGGGGCAGTGGGAGGCGGCCCGCGCCCTGGGGTTGCGCTTCCTGCCCTGCTTCTTCCTGGTGGTGCTGCCGCAGGCGCTGCGGCTGGTGATCCCGCCGCTGGTCAACCGCACCATCGCCGTCACCAAGGGCACGGCGCTGGCCTCGGTGGTGGCGGTGCCGGAGATCCTGGGCGCGGCGCAGGCCGGCGTGTCCTTCTCCTTCAACCCGACGCCGCTGACGCTGGCGGCGCTGGCCTACCTGGCGCTGTTCCTGCCGGTGGTGCTGCTGGGCCGCTGGGTGGAGCGCCGCTGGCATGTTCGCTGACGCCTTCCTGAACGCCGAGGTGCTGGCCGAGGCCTGGCCGCTGCTGTGGATGGGGCTGGTGCAGACCGTGCTGCTTTCCCTGCTGGTGGTGCCGGTGGGGGTGCTGGGCGGGCTGCTGCTGGCGCTGCTGTCGCTGGCGCGGTCCCGGCCGCTGCGCTGGGCGGTGGCGGCCTGGGTGGACGTGTTTCGCGCCCTGCCGCCGCTGGTGCTGCTGGTGCTGGTCTATTCGGGGCTGCCCTTCGCCGGCGTCGAGGTCTCGGCCTGGGGGGCGGTCGCCATCGGCTTCTTCCTCAACACCGGGGCGTATTACGGGGAGATCCTGCGCGCCGGCATCGCCTCCGTGCCGCCGGGCCAGATGGAGGCGGCGCGTTCGCTCGGCCTCACCCGCGCCCGCGCGCTGCGGCTGGTGGTGCTGCCGCAGGCGGTGCGCAACGTGCTGCCCGACCTGCTGAGCAACACGCTGGAGGTGGTGAAGCTCACCTCCATCGCCGCCGTGGTGGCCCTGCCGGAGTTGCTGTTCCAGGCCCGGCAGGCGCAGAGCCTGTCCTACAACGCCACGCCCATCCTGGCCGCGGCGGCGCTCTACTTCGCCCTGCTGTGGCCCCTGGTGCGCCTGCTGTCGCGGCTGGAGAACCGCGCGCCGCCTCAGCGCACGGCGTAGACGTCGTAGGTCGGGCCCTCGGGCGGGCGCATCCCGGTGCCCACCGCCAGCACGCGGTTCATCCAGTCCAGCCGCGGGGCCGCCGTCTCGAAGCGGATGGCGGTGCGGAAGTAGTAGGCGGCCGGGTCCACCGCCTCGCCGGCGGCCAGCCGGGCCAGCGCCTCGGCCGGGCCGGTGCGCAGGCCGGTGTAGGACATGAACACCTCCTCCCCCTCCGCCGTGCGCAGCACCAGCCGGACGTCCATGTGGGCGGTGCCGTCCGGCTCCACCCGCAGCCAGTCGGCGCCGGCGCTGCCCAGCACCTCGCCGCGCAGGGACGGCCCCTCGAACCGGCCGCCGCGCAGCGGCACCACGCGCAGCTGGCCGCCGCGCGCCGCGGCGCCGCTGGCCATCAGCGGCGGCCCGACTTCGATCACCAGCCGGAACAGGAACTCCAGCGCGGGGGCGGGCAGGTTCACCGCTGCCGCCAGGGCAGGCCGGCGGCCTTCCAGCCGCTGACGGTGCCGCGGTGCCCCTCGGCGTCCACCGGCCCCTCGAAGCCGTCGCTGACGTTGAAGCCGTGCGGGAAGCCCGCCATCTGCGCCGCCTGCGCCGCCGCCAGCGAGCGCGCGCCGGAACGGCACAGGTAGTACACCTTGCTCTCGGCGGTGACGCCGGCGCGGCGCAGGTGCTCGGCGAAGTGGTCGTTCACCTGCATGGAGGGAAACACCTGCCAGGGAATCAGCACGACCTGCTTGTTCACGCCCGACAGCTCGGGCACCCCGACGAAGTTCCACTCGGCGTCGGTGCGCACGTCCACCAGCACGGCGTCGGGGTCTTCCTGCAGGGCGCGGAAGGCGGCTTCGGGGGAAACCTCGGGCACGCTGGCCATGGCTGGGCCTCCTTGCATCAAGGGTTGGTGCCCGCAGCATGGCGCGACGGAGGCGGTTTGCCCAGGGCTTGGGCAATTCGGGGGCCGCGGCGGGGATGACGGGAAAACCCCGCGCTTGCATCCCCGGCCCGCCCTCGGGAAAGGTGGCGCGCAAAGCACCCGTTCCGGAGAGCCCGTCGCATGCCCGTGTCCCGCCGCCTGCTCCTCGCCAGCCCCGCGCTGCTGGCCGCGCCAGCCGTGCAAGCGCAGCCCGCGCCGCGCGTGCGCGTCCAGCTCGACTGGGCCTTCCAGGCGCCCAACGCCTTCGCCCTGGTGGCGCGCGAACGCGGCTTCTTCCGCGAGGCGGGGGTGGAGGCGGTGGTCAGCGCCGGCCAGGGCTCGGGCGCGGTGCCGCCGGCCATCGCCTCCGGCACCGCCGACATGGGCTATGCCGACCTCAACCCGGCCATCCGCTTTCTGGCGCAGAACCCGGATTCGGGGCTGGTGGCGGTGGCCATCCTGCACGACCGCTCGCCGCTCTGCGCCATCGTGCGCGCCGACGGCCCCGTCCGCACCCCGAAGGACCTGGAGGGCCGCCGCCTCGCCGCGCCGGAGTTCGACGCCGGGCGGCAGCTGTTCCCCGCCTTCGCCAAGGCGGCGGGCGTTGATGCGTCGAAGGTCAACTTCATCTCCGTCACGCCGGCCCTGCGCGAGCCGATGCTGGTGCGGCGCGAGGCCGACGGCGTCACCGGCTTCGTCACCACCTCCGCCCTGGCGCTGAAGGGCATCGGGCTGGATCACCCGCAGCAGCGGGTGATGATGTACTACGACCACGGGCTGGACCTGTTCGGCGGCGCCATCCTCACCACGCGGCGCTTCATCCAGGCGAACCCGGAAGCGGTGCGCCGCGCCACCGCCGCCCTGGTGCGCGGCTTCCGCGAGACCCTGCGCGACGAGGCCGGCATGATGGCCGTGCTGCGCCAGGTGGACCCGCTGACCGACGCCGCGCTGGAGACGGAGCGCCACCGCATGAACCTGGCGCGCGTCATCATGACGGACAACGTGCGGCAGAACGGCATCTCCAACGTGGACATGGCGCGCCTGCAGCGCGGCATCACCGCGGTGGAGGAAGCCTACGGCCTGCCCGCGCGGGTGCAGGCGGCGCAGATGTACGACGCCGCCTTCCTGCCGCCCGCGGCGGACCGCCGCATCTGATGCAGCCGCGCCCCTTCGTGGAGATCGACCGCGTCGCCATGCGCTATGGCGGCGCGGAGGGCACGCTGGCCTTGCAGGAGTGCTCGCTGGACGTGGCGGAGGGCGAGTTCGTCGCCGTGGTCGGCCCCTCGGGCTGCGGCAAGTCCACGCTGATGCGCCTGGTCTCCGGCCTGTGGCCGGCCTCCGCCGGGGGCGTGGTGGTGGCGGGCGAGGAGGTGCGCGGCCCCATCCCGCTGGTGGGCATGGCGTTCCAGAACCCGACCCTGCTGCCCTGGCGCTCCATCCTCGCCAACGTGATGCTGCCGCTGGAGGTGGTGCCAGCGCATCGCAAGCGCCTGTCGGCCGAGCGCCGCCAGTACGAGGCCAAGGCGGAGGCGCTGCTGAAGCTGGTCGGGCTGGAAGGCTTCGGCGGCAAGCAGCCGCACCAGCTTTCGGGCGGGATGCAGCAGCGCACCTCCATGTGCCGCGCGCTGATCCATGAGCCGCCCCTGCTGATGCTGGACGAGCCCTTCTCCGCGCTGGACGTCTTCACGCGCGAGGAGCTGTGGAGCGTGCTGCAGGACGTGTGGCTGGCCCGCCGGCCCACCGTGATCCTGGTGACGCATGACCTGCGCGAGGCGGTGTACCTCGCCGACCGCGTGCTGGTGATGAGCAGCCGCCCCGGCCGCATCATCGCCGAGCGCCGGATCGACTTCCCCCGCCCCCGCCGGCTGGAGGCCACCTATGACGGCGCCTTCAACGCCATCGTCGCCGAGCTGCGCGGCCTGATCCACAAGGCCCGCGCCGGGGAGCCCGTGTGATGCCCGAGATCGAGACCGACCGCGCCGCGGCGCTGATCGCCCGCGCCCGCCGCCGCCAGACCCTGCAGCGCTGGCTGCCCTGGATCGTCATCGGCGCCGCCTTCCTGCTGTGGGAGGTGGCGGTGGTGGCCCTCGGCGTCTCGCCCTTCATCCTGCCCGCCCCCTCGGCGGTGCTGGAGGCCGGGCTGAAGTGGTGGCGGCCGCTGATGCAGGACAGCGCGGTGACGCTGATGACCACGCTGATCGGCTTCGGCATGGCCATCGTGTTCGGGCTGCTGCTGGGGGTGGCCATCGGCTCCTCCACCCTGGTGTACCGGGGGCTGTACCCGCTGCTGATCGCCTTCAACTCCATCCCCAAGGTGGCGGTGGTGCCGGTGCTGATCGTGTGGTTCGGCATCGGCATCTGGCCGGCCGTGATCACCGCCTTCCTGATCTCCTTCTTCCCCATCGTGGTGAACGTCGCCACCGGCATCGCCACGGTGGAGCCGGAGCTGCGCGACGTGCTGCGGGCGCTGGGCGCCAAGCCGGTGGACGTGATCCGCAAGGTCGGCCTGCCGCGGGCCATGCCCTACTTCTTCGCCTCGCTGAAGGTGGCGATCACCGTGGCCTTCGTCGGCTCCATCATCGCGGAGAGCGTGGCGCCCAACGCCGGCATCGGCCGGCTGATGATGGTGGCCAGCAGCCGCTTCGACGTGCCGCTGGTCTTCGCCGGGCTGATCGTGACCGGCATCATGGGCGTGCTGCTGTACTGGATCGCGGAGGTGATCGAGCGGCGCACCACCGGCTGGGCGACGCGCGGCCAGGACAACTTCCAGCCCGGCGGCTGAGTCTTGTTTTCCGGGACCACGTCCCGCTTCCGGTTGAAGGCTTAACAAGGTGTGAATAGGCTCGGGGCATGCGCACACCGGCGCCGCGCCCCGGCCTCCTCACCTTCAACCTCGACGGGCTTTCCCCCACCGAGGCTCTCCTTGCCCGCGATGCCCTGGCGATGTGGGACGTGGTGTCCGGCGTCGGCTTCGCGGCCGTGCCGCGCGGCGCCGACATCGCCTTCCGGCCCGGCGACACCCTGCTGGCCATGGCGCAGCAGGTGGGGCGGGCCATGGGTCTGTCCGGCGCGCCGGACGCCGCCAGCCTGCTGAACCCCGGCGCCGCCCTGCCGCCCTTCCTGGGCGCCTACGACGTGGCGCAGGCCCAGGCCCGCTGGGGCACCCCGGCGGACGAGATGTCCTTCGGCGTGGTGTGGCGCTGGGACGCCGGGCTGGACGCGCTGCGGGCCGACCTGCTGGCGCCGCTGGGCCGCCTGGTCGCCGGGCGCGCCGGGCGGGACGCCCTGTTCGGCGGCGACGGCGACGACCTGCTGCACGGCGGCGACGGCGACGACCTGCTGGCCGGCGGCGCGGGCGTGGACCTGCTGCTCGGCGGCGCCGGCGCCGACACCGTGCTGGAGCCCTTCCTGCGCCGCGAGGCCACGGTGGACTGGGCCGCGGGCCGCATCCTCAACCCCGCCGGCGACGGCAGCTTCGCCGAGGTCGAGGCGCTGCGCTTCCTCGACGGCACCTGGGCGCTGGACCCCGGCCACGCCGCGGCGCGGGTGGAAGCGGTGTACCGCGCCATCCTCCAGCGCGGCGCCGACCCCTGCGGCCTGACCGATGGCGTGGCGGCGCTGGAGGCCGGGCGCTCCATGGCCTGGCTCGCCAGCACGATGCTGGACAGCGAGGAATACCGCGAGCGCTTCGGCCCGCCCGACGCCGCCGCCCGCGCCCGCGCCGCCGCGGCGGATGCCCTGCCGCTGCCGGCCGACGCCCTGCCCCTCTGGGTGCCCGACGCCGAGGCCGCCCTGGCGGTGCGCATATTCCACTTCGGCGCCGGCCGCCTGCCGACGCGGGAGGAACTGCTGCACTGGCAGGCGGCGCTGGAGGGGGCGGATGACGCGGCGGTGGCGGCCGCCTTCCTCGGCGACGGGGGCGACGGAACCGCCTTCCTGGCGCGCATCAATGGGCTGGACGCCCTGCGCGAGACCGAGGCGCTCACCGGTTGGGGCGTCCGCACCCTTGACATCTGGTGATGTTATAAAGTAACAATACGGGCATGCGCCGCCATGCCCTTTTGCTGTGTGTCCTGCCCCTCGCCTCCGCCGCCGCGCAGGAGGCCGAGCTGCCCGAGGTGGTGGTGGAGGCCCGGCGGCTGAACGAGGCGCGCTCGCGCATCTCGCCCACGCTGGGCGCGGCGGTGTCCAGCCTCGACCGCAAGGCCATCGAGGCCCTGCCGCTGGGCGCGGATGCGCCGCTGAACGGCCTGCTGCTGCAATTCCCCGGCGTGGTGCAGGACAGCTTCGGCGAGATCCATGTGCGCGGCGAGCACCGCAACCTGCAATACCGCATCAACGGCGTCACCATCCCCGAGGGCGTGCAGGGCTTCGGCGCCTTCCTCGATGCCCGCGCGGTGGCGCGGCTGGACCTGCTGACCGGCGCCCTGCCCGCCCAGTTCGGCTACCGCACCGGGGGTGTGGTGGATGTGACGCTGCGCTCCGGCGCCGCCGACCCGGGCGGCTGGGTGGGGGTCAGCGCCGGCTCCTTCGGCACGGTGCAGCCCTCGGCCGGCTGGGCCGGGGTGGTGGCGGGGTGGGACGTCTTCGCCACCGGGACCTACCGGCAATCCACGCTGGGCATCGAGGCCCCCACCGCGCGCCAGCCGCCGGCCAATGGCTTCACCGAGCAAGGGCGCGGGTTGTTCAGCGTCTCCCGCGTGCTGGCGCCGGACACGCGCCTCTCCGTCATCGGTGGCGCCAGCGCCAACCGCTTCGGCATCCCGTCCAATCCCGGCCAGCCAGCGGAATTCGGCGCCGGCGACAGCGCCCTGCTGCGGGCGCGGCAGTGGGAGCGGAACCAGTTCGGCATCGCAGCGCTGCAAGGCAGCAGCGGCGCCTTCGACTGGCAGGTGGCCGGCTTCGGCCGGAACAGCACCACGCACTACCTGCCGGATGCCAACGAGGTCGCCTTCAACGGCATCGCCACCGATTACCGCCGCCGTTCCGCCGCGCTGGGCGTGCAGGCGGATGGCGCATACCGGCTGAACGCGGGCCACACCCTGCGCTTCGGCCTGATGAGCATGGGCGAGCGGACACTGGCCGCCAATACCTCCACGGTGCTGGACGAGGCCGGCGACCCGCTGCTGCTGGGCACCCGCCGCGCCCGCACCACCTTTCTGCACGGCGCCTGGGTGCAGGATGAATGGAGGGTGACGGAGCGCCTGACCATCAATGCCGGGCTGCGCGCCGACCACGCCGACCAGGCGGTGCGGGCCGGGCAGCTTTCGCCCCGGCTGAACGCTGTGTTCCGCGCCACCGACGCCACCACGCTGTCGCTCGGCTACGCGCGCTACTTCACGCCACCGGCCCAGGAGCTGATCCAGCCCGCCCAGGCTGCCATCTTCGCCGGCACCACCGGCGCCCCGCCCGGCAGCGATGGCCAGCTGCCGCGCCCCGAGCGGTCGCACTACCTCTCCGCCGGCATCGCGCATCGCTGGGACGAGCGGCTGACCCTGGGCGCCGATGCCTGGTTCAAGGAGGCGCGGGACATGCTGGACCTCGGCCAGTTCGGCCGCGCCATCGTGTTCACCCCCTTCAACTACCGCCAGGGCCGCACCTACGGCGCCACGGCGACAGCGCAGTGGCGCAGCGGCCCGCTGGAGCTGACCGGCAGCCTCACCCTCTCCCGCGCCACCGGGCGCGACATCCGCTCCTCGCAATTCGCCTTCGAGGCGGAGGAGCTGGCGTACATCCGTGGCAAGTGGGTCCGCACCGACCATGACCAGCTGCTGACCGCCACGGCCGGCGCCGTCTGGCGCGCCTGGGAAGGCGGCCGCGTCAGCGCCACCGCCTATTTCGGCAACGGCCTGCGCCGCGGCTTCGCCAACAGCGAGAAGCAGGACCCCTACGCCACGCTGAACCTCGGCATCGCGCACGGCTTCGAGGCGCTGGGCGGGCGGTGGGAGGCGCGGCTGGACGTGCTGAACATCGCCGATGCGCGGGTGCAGCTGCGCGACGGCTCGGGCATCGGCGTCGGCGCGCCGCAATTCCTCCCCCGGCGCGCCGCCTATGCCGCGCTGACTCGCTTCTTCTGAACCGGCGCAACGCGCGGATGGCCCGGCGCGGCGCGGCGCGCCACAAGGGCGCATGACCGCCCGCGCCTGGACCCTGCTGCTGGCCCTGTCCTGCGTCTGGGGCGGGTCCTTCCTGTTCGTCGGCATCGCCGTGCGCGAATGGCCGCCGCTGCCCATCGTGCTGGCGCGGGTGGCACTGGTGCTGCCTTTCCTGTGGGCGCTGGTGTGGTGGCTGCGCCTGCCGGTGCGGCGCGACGGCGCGGCGCTGCGCGCCCACCTGGGCATGGGGGTGCTGAACAACCTGCTGCCCTTCACCCTGATGGTGACGGCGCAGGGCGCGCTGCCCTCGGGCGTCGCCGCCATCCTCAACGCCACCACGCCCTTCTGGGGGGTGCTGCTGGCCCACCTGGCCGGCGCCGAGCGCGCCACGGCGGCGCGCGTGCTCGGCGTGGCGCTGGGCTTCGGCGGGGTGGCGGCGATGGTCGGCGCCGACCCCTTCGCCGCGCCGCTGCACCCCGTGGCGCTGATGCTGCTGGGCACCCTCTCCTACGCGCTGGCGGGCCTGTGGGGGCGGCGGCTGCGCGGCTTGGGCATCCCGCCGATGGTGGCCGCCACCGGGCAGCTCTCCGCCTCGGCGCTGCTGCTGGCGCCGATGGTGCTGCTGGGCGCCTGGCCGCCCCTGCCCGGCCCGGCGACCGTGGCGGCGCTGCTGGCGCTGTCGCTGCTGTGCTCCGGCCTGGCCTATTGGCTGTATTTCGCGCTGCTGGAGGCTGCGGGGCCGGTGAACCTGCTGCTGGTGACGCTCATCATCCCCGGCTTCGCCGCCGTGCTCGGCTGGGCCGTGCTGGGCGAGGCGCTGGGCTGGCCGCATGCGCTGGGCATGGCGCTGATCGCCCTGGGCTTCGCGGTGATGGATGGGCGGTTGCTGCGGCGGCGCGCCCGGTAGCGGCCCGCGTCAGGCCGGCCGGCGCAGCAGCAGCACGCCCAGCCCCAGGGCCATGATGGCCGCGCCGGACCCTTCCCGCAGCCGCCGCACCAGCGCCGGGCGCGCGGCGGCGCCGGCACGCAGCCCACCGGCGGCGAAGGCCACGACGACGTCGGCCAGGGTGTTCAGCGCCACGCAGACCACGCCCAGCCCGACGAACTGCGCCGCCACGTTGCCGGCGGGGTCCACGAATTGCGGCAGGAAGGCCAGGAAGAAGGCGGCGGTCTTGGGGTTCAGCGCCTCCACCACCGCGCCTTCGCGGAAGGCCCGCCAGGGGCCGATGGGCGGAGTGGGCGCCAGCGCCAGCGCCTCGCGCCGCGCCGCGCGCAGGGTGCGCCAGCCCAGCCACAGCAGGTAGGCCGCACCCGCCCATTTCAGCGCGGTGAACAGCTCAGCGCTGGCCAGCACCAAGGCCGAGACGCCCAGGGCGCCTGCCAGCACATGCGCCATGCCGCCCAGCGCCGTGCCGAAGGAGGACGCCACGCCCTCGCGCCGGCCGCCGGCCAGCGAGCGCGCCGCCACGTAGAACAGCCCCGGCCCGGGCGAGACGGCCAGCGCCGCCGCCGCTGCGAGGAACAGCCAGAACTCCATCAGCCGGTGCCGCCGACCGTCAGCCCGCGCATCCGCAGCGTCGGCTGGCCCACGCCCACCGGCACCCCCTGGCCCTGCTTGCCGCAGGTGCCGATGCCGGGGTCCATGCCGGGGTCGTTGCCGATCATGGTGATGCGCGTCAGGGCGTCCGGCCCGTTGCCGATCAGCGTCGCGCCCTTCACCGGCGCGCCCAGCTTGCCGTCCTTGATCAGGTAGGCCTCGCTCATGCTGAACACGAACTTGCCCGAGGTGATGTCCACCTGCCCGCCGCCGAAGTTCACCGCCCAGATGCCGTCCTTCACCGAGGCGATGATCTCGCCCGGCTCGTGCGCGCCGCCCAGCATGATGGTGTTGGTCATCCGCGGCATCGGGCTGTGGGCGTGGGATTGCCGGCGCCCGTTGCCGGTGGGCGCCACGCCCATGAGGCGCGCATTCTGCCGGTCCTGGATGAAGCCGCGCAGGACGCCATCCTCGATCATCACCGTGCGGCCCGAGGGCGTGCCCTCGTCATCCACGGTGATGGAGCCGCGGCGGCCCTCGATGGTGCCGTCATCCACCACCGTCACGCCCGGGGCGGCGATGCGCGTGCCCAGCAGGCCGGCGAAGGCGGAGGTCTTCTTGCGGTTGAAGTCGCCCTCCAGCCCGTGCCCGATCGCCTCGTGCAGCAGGATGCCGGGCCAGCCGGGGCCCAGCACCACGTCGCACTCGCCGGCGGGCGCCGGCACCGATTCCAGGTTCACCAGCGCCTGGCGCAGCGCCTCGGCCACCGCGCGCTGCCAGCCGCCGCCCTCCAGCACACGGGCGTAACCGTGGCGGCCGCCGGTGCCGAAGGAGCCGGTTTCGCGCCGCCCGCCCTGCTCCACCACGATGGACACGTTGAAGCGCACCAGCGGCCGCAGGTCGGCCACCGCCTGCCCATCGGGGCGCAGGATGCGCACGGCCTGCCACTCGCCGGTGAGCGAGGCGCTGACCTGCACCACGCGCGGGTCCAGCGCGCGGGCATGGGCGTCCAGCTCCATCAGCAGCGCGGTCTTCTCGGCGAAGCCGAGCGAAAGCAGGGGGTTGGCGCCGTCGTACAGCCGGGCGTTGGTGGCGCGCGGCGCCACGTCCAGCGTGCCGGAGCGCCCCTGCGCCACGGCGCGCACCGTCTCCGCCGCGCGCGCCAGCGCCGCCTCGGTGAGTTCCGCGCCATGGGCGTAGCCCGCCGCCTCGCCGCTGACGGCGCGCAGGCCGAAGCCGCGGGACTGGTCGTAGGAGGCGGAACGGATGCGGCCGTCGTCCAGCGACACCGCCTCGCTCTCGCGGTGCTCCAGGAACAGCTCGCCATCCTCGCAGCCCGCGGTGGCCTCGCGCAGGCGGCGCAGGGCGGCCCCGGGGTCCAGCTCGGCGTGGAACAGGCGGTCGGTGACGGAAAGGGCGTCGCTCATGGCACCACAAGATGGGGCGGGAAGGCGATGCGCGCCAGGGTGCCGCGCCCTTCCTCGCTTTCCAGGGTCAGCGTGCCGCCCTGCGCCTCCAGCAGCACCCGGCACAGGTAGAGCCCCAGCCCCGAGCCGGGATAGCGGCGCGAGGCCGCGCTCTCCACCTGGGCGAAGGGCTGGAACAGCCGGCCCATGTCCTCGCGGGCGATGCCGATGCCGGTGTCGCCCACCTCGATGCGCAGCCCCTCGGCGTCGGCGGCGGCCGACAGCGTCACCCGCCCGCCGCGCGGGGTGAACTTGATGGCGTTGGCCAGCAGGTTCAGCAGCACCTGGCGCAGCCGCCGCGAATCGGCGGACACGGCGGGCAGCGCCGCCGCCGCGTCCAGCGACAGCTCCAGCCCGGCTTCGGCCGCCTGGCCGGCCATCATGCGCCGGGTGGTGCGCAGCAGGGCGGCCACCGGCACCCGGTCCCGCGCCACCGGCAGGCGGCCCTCCTCGGCGCGGGTGATGTCCAGGATGTCATCGATCAGGCTCAGCAGGTGGCGGCCCGCCTCCTCGATGGCGCCGGCATATTCGGGCACCAGCCTGGGGTCCGCCCCGGCCGCCAGCACCTCGCTGAAGCCGATGACGGCGTTCAGCGGCGTGCGCAGCTCGTGGCTCATCGTGGCCAGGAAGCGGGACTTGGCGAGGTTCGCCCCCTCCGCCGCGGCGCGCGCGCGCTCCAGCTCGGCGCGCACCCGCCGGTCCTCCGTCACGTCGGTGTAGGTGACGACGAAGCCGCCGCCGGGCGTGGGGTCGGACACCACCTCGTACACGGCGCCGTCGCCGCGGGCGCGGATGGAGCGCTGGGTGACGCTTCGGTCGCGTGCCTTGATGGCCTCGGCGGTGGCGCGCGCGGCCTCGCCCTCGCCGTACTCGCCGGCCGCCAGCAGGGCGTCCACCATCTCGCCCAGGGTCATGCCGTCGGCGAAGGCCTGCTCGCCCACCCCCAGCATCTCCTGGATGCGCGGGTTGGAGGCGGCGATGCGCCCGGCGGCGTCGAACAGCACCACGCCCTGGCGGATGTTGCCCAGCATGTCGGACAGGATGGCGTTGCGGCGCTTGGCCTCCGCCTCCGCCTGCACCAGGGCGGTGACGTCGCTGATGGCGATGGCGAAGCCGCCGCCCGGCGCAGGGTCGAGCGAGACGTCCAGCACGCGCCCGTCGGGCAGCGGGCGCTGGTAGCGCTGCGGCCGGGTGCGGTCGAGCCGCAGCACGCGCGCCAGGCGGCTGCCGACCGCCGCCTCGCCGTATTCGCGGCGGAACTGCGCCAGCAGGATCTCCTCGAAGCTGCGCCCGGTCATCTCCGCGGCCGAGCCGAAGCCGCAGAGCTGCGCGGCGATGCCGTTCGCCGCCACCAGCCGCCCGTCGGCGCCGTACAGGAACAGCGCGTGGCCGGTGGCGTTCAGCGTCGCCTCCAGCACCGCCGCCTGGCGCCGCGCCGCCTCGCGCGCCGTCGCCAGCTCCGTCACGTCGCTGATGGAGATGACGAAGCCACCATCCGGCCGCGGGTCGGAACGCACGTCGAAGATGGCGCCGTCCGACCGCCGCCGCTCGTAGTGGTGGGGCAGCGTGCGGTCGAGCGACAGGCCGAAGCGCAGCAGCTCCTCCGCCTCCGGCCCGCCCTGCGGGTGCTCGCGGGCCACCTGGCGGCGCCACACCTCCTCGTAGGACAGGCCGATGGCCTCCTCGGCGCTGCTGACGCCGCTGGCCTGCACCGAGATGGCGTTGGCGGCCAGCACGCGGTGGCCGGGCCCGAAGATGGTGATGCCGGTGCGCGCGGCCTCCATGGTCGCTTCCAGCATGGCCGCGCGCTCCTGCGCCTCGCGCTGGGCGACGAGCTGGCCGGTGATGTCGGTCAGCGTCAGCACGAAGCCGCCGCCGGCCACCGGGCTGGTGGCGGCCTCCAGCTCCGTGCCGTCCGGGCGGGTGCGCCGGAACACGTGCGTCCCGGCGGCGTAGTCCAGGGTCTCGGTCCGCGACAAATAGGCGGCGGTGGTGGCGGCGTCGCCGAACTCGCCGGCCGCGGCCTGGATGCGCGCCATCTCGGCGCGCTCCAGGCCCAGGCGCAGCTCCCCCTCCAGCCCGGTCAGCCGCGCCGCCAGGGCGTTGAAGGCGGCGACCCGGTGGCCGGCGTCGAACAGGATGAGGCCGTGGCGGATGTTCTCCAGCATCACCTGCTGGGTGGCGGCGCGCCGCTCCGCCTCCTCCTGCGCGCGGGCCAGGGCGGTGATGTCGGTGAAGGAGCGCACGACGCCGCCGCCGGGAATCAGGTCGGTGCGGATCTCCAGCACCGTGCCGTCGGGCTTGCGCCGCTGGTAGGTGCTTTCCCCTTCCCAGGGGCGCGCGATGCGGTTGGCGACGTAGGCGGCGGCCGCCTCGGCGTCGCCGTGCTCGCCGCGCACCACCTGCTCGCCGCGCAGCTCGTCGAAGTGCCGGCCGCGGCGCAGCGCGCCCTCCGCGAGGCCCGACAGCTTCTCGCCCAGGCGGTTGCCGGTGATCACGAAGCCCTGGGCGTCGTACATGATGATGCCGTGGCGCATGGTGTCCAGCACCTGCCCCAGCTCCTCCGCGCGCTGCTTGGCCTCGCGCTCGGCGTTCACCAGCGCCGTCACGTCGGTGTAGGAGCGCACGAAGCCGCCGCCCGGCAGCACGTCCGTCGCCACCTCGATGACCACCCCGCCCGGCGCGGTGCGGCGGTAGCTGTCCTCCGCGCGCAGCGGCATGGCGCCGCGCCATTCCAGGAACTCGGTGGTGGAGCGGGCGTCGCCGAACACGCCGCGCCTCACCTGCTCGGCCCGCAGCTCATGGATGGAGGCGCCGGGGCGGAACGCCTCCATCGGCACCCCGGCCAGGCGGGCGGCCAGCCGGTTGGCCGCCACCACGCGCCCATCGGGGTCGAACAGCACGATGCCGTGGCGCGTGCTTTCCAGCATGGTGTCCAGCACCGCGGCGCGGGAGCGCGCCTCGTTCTGCGCCGCATGCAGGGCCGAGATGTCGGACACCACGATGGCGTGCCCGCCATCCGGCAGCGGCACCGAGCGGTGGATGGAATAGCCCCCGCCCGGGCGCCGCCGCTCGAACCCCTGCGGACGGTGCAGCGAGGCCAGCACCGCCGCCACCTGGTCCTCCGGGTCGCCCAGCCCGTACTCGCCGCGGCGGGCGCGGCGCAGCAGGATGTCGCGCAGGTCGTCGCCCACCTGCACGGGGTCGTCCTCCAGGATGCGGTTGTACGCCTCGTTCACCAGGGCCACCCGGCGGTCGGGGCCGTACAGCGCGACGCCGACCGGCAGCGCCTCGATCAGGGCAGCGTGCAGCGCGGCGCGGCGCTGCGCCTCCTGCTCCGTCCCGCGCTCGGCGGTGATGTCGGTCACCTCGGTCTGCCAGCCGCCTTCGGGCAGCGGGGTGTTGGCGAAGCGGATGGTGCTGCCGTTCGGCCGCGTGCGCTCGTGGCGCCATTCCACGCCGGCGCGCGCCCTCTCCCTCACCACGCGGTGCTCGATCGCGGCGATGTCGGCGTCCGGCAGCTCCCCTGTCTCGCTCTGGGCCTGCAGCAGGGCGCGGAAGGACTGCCCCTCCGGCGCCAGGCCTTCCGGCAGGCCGAGCAGGCGGGCGAAGGCCGGGTTGGCCCGGCGCAGCACGCCCCCGGCGTCGTAGCGCCCGACGCCGGTGTGCAGCCCGTCGAGGATGGCGCGCAGCTCCCGCGCGGCGATGTCGGAGGCCGGCCGGGCATCCGCCTCCAGCAAGGTGACGAGGCGCCCGCCATCGGCCAGCGCAGCGCAGCTCCACGCGCGCGGGCGGCCGTCGGCGCCATGGATGGTGCGCGCGGCCGCGCCTTCCGCCGGCGGCCCCTCGCCCAGCACCCCGCGCGAGGCCAGGCGGCGCAGGAATTCCCCCCAGGGCGGCAGAACCTCGCCGCCCAGCAGCGCCAGCATCGGGGCATTGGCCAGCAGCGGCGCCCCGTCTGGGCCGAAGGCGGCCAGCGCCAGGGGCAGGGCGTCCAGCGCGGCCGCGGCGGGCGTCAACCGCGCGGCTCGCGCAGGGCGTGCCAGGCGCAGAGCCCGGCGGCCAGCACCCCCACCGCCACCGTCTGGTGCAGGGTGCCCAGCGCCACCGGCACCGCATGCACCAGCGTCGCCACCCCCAGCAGGTACTGCGCGCCCAGCGTGGCGGAGAAGGCCAGCGCCGCGCGGCGCGCGAAGCCGGCGGGCAGGCGGCGCCACGCCGCCACCCCGGCGCCGATTCCCGACAGCAGGGCCAGCGTGGCCAGCAGGCGGTGGTTCCACTGCACCAGCGCCAGGTTCTTCGTGAGGTTCTCCCACCACGGGTCGAGCGCGAAGGCGCCAGGCGGCAGCAGCGAGCCGTCCATCAGCGGGAAGCTGTTCCAGGTGAAGCCTGCCCGCGTGCCGGCCACGAAGCCGCCGGCCAGCATGGTCAGCGCCGCCAGCCAGAAGGCCGCCTGCACCTGCCGCCGCACGCTGCCCTGGCGCGGCGCGATGGCCTGCGCCTGCGGCCGCAGCAGCCCCAGCGCGGTCCAGAGGATGAGGCCGAACAGCAGGAACGCCATGCCCAGGTGCAGCACGAGGCGGTAGGGTGACACCGCCGTGCGGTCCGCCTGGAAGCCGGAGGCGACCATGAACCAGCCGATCGCCCCCTGCAGCCCGCCCAGCAGGAACAGCACCCCCAGCCGCGGCAGCAGCGCCCGCCCGATGGCGCCGCGCCACCACAGGAAAAGGAAGCCGCCCAGGTAGGCCAGCCCGATCAGCCGCCCCCAGGCGCGGTGGATCCATTCCAGCCAGAAGATGCGCTTGAAGCCTTCCATCCCGAAGCCGGCGTTCAGCAGCTCGTATTGCGGGATGGTGCGGTAGAGGTCGTAGAGGCGCCGCCATTCCGCATCGCTCAGCGGCGGCAGCGCGCCCGACAGCGGCGCCCACTCCATGATGGACAGGCCCGAGCCGGTGAGGCGCGTGGCGCCGCCGATGGCCACCATGATCCAGATCAGCGCCGCCACGCCCAGCAGCCAGGAGGCGACGGCGCGGGGGTTGCCATGCCCGCCGCGCTCGGCGGGCGGCATCAGGGGCTGGCCGGAGGTGTCGAAGGGCATGGCGCGCAATATAGGGCAGACCGGCGCGCGGGGCAGCCCGGCGCTGGACGTTGCGGCCCCCGGGTGTTAGCGCCCGCACCCATGCCCGAGCCGCTCGTGTCGGTCGTCATTCCCGCGCGGAACGAGGCCCCCAACATCCTGCCCCTGGTCGCGGAGATCGAGGCCGCGCTGGCCGGCACCCCGCATGAGGTCGTCTTCGTGGACGACGGCAGCACGGACGACACCCCGGCCCGCCTGCGGGAGGCCGCGGCGACCGCCCCGGTGCGCCACCTGCGCCACCGCGCCGCCTGCGGCCAGTCCGCCGCAGTGGCCACCGGGGTCCGGGCGGCGCGCGGCGCCTGGATCGCCACCCTGGACGGCGACGGCCAGAACGACCCGGCCGACATCCCCCGCCTGCTGGCCCGCGCCATGGCGGCGCCGGGGCCGGTGCTGGTGGCCGGGCACCGGGTGAACCGGCGCGACACCTGGACCAAGCGCGCCTCCTCGCGCGTCGCCAACCGGGTGCGGGCGCGGCTGCTGCGCGACTCGACGCCGGATTCCGGCTGCGGGCTCAAGGTCTTTCCCCGCGCCTTGTTCCTGGATTTCCCGCGCTTCGACCACATGCACCGCTACCTCCCCGCCCTCGCCATCCGCGCCGGGGCCGAGGTGGTGAGCGAGCCGGTGAACCACCGCCCGCGGGTGCGCGGCGCCTCCAACTACGGCACGCTGGACCGGCTGGCGGTCGCCTTCCTCGACTTGGTGGGGGTGGCCTGGCTGCAGCGCCGCGGCCGCCGTCCGGAACTGGAGGAGCCGTGACCCCCGCCGCGCTGGGCCGCCTGCTGTTGCTGGTGGCCGGGCTGGCGGCGGTCGGCTGGATGCTGCGCACCGTCGGCGCCGTGCCGGGCACCAGCTGGGTGGACCTGCACGTGCGCGACGCCGGCTGGCGGGGCGAGGCCACCTTCCTGCTGCTGGGCATGGCCACCACCGGGCTGGGCCTGCCCCGCCAGGCCATCGCCTTCCTGGGCGGCTACGCCTTCGGCGCGCTGGAAGGCACCGCGCTGGCGCTGGCGGCGCAGCTGCTGGGCTGCGCCGCCGGCTTCCTCTGGGCGCGCGCCGTCGGCCGCGCCTGGGCGGAGCGCCGGCTGGCCCGCCCCGGCGCCGCCCGGCTGCGCCCGCTGGTGGACACGCTGCGCGCCCGGCCCTTCGCCGCCACGCTCGCGCTGCGCCTGTTTCCCGTCGGCAACAACCTGGCGACGAACCTGCTCGCCGGCGTCGCCGGGCTGCGCCCCCTGCCCTTCCTGGCCGCCTCCGCCCTGGGCTACCTGCCGCAGACCCTGGTCTTCGCCCTGCTGGGCAAGGGGGTGCGGGTGGACGGCGCCTGGCAGGTGGGGCTGTCGCTGGTGCTGCTGGCGCTCTCGGTGTGGCTGGGGGTGCGGGTGATGCGCCGCGCCGCCGCCTGAGGCGGGGTTGCCGCGCCGCGAGCCCGGACGCTATCAACGGGGGCGGGCCCCTTCCGTTCCCGCGCACGAGGCCCAGATGACACCCCCCGCCGCGGCCGCTTCGCACCGGCCGGGCACCCGCTTCCGCACGCTGCTCGTGGCCCTGGTCGCCGGGCTGGCGCTGCCGTTCCTGCTGCTGGCTGGCTTCGCCGTGTGGCAGGCCGCGCAGACGGAGCGCGCACGCTACGAATCGCAGCTGCTCTCCACCGCCCGGGCGCTGGCCATCGCCGTGGACCGCGAGCTGGGCCAGGCGCAGGCCCGGCTGGAAACCCTGGCCGCGCTGCCCACGCTGCGGCAGGGCAGCCTGGACGCCTTCGCCGCCATCGCCTTGCAGGGCTTGCCGACGGATGCCTCGGTGGTGGTGTACCGCG
The DNA here is from genome assembly GCF_045449635.1 of Sabulicella flocculans. Taxonomy (NCBI): domain Bacteria; kingdom Pseudomonadati; phylum Pseudomonadota; class Alphaproteobacteria; order Acetobacterales; family Acetobacteraceae; genus Sabulicella; species Sabulicella flocculans. The sequence continues at coordinate 397,114 of NZ_JBJJBR010000001.1, read as the reverse complement.
CCGACGGGGTGATCCGGCTCGTCGTCACCGCAGCCGGCGTCAACGCGAGCGAGACCGGGCAGCCCTCCCGGGCCGGCGAGTTCCTGCGCGCGGCGCTGGAGCCGGGCGGGCCGCGCATCTCCCCCGTGCTGACCGCCACCCCGTCGCGCCAGCCGCGCGTGCTGGTGGTGCGCCCGGTGCAGGTGGCCGGCGAGGCCCACCTGCTGGGCCTGTCGCTCGCCGCCAACCGCCTGCGCCGCATCCTGGAGGACCAGGGGCTGCCGCCCAGCTGGCGGGCCGCCGTGCTGGACGCGGAGCTGCGCGTGGGCGCGCGCACGCACATGGAGGAGGAGTTCATCGGCCGAGCGGCCCACCCGCGCATCGTCGCGCTGCTGGGGCGCGAGGCGGGCGGGCTGTTGCGAGACATCCGCACCATGGATGGGCTGCTGACCGTGCTGGCCGCCGCTCGTGCCCCGGAGAGCGGCTTCGCCATCGCCCTCGCCGCCCCGTCCGAGACCTGGTGGGAGCAGCTGCGGCGCACGCTGGGCCTGACCATCCTGCTGGGCGTGCTGGTGGCGCAGGCCGGGCTGGTGCTGGCGCTGTCGCTGGCCAGCCGCCTCATCCAGGCGCTGGACCGGCTGGGCGAGGCCGGCGCGCCCGCCACCGGCATCGCCGAGGTGGACGCCACCGCCCGCAAGCTCGCCAAGGCGCGCAGCATCCGCGACGCCGCGCTGGACGCGCTGATGGAGAACGAGGAACGCAGCCGGCTGACGCTGGAGGCCTTCGGCGGCGGCGGCGACGACTGGCACCCGGCCGAAGGGCGTGTCGTGCGCTCCGCCGGCCTGCTCGCCCTGGTCGGCGAGGCGGCGCATGACGCCACGCCGGGCTGGTGGACGGACCGCATCCACCCGGACGACCGCCCCGCCTGGTACGCGGCGCGGGAGCGGCTTTCCGCCGGCGACCGCCTGTTCGAGGCGCGCTACCGCGTCCGCCACGCCGACGGGCGCTGGGTGCACGCCTGGCACCGCTCCCTCGCGCTGCGCGACGCGCGCGGCGCCGTCACCCGCCTGGTCGGCTACGTGCTGGACGTCTCGGCCGAGGCGCAGGCGCGCGCCCAGGTCGCGCTGGTGGCGCGCGAGATGGACCACCGCGTCAAGAACAGCTTCGCCCTGGTGGCCGGCCTCGCCGCCGCCGCCGCAGCCGAGCACCCGGAGGCCGCGGCCTTCGCCGAGGAGCTGCGCGACCGGCTGCGCGCCATGGCCACGGCGCATGACCTGTCGCGCCTGGGCGCGGCGGGCGGCGCCACCAGCCTGGCCGAGCTGGCGCGCCGCCTGGGCCGGCCGCACGGGGCGGCCGTGGTGGTGGAGGGCGCCGACCTGCCCCTGGCCGCCGATGACGTGCAGCCCCTGGCGCTGGTGCTGCACGAGTGGCTCACTAACTCCGTGAAGCACGGCGCGCTGTCGCGGCCGGGCGGGCAGGTCGCCATCCGGCTGGCGGCGCGCGACGCGATGGCCGAGCTGCATTGGCGCGAGAGCGGTGGCCCGCCCGCCATGGCCCCGGCGGAACGCGGCTTCGGCGCCGAGCTGGTGCGCGCCACGGTCGAATCCCAGCTCGGTGGCCAGGCGGAGGAGGAATGGGCGCCCGAGGGGCTGCGCATCACCCTGCGCTGGCCGGCCGGGTCGGCCGCGGGATAGCGCCCCGGGCGGCGTCGCGCCTCAGGCCAGCGCCGCCTCCAGCGCCTCGGCGGTGAAGGGGCGGCGCAGCGAGCGGCGCTGCGGCACGGGGGCGCCCGCGGGCAGCAGCTGCACCACCTTGGCGCCCGCGCCCTCCAGCGTCGCCGCCGCTTCCGCCTCGCCCACCAGCGCGGCGTCGAAGCCGGGGCGCGCCCGTGCCAGGGCCGCCAGGGCGCCGGCCGCATCGGCTTCCACGCGCACCTCGTGCCCGGCCTCCTCCAGCGCCGCGCGCAGCAGCGCGGCCATGTCGGCGCGGCCCTCCACCAGCAGCAGGCGGCGCGGCGGCGGCGCGGGGCGGCCCGGCGGCGGCGCCGGGGCCGCCGCCCCCTCGCGGTCGCGCGGCAGCAGCAGCGAGACGGTGGTGCCGCGCCCCGGCGTGCTCTCGATGCGCAGGCCGCCGCCCGACTGCCGCGCGAAGCCGGCCGCCTGCGCCAGGCCCAGCCCGGTGCCGCGCCCGCGCTCCTTGGTGGTGAAGAAGGGCTCCAGCACCTTGGCCAGCAGCTCCGGCGGGATGCCCGCGCCGGTGTCGCGCGGGGCGATGCGCAGGAACTCGCCGCGCAGCGGCTCCGGCTCCCCGGCGCGTTCCGCCAGCACCTCGTTGGAAAGGGCGATGGCCAGGGTGCCGCCGCGCGGCATGGCGTCGCGCGCGTTCACCGCGAGGTTCAGCAGCGCCATCTCCAGCTGCACCGGGTCGGCCAGCACGGGCCAGGCCTCGGCGGGCAGGTCCATCTCCAGCCGGATGTCCGAGCGCAGGGCGCGCTCCAGCAGCGGGCGCATCCCCCCCAGCTGCTCCGCCGGCTCGATGCGGGCCGGGCGCAGCTCCTGCTCGCGCGCGAAGGCCAGGATCTGCGCGTTCACCGCCGCCCCCCGCTCCACCGCGCGGCGCATGGCGTCGTGCACCATGGCGCGGCTGTCGTCGTCCATCTGCCCCTGCTCCAGCAGGTTGAGGCCGGAGGTGACGACCTGCAGCAGGTTGTTCACGTCATGCGCCACCCCGCCCATGACGAGGCCGAGCGACTCCATCTTCTGCGCCTGCAGTAGCGCCGCCTGCGAGGCCGCGAGCTCCCCCGCGACGCGGCGCGTGGTGCGGCGCAGGGCCGCCACCCACAGCGCCGCCGCGCCGCCCAGCACCGCGGCGCCCCCCAGCGCGGCCAGCTGCAGGCGCTGGCGGTTCTGCGCGCGCTCCTGCGCCTCGCGCACCGGGTCGAACAGGAAGGCGCGGGTGTCCAGCGGGGCGTCGGGCACCAGCCCGGCGCGGGCCAGCAGGCGGTTCATGCGCTCCCACCGCTCAGGGTTCACGTTGCCCAGCTGCACGATGGGATGCAGCGTCAGCTCCCGCACGATGGGGATCTGGAAGCGGTTGAAGCCCCCCACGTCGCCGACGGCCAGCACGCGCGGGAACTCGCGCGGGATGCGCTCGGCCACTTCCTCGGGATTGTCCAGCGCCCAGGCCCAGCCGCGCAGCGCGGCGTCGCGGAAGGCTTCCACCAGCTTCGGGTCGGCGCGGGCCAGGCGGCGGTCGGCGAACAGGCTGTCGCCGTAGAAGGCGATGCCGTAGTCGGTGGGGCGCAGCTCGCCGAACTCCACCCCCAGCTCCCGCTGCTCCCAGGGGGCAGACAGGGAGTAGCCGAAGGTCATGTCGTACTCGCCCGCGGCCAGCGCGCGCAGCAGGCGGTCGGGCGCGTAGCGCACCACCTCCAGCCGCTCGGGGCTGATGCCCTCGGCGGCCAGCATGGCCAGCAGCTCCACGTCCAGCAGCTCGTTGCCCTGGTTGCGGCCCAGGCGCAGCCCCACCAGGTCGGCCGGCGAGCGCACCTCGCGCAGGCCGCGCCGGAAGTACAGCCGCGTGCCGGATTGCTGGAACAGCGTGGCGACGACGGCGATGGGCGCGCCCCGCGCATGGGCCAGCAGGATGCCGGCGTTGCCGGTGCCGAACTGCGCGCGCCCCGCCGTCACCTCCGCCACCGGGGCGCGGTAGGCGGGGCGGCCATCCGGGAAGGCGGAGCGGATCTCGGCGGCGAAGCCGGCCTCGCGGAAGAAGCCCTGCCACAGCGCGGCGTAGTAGCCGGCGAACTGGAACTGATGGTCCCATTGCAGGGCCAGCACCACCGGCCGCGCCTGGGCCAGGGCGGGCCGGGCCAGCGCCGCGGCCAGCCCCGCGCCGGCCAGGGCGCGGCGCGGCAAGGGCATGGGCAGGCTTACAGCTTCTCCAGCACCGCCTCGGCCTTGCTCACCTCGAAGGCGCCCGGCGCCTCGACCGCCACGTGGCTGACGACGCCGTCCTTGGCCACCAGCACGAAGCGCTGGCAGCGCACGCCCAGCCCGCGGCCGGTGAGGTCGAACTCCAGCCCCAGCGCCTTGGTGAAGGCGGCGGCGCCGTCGGCCAGCAGCGTCACCTCCTCGTTGATGCCCTGGTCCTTGCGCCACGCGCCCATGACGAAGACGTCGTTCACGCTCATGCAGGCCACGGTGTCCACGCCCTTGGCCTGCAGGGCGGCGCGCTGCTGCACGAAGCCCGGCAGGTGCTTGGCCGAGCAGGTGGGGGTGAAGGCGCCGGGCACGCCGAACAGCACGACGGTCTTGCCAGCGAAGATCTCGTCGGTGGAAACCTCCTTCGGCCCGTCGGCCGTGGCGGCCATGAGGGTGGCGGAGGGGATGCGGTCGCCGGGCTGGATGGTCATTGCGCGGGGGTCCTTGGAGCGGTTTTCCTTCGCCCCCGGCCTAACGGATTCGTCCAGCGCTGTCACGCTTGCAGGGGGCGGCGGGCGCCGCCATCTTCCCCCGCATGGCCAAGGACGACTGGAAGGCCGCCTTCGGCGGCGCGGCGGATGCGGGGCAGGATGGGCGGCTGGCCGGCCAGCTGCTGATCGCCATGCCCAGCCTGCAGGAAGGCCCCTTCGCGGGCACGGTGATCTGCGTCTGCGCCCATTCGGCGGAGGGGGCGATGGGGCTGGTGCTAAACAAGCCCATCCAGCGCCTGACCTTCGACGCGCTGCTCAAGCAGGTGGGCGTGGAGCCGGTGCCGCCGCAGCGCCGCATCGAGCTGGTGGCCGGCGGCCCCATGGAGGAGAGCCGCGGCTTCGTGCTGCACAGCGGCGAATGGCAGGCCGAGGGCTCGCTGGCGGTGGAAGGCGGCTTCGGCCTCACCGCCAGCGTGGACATCCTGAAGGCCATCGCCGGCGGCGGCGGGCCGCGGCAGTGCCTGCTGGCGCTGGGCTACGCCGGCTGGGGCCCCGGCCAGCTGGAGGACGAGATGGCGCGCAACGCCTGGCTGTCCGTTCCCGCCGACGCCGCCCTGGTGTTCGAGGGCGAGGCGGCCACCAAGTGGCGCCGCGCCCTCGCCAAGCTGCACGTGGACCCGCTGATGCTGAGCGCCACCGCGGGCCACGCCTGACGCCGCCTCAGGCGGCCGCCTTCCCGCGCTCCAGGAACTGCACGCCGAGCCGGCCGTCACGCATGTGGCGCACCTCCACCGGCGCCGCGGCGCGGCCCGGCAGGGCCAGCATGGCGCGCTGCCCGGGCCGGGCCGCGACCTCGCCCTCGAGCCCCACCCCGTTCTCCGACAGGTCGAGCACGCGCAGCCGGTGCTCCCGCCCGTCGAGGACCAGGCTGGCTTCCCCGCCATGCGGGCGCCGCTCCGCCGCGCGCCGGTCCACCTCGGGCACGGCGCTGCGCAGGATGCCCACCACCTGGGAGGACAGCGCGGCGGTGCCCTCGGCCAGGGCGGCGGTCTCGGTGCGGGTGCGCCCGGCGCGGTCGCCGGCTTCCCGCGCATCGGCCGCCACCTCGCCGATGCGGCGCGTCACCTCCCGCGCCGCCTCCGCGGCCTCGGCCACGTTGCGGGCGATGTCGCGCGTCGCGGCGTTCTGCTGGCCCACCGCGTCCGAGAGGTGAGCCGCCAGCTGGTCCATCCGGCCGACGGAGGCGGCGATGCGGCGCACCACGCTGACTGCGTCGTCGGTGCGCGTGCGCACCGCCTCGATCTGCGAGGCGATCTCCTCCGTGGCCTTGGCGGTCTGCGCGGCGAGGTTCTTCACCTCGCTCGCCACCACCGCGAAGCCCTTGCCGGCCTCGCCCGCCCGCGCCGCCTCGATGGTGGCGTTGAGCGCCAGCAGGTTGGTCTGCCCGGCGATGCCCTCGATCAGCCGCGCCACGTCGCCGATCTGCGCCACCGAGCCGGACAGGGCGACGATGGCGCGCTCCGTCTCGGCGCTGTCGGCGCTGGTGCCGCGGCTGACCTCCGCGGCCTCCCCCACCCGTTCCGTGATGGCGCGGATGGAGGCGGCCAGCTCCTCGGCCGCCGCCGCCACCGTCTCGGCCACCGCGAGGGATTGCGCGGCGGCGCCGTCCACCGCCGCGGCGTTGCCGTTCACCCGGCCGGTCGCGGCCTCCATCCCGGCTGCCTCCTCCGCCAGGTGCCGCGCCTGGTCCACCAGGGTGCGCATGGCGGTCAGGGTTTCGCCTTCCACGCGGTCGGCCATGGCGCGCAGGGCGGCCGCCTGGTCGGCCTGGGCGGCCTTGGCGGCGGCATCCTGCTCGGCGCGCAGGCGGCGGGCCTCCGCCCCCTCGGCGCGGAACACCTCCACCGCCGCGGCCATGGCGCCCACCTCGTCGCGCCGGCCCAGCCCGGGGGTCGCCGGCACCTCGCCACCCGCCGCCAGCTCGCGCATCGCCGCGGCGAGGCGGCGCAGCGGCGCCACCGCGCGCAGCGACCACGCGCAGATGCCCGCGCCGATCGCCAGCGCCGAAGCGAGCAGCCCCAGCATCAGCGCCTGGAAACCATCGGCGACGCCGCGCGCCTCGCTGGCCACGGCGCGGTTCTTCTCCTCCTGGAGGTCGATGAACTGGTTGATGCGCGCCAGCCATTCGATGAACAGCGGCCGCGCCTCCGCCATCAGGCGGCGATGCGCGCCCGCGGCGTCGCCTGCGGCGCGGGCGGCGATCACCGCCTCGATCACCGGCAGGGTGCGGGTTTCCGTCGCCTTGATGCTGGCGAGGATCTCCACTTCCCGCGGCGTCACCTCCCGCCCGCCCGCCATCATGGCGTCCAGCCGGACCGCGCTGGTCGCGTAGAACTGCGCCAGCCGGGTGATCTCCTCCAGCGCGGCGCGGCGCTCGCCCTCCGCCTCCAGCAGCACGACGTCGCGCAGGCTGATGGCGCGGTCATGCACGCTGCCGCGGAAGTTGATGGCGAAGCGCTGCTTGACGCTGTTGACGTCGTTCACCGTGGCCAGGCTCTCGGCGATGCCGTTCACCCGGCCCACCGCCACGGCGGCGAGCACGACCAGCAGGGTCAGCACCGCCGCGAATCCGGCGGCAAGGCGCACGGCGATGCCGCCGCGTGGCTTCGAGGGGTGGGCGTGGTTGGTCATCGGCCTCAGCGTGCTCCTCCGTGGGGGGCGGCAGGATGGCTGCGGAAGGGTTGAGGGACGGTGAACGGGCGCCGCGGTTCCACCCCGTCGCGCCGCGGCCTATCCTGGGCCGCATGAGCCTCCCTCCCCTCCTCCTCCTCGGCTGCGGCAAGATGGGGGGCGCGCTGCTGTCAGGCTGGCTGGAACAGGGCCTGCCGCCCCACAGCGTGGTGGTGGAGCCGCATGCGCCCGCCGTCGCCGCCTTCGCCGGGCGGGTTCGCCACGTCCCCAGCCCGGCCGGGGTGCCGGCGGGCTTCGCCCCCGCCGCCGTCATCCTGGCCACCAAGCCGCAGGAGGCGCCGGCCGCCCTGCCGCCGCTGGCGGGGCTGGCCGGCCCGGGCACGGTGTTCCTGTCCATCATGGCCGGACGCAGCGTGGCGGGCATGAACGCCCTGCTGGGCGGCCGGGCCGCCGTGGTGCGCGCCATGCCCAACACCCCGGCCGCGGTGCGCCAGGGCTTCACCGCGGCCTTCGCCGGACCGGGGGTGACGCCGCAGCAACGAGCGCTGTGCGACCAGCTGCTGGCCGCGGTGGGCGAATCCGCCTGGGTGGAGGAGGAAGGCCAGCTCGACGCCGTCACCGCCGTGTCCGGCGGCGGGCCGGCCTACGTGTTCCTGCTGGCCGAGGTGCTGGAGCAGGCCGCGCTGTCCCAGGGCCTGCCGGCGGCGCTGGCGCGGCGGATGGCCCGCGCCACCGTGGCGGGCTCCGGCGCCCTGCTGGCCGCATCGGCCGAGGACGCGGCGCAGCTGCGCCGCAACGTCACCAGCCCCAAGGGCACGACGGAGCGTGCCCTGGCGGTGCTGATGCGCGAGGGCGCCTGGCCCGCGCTGATGGAGGAGGCGATCGCCGCCGCCACCGCGCGGTCCCGCGAGCTGGCGGGATAGGGCGCGTCCCGCAAGCTGGAAGCGCGACGCCCTGGAGCGGAAACGCGCGTCAGCGCCGGCCCTGCGGCAGCACCTCGCTGACGCGCACGGTGGCCTGCTGCGGCCGCCCGCGCTCGAAGGTGCCGACCCAGATGTTGTAGTTGCCCGACTTGGGGCTGCGGAACACCACGCCGGGGTTCAGCCCGTCCCAGTCGTCGTTGCAGTGCCAGTTGCCGTCGGCGTCGTTGACCACGATGGTGGTGTCCACGCTGCTGACGGCGCTGATGACCAGCGGGTACTGCCCGGACTCGTAGTTCAGGTCCACGTCGGGGCGGGAGAAGTCGATCCAGCCGGCGCATTCGGGGCGGATGGCGGTGGCCTCGCGGTCGCCGCCGGCCTCCACGCGCACCTCGCGCGGGTCGGGCTCGAAGCCGGCGCGCAGGTTCAGCGTGGTGTAGCGGGGCTCGGCCCGCCAGTCGGGCAGCGCGCCCTGGGTCGGCTGCTTGGCCTGCTGCGCCAGCGCGCCACCGGCCAGCACGGCCCCCAGCACGGCCAGCGGGATGAGACGGTTCATGGCGACGGAGTCTCCTCGTGTCGGGAACGGAGCGTGGCGGCGGCGACGCGGCTTGTCAAAGCGGCGGCGCCCGCAGGTGCCAGTCGGTCTCGCGCTGGAAGGCGTCGGCGGCGCGCAGCACCGCGGCCTCGGCGAAGGGGCGGCCGATCACCTGCAGGCCCACCGGCAGGCCGCGCCCGTCAAAGCCGCAGGGGATGGAGGCGACCGGCAGGCCCAGGTAGTTGAACACCCGCGTGTTGGCCGACACGCCCATCATCCGCGGCCAGTTGGCCGGGTCGGCGTCCACGTCCGTCTCGGCCCGGCTGGGCACGGGGGTGCGCAGGGTGGGCGCCAGCAGGATGTCGTGCTCGCGGAACGCCTCGGCGCAGAAGGCGCGCAGCACGCCGCCGCGCCGGGCCAGCGCCTCGGCATAGGCGGCGGCCGGCACGGCATAGCCGGCGTAGATGCGGGCCGAAAGGTGCGGCGCGTAATCCGCCGGCCGCTCGCGCATCCATTGCGCGTGGATCATCGCCCCCTCGCTGCGCGACACCAGGGCGGTGTAGGTGGCGGCGGGCTTCAGGCTGGCCGGCGCCACGCCGCGCAGCAACGCCCCGCGCGCCCGCCAGGCGTCCAGCGCGGCGTCGAAGGCGCGCCGCACCTCCTCCTCGCAGCCCTCCGCCATCGGCTCGATCACGCCGATGCGCAGGCCGCGCAGGTCGCCGTCCAGCGCGGCCTCGTAGTCCTCCGCCGGCAGGGCGCTGCTGGCCGGGTCGCCCGCGCAGCGCCCGGCCAGCACGCCCAGCAGCCGCGCCAGGTCGCGCGCGGTGCGCGCCATCGGCCCGACATTGTCGCAGGAGAAGGACAGCGGCATCGCGCCGGTGCGCGGCACCCGTCCCTGCGTGGGCTTCAGGCCGGAGATCCCGCACATCGCCGCCGGCAGGCGGATGGAGCCGCCGGTGTCCGAGCCCAGCGCCCCCCAGCACATGCGCGCCGCCACCGCCGCGCCGGAGCCGGAGGAGGAGCCGCCGGTGCAGTAATCCCCGTTCCAGGGGTTGCGGGCGTCGCCATAGGGGCGGTTGTGGCCGGTGCCGTTCTGGGCGAACTCCGCCATGTTCAGCCGGCCCAGGTCCAGCGCGCCGGCGGCGTCCAGGCGCTCCAGCACGGTGGCGGTGCGCCGGGCAATGCGGTCGCGCCAGATCACGCTGCCCGCGGTGGTGGCGTGGCCCGCGCGGTCGAACATGTCCTTGTGCAGCAACGGCACGCCGGCCAGCGGGCCCGGCGCCTCGCCCTTGGCGCGCGCCCGGTCGGCGGCAAAGGCGGCCATGCGCGCCGCCGCCTCGTCCAGCCGCAGCACGGCGTTGGTCAGCCCCTGGGCGTGGCGGATGCGGCCCAGCGCGGCGTCGAGCAGGCGCGCGGCCGTCACCTCGCCGCGGCGGAAGGCGTCGGCGGCCTCGGTGAGCGGAAGCTCCAGCAGCGCCTCGGGCGTCATGGCGCGCGGCAGTCCTCCAGCGCCGCGGCGAACTCCGCGGGCTCGCAGTCGAAGGGGACGGTGCCGTCCAGCTCGGCCAGGGCGGCAATCACCGCCTCCAGCTCGGCCAGGGCCTGCGGCGCGGCGGCGGAGGGTGGGGCGATGCCGTGCCAGCGGCGGATGTAGTCCGCGAGCTGCAGGGCCAGGGCGGAGTCGGACATGCCCCGATGGTGCGGGCCGCCCACCCGCCTTGCCAAGCCCCCGCGCCCCGGCGCATCAGGGAGATGCAACCTTCACGGGAAAGCCCGGATGCTCCTTCGCCTCCTTGCCCTGCTCTTGCTGCTGGCGCCGCCGGCCCTGGCCGAGCGGCGCGCGCCCACCCCCGCCCAGCAGGCCCAGCACGAGCGCATGCGCGCCTGCAACGCCGACGCGCGCAGCCGCAACCTGGCGGGCGAGGGCCGCAAGGGCTTCATGCGCGAATGCCTGCGCGGCCAGGCGCCCGCGGCGGGCACCCAGCGCAACTGAGCCTCACCAGCGGCGGACGGGGCCGCAATCCAGGTGGACGAAGCCGTCGCGCCGGTACAGGCCGACGCCGCCGGTCTGCATCTCGGCGGCCGCGCGGGCGATGGCGGTGGCGGCGCGGTCCGGCAGGCGGCAATCCGCCGCCATGCCCGACATGTGCAGCGACACGCGGGACACCCGGCGGGATTCGCGGGCGCGCGCGGCGTTGGTCTCGGGCGCGCGGTAGGCGCTGATGACGTTCCAGGTGTCGTCGGAATCCAGCCGCCGCTGCACCTGGGACAGCACGTCGAACAGGCGCGGGTCCATCGGCGTCGCCTCGTCCATGCCGGGGTCGCGCAGCACCTCGTCCAGCCGGCGCAGGGCGTCGCGGTCGTAGCGGCCGTCGCGCCAGTAGACGCCGGAGAAGCTGTCGCCGGTCTGCACGCGGCGCACGGCGATGCGGCGGACGCCGCCGGCGCCGGATTGCGCCATGGCCGGCGCCGTCAGCAGCCCGAAGGCCGCGCCCAGCATGACGCGGCGGGACACGGGGGTGCAGGTCTCCCCGGCCGCGCAGGCCGGGCAGGCATCGTGGAAGAGTCGCATGCCTTCGTCCTCTGTCAGCTCCGCGCCGCGAGGGGGACGCGCGCGCCGCGGTGGTCCATGGCACGCGCGTAGGCCTCGTCCAGCCCGTAGATGTCCTGCCGGACGCGGACCTCGGCCCCCGCCACGGTGACGGTGGTGTAGTGCAGGCGGATGGGCATCTGCCGGCGCAGGGTGGTCACGGAGGTGGCGCGCGAGGCCAGGACGCGGTCCGCCCGCTCCCTGTCCCAGCCCGGCATGCCGTCCAGCACCAGCAGCAGGAAGTCCATCGGGCGCTCCAGCCGGATGCAGCCCGAGGAATGCGCACGGTCCGGGCGGCGGAAATACTGCCGGTCCGGCGTGTCGTGCAGGAAGATGTCGTCGTTGTTGGGCATGATGAACTTCAGCCGGCCCAGGGCATTCAGGTCCCCCGCATCCTGCCGCAGGAAGAAGGGGAAGCGGTCGGGATGGATGGCGCGCCAGTCCACCGTGGTCGGGTCTACCTCCACCACCTCGCCCTCGATGCGGCGGAAGATGCGGATGCCGCGGGCCTGCAACGCGGTGGGGTCGCGCCGCAGCCGGGGCAGCATGTCCTCCTTCGCCAAGCGGTGCGGCACGCCCCAGGGCGGGTTGAACTGCACGGAGGTCAGCCGCGTCACGATCATCGGCGTGGCGCGGGCGGGGCGGCCCACCACCACGGCCATGTCCATCAGGGTGCGCCCGTCCTCCAGCACCAGCAGCCGGTAGTCGGGGATGTTGACCTCCACCCTGCGCTCGCGCGGGGGGGCGGCCATGCCGCGGCGCATGTCCATCGCCACGCGCAGCTGGTTCACCTGCGCCTGCGGGGTGCGGTTCAGCGCCGCGAAGGTGGCAGCGCCGATGCGCCCGTCGGGCTCCAGCCCCGCCGCCGTCTGGAAGCGGCGCACGGCGGCCACCAGCGCGGCGTCGTACTCGCCGCCGGAACCGGGGCGCACGGCCAGCTGCGGGTCGGTGGCGGACAGGCGGGCGCGCAGCGCGGGCACCCGCGCGTCCAGCGCGCCGGGCTCCAGCGTGCCGCCGGCCGTGGGCACCGGCGTCCAGCCGGCCTGGGCGCGGGCGCGGGCGGCGGCCAGGGCGGCCTTCAGCGCCGGCATGTCGGGGTGCGCCAGGGCGGCGCGATCCAGCACCTCGGCCGGTTCCGCCGCCTCGGCCAGCTGGTTGATCCAGGGCTGCAGCGGGTTCGCCGCGGCGTCGCGCCGCAGGTCCACCCGGCCCGGCGGCGTGCCGGCGCGGCCCTGCACGAGGTCGGCCAGGGCTTGCCCAGTGGCGCGCAGCACGGCAGCGGGGTCGGCCGCGTTGCCGGCGTGCAGGTCGTACCAGCGGGGGTCCAGCCCGTCCTCCTCCAGGCGCAGCAGGCGCTGGCCGAGGCGGGCGATCGCCTCCGGCCCGGCGGCAACGGGGCGTGGCTGCGCGCGGCCGGAAGCGGGCGGGAGGGCAAGCGCCGCCACCCCGGCGAGGAAGGCACGACGGTCCATGCCGCCCTTCTACACGGCGGGGGCCGCCAAGGCAAAACCGCTCAGGTGAGGATCCAGGACATGACGACGACGCCCAGCGCCAGCAGGCCCAGGGCGCGCAGCAGGGTCCACACCTCGCCGCTGTCGCTCGCCTCGCCCTCGCGCGTGGAGCCGATGCGTCGGCGCGCCTGCGGCTTCATCGGTTGCCCGAGGCTCATGTCTTCCTCCCGTCACGTCGCTGCCATCATTCCGGCAGCGGCCGAGCGGGCGCAACAGATCGAAAGATGCATGCCCAGGAAGGCTGCGCGCGTCAGTTGTGGGCGCGTCAGCCCGGCTGGGGCACCAGATGGAGGATGGGCTCCCCCTCCTCCACGGCGTCGCCCGCCGCGTGGGGGGTGGCGGCGACGCGCCCGGCCATCGGGGCGTGGAACTTCAACTCGGTCTTCATCGCTTCCATCACCGCCACCAGCTGCCCCTCGGCCACCTCGTCGCCCGCCGCCACCAGCAGCTGCACTAGCCGCCCGGGGATGGGCGCCAGCAGGGTGCCGGCATCCTTGGCGGCTGCGGCGCGCGGCATCGCCTCCACCGGGCGCAGCCGCCATGCCTCGCCCGGCAGCGTGACCAGGATGTCGTCGCCGCGCCGCTCCAGCCGCGCGCCCGCCGCGTCGGGCGCCGCGCCGTCCACCGTGGCGCCATGCGGCCCGCGGGCCACGCGGTGCTCGCTGGTCTGGAAGCCGTCGCCCCAGGCCTCCAGGCGGGCGGCGGCGCCGTGCAGGCGGAAGCCGTCGCGGCGCGACCACGGGGCGTTCGGTGGCCCATGCGGCAAGGACAGCGCGGCGGCCAGCAGCCCGGGCGGCACCGGGCGGGGCGGGGCCAGCAGCGCAGCGGCGTGGCGAGGGATGAAGCCGGTGTCCAGCTCCAGCGCGCGCAGCGCCCCGTGCCGCGCCAGCCGCCGCAGGAAGGGCAGGTTGGTGGGGAAGCCCTCCAGCGCGGTTTCCTCCAAGGCCGTCGCCAGCCGGTCCAGCGCGGCGTCCCGGTCCGGGCCCCAGGCGATCAACTTGGCCAGCATGGGGTCGTAGAAGGAGGTGACGGCGTCGCCGGCGCGGAAACCGGCATCCAGCCGCAGTCCCTCCCCCTCCGGCACCTCCAGGCGGGTGATGCGGCCGGTGGAGGGGCGGAATTCCTGCGCCGCATCCTCGGCATAGAGGCGCACCTCCACCGCGTGGCCATGCGGCGCGGGCGGGAAATCCGGCGGCAGCGCCTCCCCGGCGGCGATGCGGAGCTGCCATTCCACCAGGTCCAGCCCGGTGACCATCTCGGTGACCGGGTGCTCCACCTGGAGGCGCGTGTTCATCTCCAGGAAGAAGGCGTCGTCGCCCTCGACGATGAACTCCACCGTGCCCGCATTGACGTAGCCGACCGCCTTCGCCGCATCCACCGCCGCATCGTGCAGCCGTTGGCGCAGGGCGTCGTCCAGCGCCGGAGCCGGCGCTTCCTCCAGCACCTTCTGGTGGCGGCGCTGCACCGAGCAGTCGCGCGTGTGCAGGTGGATGATGCGGCCGTGCGCGTCGCCCAGCACCTGCACCTCCACATGGCGCGGGCGTTGCAGGTATTTCTCCAGCAGCACGCGGTCGTCGCCGAAGGCGGCCTTGGCCTCGCGCCGGGCGCCGGCCAGCTCGGCGGCGAAGTCTTCGGCGCGCAGGGCGGGGCGCATCCCCTTCCCGCCCCCGCCGGCGCTGGCCTTGATCAGCACGGGGAAGCCGATGCGCGCGGCATGTTCGGCCAGCGTGGCGTCGTCCTGCGCCTCGCCATGATAGCCCGGCACGGTGGGCACGCCGGCGGCGACCATCAGCCGCTTGCTCTCCGCCTTGGAGCCCATGGAGCGGATGGCATCCGGCCCCGGCCCGACGAAGGCGATGCCGGCGGCGGCGCAGGCCTCGGCGAAACCCGCGTTCTCGCTGAGGAAGCCGTAGCCGGGATGGACGGCCTCCGCCCCCGTGCGCCGCGCGATGTCGAGGATGAGGTCGGCGCGCAGGTAGGATTCCGCGGCCGGGGCCGGGCCCAGCCGATGCGCCTCATCCGCCGCCTGCACATGCAGCGCGCCGGCATCGGCATCCGAGAACACGGCGACGGTGCGGATGCCCATGCGCCGCGCCGTGCGGGCGATGCGGGCGGCGATCTCGCCCCGATTGGCGATGAGCAGGGTGCGGAACATGGCCGTCACATCCGGAACAGCGGCGCGCGGCGGCGCTCGCCGGGCGCATACATGGCGGCGTGCAACGCCAGGCCCAGCACGTCGCGGGTCATCGCCGGGTTGATGATGCCGTCATCCCAGAGCCGCGCGGTGGCGTGGTAGGGGTCGCCCTCGCGCTCGTACTTCTCGCGGATCGGCGCCTTGAAGGCGTCCTCCTCCTCCGCGCTCCAAGGCTTGCCGGCGGCTTCGAGGTTGTCGCGCCGCAGGGTCGCCAGCACGCTGGCCGCCTGCTCGCCGCCCATCACGCTGATGCGGCTGTTGGGCCAGGTGAACAGGAAGCGCGGGCCATAGGCGCGGCCGCACATGCCGTAATTGCCGGCGCCGAAGGAGCCGCCGGTGATCAGCGTCAGCTTGGGCACGCTGGCGGTGGCCACCGCCGTCACCAGCTTGGCGCCGTCCTTCGCGATGCCGCCCGTCTCGTATTTCCGGCCGACCATGAAGCCGGCGATGTTCTGCAGGAACAGCAGCGGGATGCCGCGCTGGCAGCACAGCTCGATGAAATGCGCGCCCTTCTGCGCGCTCTCGCTGAACAGGATGCCGTCATTGGCGATGACGCCGACCGGCATGCCCCACAGGTGCGCGAAGCCCGTGACCAGCGTGGTGCCGTAGCGCGGCTTGAACTCGTCCAGCTCCGAGCCATCCACGATGCGGGCGATGATCTCGCGCGCCGGCACCGGCTGGCGCACGTCGGCGGGGATGAGGCCCAGCAGCTCCGCCGGGTCGTGCCTCGGCGGCACGGGCGCGCGCGGCGGCGGCGGCGGCTTGGGCGCGTTGAGGTTGCCGACGATGCGGCGCAGCAGCAGCAGCGCGTGGCGGTCATCCTCCGCCAGGTGGTCGGCCACGCCGGAGAGGCGCGTGTGCACGTCGCCGCCGCCGAGGTCCTCCGCGCTCACCACCTCGCCCGTCGCCGCCTTCACCAGCGGCGGGCCGCCGAGGAAGATGGTGCCCTGCTCGCGCACGATCACCGCCTCGTCGCACATCGCCGGCACATAGGCGCCGCCGGCGGTGCAGGAACCCATGACGGCAGCGATCTGCGGGATGCCGGCGGCGGACATGTTCGCCTGGTTGAAGAAGATGCGGCCGAAATGCTCGCGGTCGGGGAAGATCTTATCCTGGTTCGGCAGGTTGGCGCCGCCGCTGTCCACCAGGTACAGGCAAGGCAGGTTGTTCTCCCGCGCCACCTCCTGCGCGCGCAGGTGCTTCTTCACCGTGAGCGGGTAGTAGGAGCCGCCCTTCACCGTCGCGTCATTGGCGACGATGACGCAGAGCCGCCCCGACACCATCCCGATGCCGGTGACGAGGCCCGCCCCCGGCACCTCGTCGCCATACATCCCACTGGCCGCCAGCGGCGACAGCTCCAGGAAGGGCGCGCCGGGATCCAGCAGATTCTCCACGCGCTCGCGCGGCAGCAGCTTGCCGCGGGCCAGGTGCTTCTGCCGCGCCGCCTCCGGCCCGCCCAGCGCGGCCTTCGCCGTGCGCGCGGCCAGGGCGTCGAGCAGCGCGAGGTTGCGGTCCCGGTTGGCCTGGAATTCGGGGGAGCGCGGGTTGATCATGCCGTCTCCCGGAACAGCTCGCGCCCGATCAGCAGGCGGCGGATTTCCGAGGTGCCGGCGCCGATCTCGTACAGCTTGGCGTCGCGCAGCAGCCGGCCGGTCGGGTAGTCGTTGATGTAGCCATTGCCGCCGAGGATCTGGATGGCATCCAGCGCCGCCTTCGTCGCTTCCTCCGCGGCGAAGAGGATGGCGCCGGCGGCGTCCTTGCGGGTGGTGCGCCCGGCGTCGCAGGCGCGCGCCACGGCATAGACATAGGCGCGGGCCGCGTTGAGCCGCGTGTACATGTCCGCCACCTTGCCCTGGATGAACTGGAACTCGCCGATGCTCTGCCCGAACTGCTTGCGCTCGTGGATGTAGGGCACCACCACGTCCAGGCAGGCCTGCATGATGCCCAGCGGGCCGGCGGCCAGCACCGCGCGCTCGTAGTCCAGGCCGGACATCAGCACGCGCACGCCGCCATTCACCTGGCCCAGCACATTCTCCGCCGGGACCTCGCAATCCTCGAAGACCAGCTCGCTGGTCGGGCTGCCGCGCATGCCCAGCTTGTCCAGCTTCTGCGCCGGGGTGAAGCCCTTGAAGCCCTTCTCGACGATGAAGGCGGTGATGCCCTTGGGCCCGGCCTCGGGGTCGGTCTTGGCGTAGACGATCAGCGTCTCGGCGTAGTGCGCGTTGGTGATCCACAGCTTGGTGCCATTCAGCACGTAGCGGTCGCCGCGCTTCTCGGCGCGCAGCTTCATGCTGACCACGTCGCTGCCCGCGCCAGGCTCGCTCATCGCCAGCGCGCCCAGGTGCTCGCCGCTGATCAGCTTGGGCAGGTAACGCGCCTTCTGCGCGGCGTCGCCGTTGCGCTCAATCTGGTTGACGCAGAGGTTGGAATGCGCGCCGTAGCTCAGCCCCACGCTGGCCGAGGCGCGCGACACCTCCTCCATCGCCACGCAATGCGCCAGGTAACCCATGCCGGCGCCGCCGCGCTCCTCCGCCACGGTGATGCCGTGCAGG
Source organism: Sabulicella flocculans (assembly GCF_045449635.1). Lineage (NCBI taxonomy): Bacteria > Pseudomonadati > Pseudomonadota > Alphaproteobacteria > Acetobacterales > Acetobacteraceae > Sabulicella > Sabulicella flocculans. The sequence goes on along the minus strand of NZ_JBJJBR010000001.1, from coordinate 379,728 downwards.
CCCAGCGCGCCCATCTCCGGCCACAGCTGGCGCGGGAATTCGTCGGTGCGGTCAATCTCGGCGGCCAGCGGCGCGACCTTCTCGGCGGAGAAGGCGCGCACCGTGTCGCGCAGCGCCTCCACCTCCTCGCCCAGGCCGAAATCCAGCGTGGGAATGCCCGTGTTCGGCAGCATCAGCCCTGCTCCCATGTCTCGCGCAGCACCTTGCGCATGATCTTGCCGGTCGCGGTCTGCGGCAAGGCCGCCACGAAGCGGACCTCGCGCGGGTAGCAATGCGCCGCCAGTCGGCTGCGCACCTGGTCCTGCAGGGCGCGCGCCAGATCCTTCGTGACCGCGTGACCCGCGCGCAGCACCACCGCCGCCGCCACCGCCTCCGTGCGGAGGGGATCGGGCACGCCGAACACCGCCGCCGCCGCCACCGCCGGGTGGCGCAACAGGCAATCCTCGATCTCGCTCGGCCCGATGCGGTAGCCGGCGGAGGTGATGACGTCATCCGCCCGGCCGAGGAAGCGCACGAAGCCGTCCTCGTCCATCTCGCCGGCGTCGCCGGTCATCAGCCAGCCGTCGCGGAACTTCGCCGCCGTCTCCTCCGGCCGGTTCCAGTAGCGCAGGAACATCACCGGGTCGGGCGCGCGCACCGCGATCTCGCCATCGCGGATGGCTACCTCATGGCCCGGCACCGCGCGCCCCGCCCAGCCGGGCTTCGGGGGGAACAGCGCCGCGCAGGAGGACAGCACGAGGTTGCACTCCGTCTGCCCATAGAACTCGTTGATGGTGACGCCGAAGGCCTCCCTGCCCCACTCCAGCATCTCCGCCCCCAGCGTCTCGCCGCCGCTGCCGATGGAGCGCGGCCGGGCCTGCCCGCCCGGCACCTGGCGCATCAGCCGCAGCGCGGTGGGCGGCAGGAAGAGGTTGCGAACCCCTTCGTCGCGGATCAGGCGGAACGCCTCCTCCGGGTCGAACTTCGCCATGCGGTGCGCCAGCACCGGAACGCCGTGGAACAGGCTGGGCAGCAGCACGTCCAGCAAGCCGCCGATCCAGGCCCAGTCGGCCGGCGTCCAGAACAGGTCGCCCGGCTGCGGGAACAGGTCCTGCGGCATCTCGACGCCTGGCAGGTGGCCCAGCAGCACGCGATGGGCGTGCAGCGCGCCCTTGGCGGCGCCCGTGGTGCCGGAGGTGTAGATGATCAGCGCCGGATCTTCGGCCAGCGTGTCGGCGCAGGCGTGGCGGTCGCTGGCCTGCGCCATCAGCGCGGGAAGCTCCTCGGCCAGCAGCAGCAGCGGCCCCGGCGGCACGCGCGCCGCGCCCACGGCATCGGTGATGACGGCGCGCGCCTCGCAGTCGCCGACGCGATAGGCGATGGCATCCGGCCCGAACAGCTGGAACAGCGGCACCGCGATGGCGCCGATGCGGTAGATGGCAAGGTGCGCCACGGCGCAGAGCGGCACCTGCGGCAGCAGCACCGCCACCCGGTCCCCCGCCCGCACGCCGCGCGCCAGCAGCAGGTTCGCCAGCCGCGAGGCATCGCGCAGCAGCGCGTCGAAGGTGATGGCGCGCCCGCCCGGCTCGCGCAGCGCCACGCGGCCGGTGCCGTCGGCCCAGCGGTCGCAGCAGGCGCGGGCAATGTTGAAGCGCTCCGGGATCTCCCAGCGGAACGCCCGCCGCCACGCCTCGTAGGTCAGAGCCACCGCTTGCGCCGCTTGTAGCTCTTGATGTCCTTGAAGGATTTCCGCTCCGCTCCATGCCCGCCGAGGTAGAATTCCTTCACGTCCTCATTGTCCATCAGGCTGGCGGCGGTGCCGTCCAGCACCACCTTGCCCTGCTCCATCACGTAGCCGTAGCTCGCCACGCTCAGCGCCATGCGGGCGTTCTGCTCCACCAGCAGGATGGTGATGCCCAGCTCCCGGTTCAGCTTGCGGATGATGCCGAACACCTCCTTCACCAGCAGCGGCGACAGGCCCATGGACGGCTCGTCCATCAGGATCAGCTTCGGCCTGGCCATCAACGCCCGGCCGATGGCCAGCATCTGCTGCTCGCCGCCGCTCAGGTAGCCGGCGAGGCCCGTGCGCTCCTTGAGGCGCGGGAAGTAGTCGTAGACCATCTCGATGTCGCGCTTCACCTCGCCGTCGCTGCGGGTGAAGGCGCCCAGGCGCAGGTTCTCCAGGCAGGTCATGTCGGCGACGATGCGCCGCCCCTCCATCACCTGGAAGATGCCCTTACGGACGATGTCGTGCGCCTCGGCGCCGTTGATGCGCTCGCCGGCGAAGCGCACCTCGCCGCGCGTCACCTCGCCTTCCTCCGTCTTCAGCAGGCCCGAGATGGCCTTGAGCGTGGTGGACTTGCCGGCGCCGTTGGCGCCCAGCAGGGCGACGATCTCGCCCTGCGGGACCTCCAGCGACAGGCCGCGCAGCACCAGGATCACGTCGTTGTAGACGACCTCGATGTTGTTGACCTGGAGCAGCGCGCCGGTCATCGGCTCACCAGCCCAGCCAGTCGCGGCGGCGCTCCAGGTTCACCGTCTCCACCGGCTCCAGCCGCATGGTGCCGGCGCGCATCAGCTCATCCACGCTGCCCTGCGTGGTGTCGCCGGACACGCGCGCGCGGTAGAGCGCGACGCGCATGGTGCCGCGATGGTCCTCATTGGTGAAGGTGGACGGCACGCAGACCCCCTCGAAGCCCGCCGGCACCCAGTCGCGCCGGGCGTAGAAGCCGTCGCGGATGCGCTCGCCGGTGATCTGGCCGTTGTTGGCGGCGGCGGTGTCCATCGCCTCGACCATCAGCATCGCCGCGCAGACCCCGGCCAGGTAGTGCACGGGGCGGTAGGCATTGCCCGCCTGGTCACTGGTGCGGCTGATGGCGCGGATGTTGGCCATGCCGGGCGCGTCCTGGCCCCACACCGCCGCCGTGCGCACCGGGAACACCACGCCGTTCGCCGCGGCGCCCGCGGCCTTCATCGCGTTCTCGTCCATGCCCCAGACGTTGCCCAGGAACTGCACGTTCACCCCCACCGTCTGGCAGGCGCGCAGCACGGAGATGTTGGACCCCGCCGTGTTGCCCAGGTAGGCGTAGTTGGCGCCCTGGTTGCGCAGCGTCAGGCATTGCGCGGTGTAGTCGCCCGGCGTCAGCGCGAACTGGATGGCGGGCAGCACGTCGAAGCCCAGCTCCGCCGCCAGCGCCTCGCCCGCCGCCTTGGGCGAGTTCGGGTAGGGGTGGTTGGCGCCCATGTGCACGTATTTCGGCCGGCCCTGCTGGCCGCGGCGGTTCCAGTCCTCCCGCGCCCAGATCAGCATGGCGCGCAGCGCGTCGGAGTAGGAAGGGCCGTAGAAGAAGTTGAACGGCGCCGCCTTGTCGGCGCGCGGCGCGCGGCCCGTGGGGTCGGTCAGTGCGGCGGAGTACGAGCCGGAGATGTAGGGCACGCGGTCGCGCGTGTTGAAGGTGATCAGCGCCTCGGTGTCCACCGTGCCCCAGCCCTGGATCGCCACCGGGCGCTCGCGCCCCATCCAGCTCTGGTACTGGGAGATGGCGCGCGGAGCCTGGTAGCCATAGTCCACCGTCATCACGTTCATCTGCCGGCCGCCGATGCGCCGGTTGGCGTTCACCCAGGCCAGGGCGTCGCGCACGCCGTGGCCGTAGGGCACCCCGACGTCCGAGGTGGCGCCGGAGAAGTCGGCGATGTGCCCCACCTGGATGGGCTGGGCCAGGGCGGGATGGAGCTGGGCGGCCCCGGCGAAGCCGAGCGCCACCGCGCCGGCGAGGATGGTCTTGTTCATGGTCGGGACGTCGCCTCCGTTTCTTGTCAGTGACTGTAGGGGTAGAGCTTCCAGTACGCCTTGATCAGCCGCCAGCGCCGGGCCAGCCCGTCGGGCTCGAAGATCAGGAACAGGATGATCGCGGCGCCGATCGCCATCTCGCGCAGGAAGTTCAGCGAATTGCCGAGGTTCAGCGCGCGGTCCAGCGCGCCGCCCTGCAGCCACTGCGCCGCGGTCTGCACCGCCTCGGGCATCAGCACCATGAAGGCGGCGCCCATCAGGCTGCCCATCACCGAGCCCAGCCCGCCGATGATGACCATGGCGAGGAACTGAATGGAGAACAGGATGTTGAACGCCTCCACCGAGACGAACAGGATGTAGTGGGCATAGAGCGCGCCGCCGATGCCGGCGTAGAAGGAGGCGAGGCCGAAGGAGAGCGTGCGGTAGTAGGCGAGGTTGATGCCCATCACCTCCGCGCTGAGGTAGTGGTCGCGCACCGCCACCAGCGCCCGCCCGTCGCGCGAGCGCATCAGGTTCGCCGCCATCACGAACATCGCGATCACCCAGGCGAGCACGACGTAGAAATACGTCTCCTCGCGGTCGAAGCGGAAGCCGAACAGCTCGAAGTTCGACGTCACCCGCCCGGCTACCCCGCCGGAGAACCACTGTGCGCGGGCGAAGAAGTCCTCCAGGATGAACTGCGCCGCCAGCGTGGCGATGGCGAGGTAGAGCCCCTTCAGCCGCGCCGCCGGCAGGCCGAAGAACAGCCCCACCACCGCGGTGACGAGGCCCGCCAGCGGGATGGCCAGCGCCACCGGCACGCCCAGCCCGGCGAAGCCCGCAGAGGCGAAGGCGCCGAAGCCGAAGAAGGCGGCGTGGCCGATGCTGATCTGCCCGGTGAACCCCACCAGGATGTTCAGCCCCAGCGCCGCGATGCCCAGGAAGCCGATCTGGATCAGCAGCGACAGCTCGTAGCGGCCCAGCACCAGCGGCGCGGCGCACAGCATCAGCAGCCCCAGCCACAGCGCCAGCCGGCTGTTGCGCGTGGGGAAGATGGTCATGTCCGCGGCGTAGGAGGTGCGGAAGTCGCCGCAGGGAAGCGGGATGCCGGTGGCCATGGACTGCCTACACCCGCTCGATGTTCTTGGTGCCGAACAGCCCGTAGGGCTTGATCAGCAGGATGAGGACCAGGGCGTAGAAGGGCGCGATGTTGATCATGTTGCCCCAGTTCAGCCATTGCGCGTCCAGGTACTGCGCCAGGTTCTCCAGCACGCCGACGATGATGCCGCCCAGCATGGCGCCGACGATGGAATCCAGCCCGCCCAGGATGACGGCCGGGAACACCTTGATGCCGTAGAAGCTGAGCCCGGAGGACACGCCCGACACCACGCCCACCACCACCCCGGCCACCGCCGACACCACGGCCGAGATCGCCCAAGACATCGCGAAGACCCGCGGCACCGAGACGCCGAGCGACTGCGCCACCTGCTGATCGAAGGCGGTCGCGCGCATCGCCAGCCCGTGCTTGGAGTAGGTGAAGAACCACCAGAACCCCAGCATGATGACGGCGGACAGCGCCAGCGAGAGCAGGTAGACGCTCCGCACCTCCAGCCCCAGCAGCTCGATGCGGTCGGCGCCGAACACCTGCGGGAAGGGCTGGGCGAACACGCCGAACATCCACTTCATCAGCGCCTGGAAGAAGATGGACAGCCCCACCGTGGCCATGATGACCGAGATCACCGGCTCGCCGATCAGCGGGCGCAGCACCACCACCTGCAGCACGATGCCGAACACCGTCATGAAGGCCAGGCACATGGGGAAGGCCAGCCAGAACGGCAGCTGCAACGAGGTGATGAGCCACCAGCAGGCCCAGGCGCCCACCAGCAGGAACTCGCCCTGGGCGAAGTTCACCACCTGCGACGCCTTGTAGATCAGCACGAAGGACATGGCGACGACGCCGTACAGCGCGCCGACGATCAGCCCGTTCACCAGCAGCTGGACCAGCAGCTCCCATTCCATCAGGCGGCCTCCTTCTGCCGGGCGGCACGCTGCACGGTCAGCGTGGTGCGGATGCGGCTCTTGCTGCCGTCCTGGAAGGTGATGGTGGTGTCCACCGGGATGCTGTCCTGCCCGCCATAGATCGCGGCGATGATGTCGCCGTACTTCTGGTTGATGACGCCGCGGCGCACCTTGCGGGTGCGCGTCAGCTCCTCGTCGTCCGCATCCAGCTCCTTGTAGAGCAGCACGAAGTCGCGGATGCGCTGCGCTTCCGGCAGGGTGGCGTTCACCTTGGCCACCTCGGCCTCGATCAGCGCCTGCACCTGCGGCCGGGCCGAGAGGTCGGTGTAGGTGGTGAAGGCGATGCGGTTGCGTTCCGCCCACTTGCTGACGATGGGGAAGCGCACGCAGATGATGGCCGCCAGGTGCGGCCGCCCGTCGCCCAGCACCACCGCCTCCGCCACGTAGGGCGAGAACTTCAGCTTGTTCTCGATGTACTGGGGCGAGAAGCGGGTGCCGGTGCTGGTGGTGGCGATGTCCTTGATGCGGTCGATCACCACCAGCCGCCCCTGCGCGTCGAAGAAGCCGGCATCGCCGGTGTGCAGCCAGCCGTCGCGCAGGTCCGGCGTCTCGGCCACGCCGAAATAGCCACCGAACATGTGGGGATGGCGGGTGACGATCTCGCCCACGCCATTGGCGTCGGGGTCCAGGATGCGGGTCTGGATGCCGTCGTTGAAGGGCACGCCCACAGTGTCGAAATCGGTGCGTCCCGGCGCCTGCAGGGTGTAGGCGCCCAGCGTCTCCGTCTGGCCGTACAGCTGGCGCAGCGGCACGCCCAGCGCCAGGAAGAAGCGGAAGGTGTCCGGCCCCAGCGCCGCCCCGCCGGTGGCGGCCGAGCGCAGGTTGGTGAAGCCCAGCCGGTCGCGCAGGGCGCGGAACAGGATGGCGTCGGCGAAGGCGGAGCGGCCGCCGGTTTCCAGCGCCTTCAGGCCGGCCGCCATGCCGGACTCGAACAGGCGGCGCTTCAGCGGGCTGGCATCCATCACCCGCGCGCGCACCTCCGCGGCCAGCGCCTCCCAGGTGCGGGGGGCGAACAGCACGAAGGTGGGGCCGATCTCGCGGAAATCGGCCATGGTCGTCTCGGGTTCCTCGACGAAGTTCACCTTCATGCGGGCGATGAGGTTCCAGCCCACCGCGTAGATCTGCTCCATGATCCAGGGCAGCGGCAGCACCGACACGTACTCGTCCGCCGGCCCCTTCGGGTCGGCCGTGAGGTAGGCCTCGCAATGCCGCACCAGCGCGCCGGAGGACAGCTGCGCCAGCTTGGGCCGCGCGGTGGTGCCCGAGGTGGTGCACAGCACCGCCACCTCCTCCGCCCGCGTGGCCGCCACCATGGCGTCCCATTCGGCCGGGTCGCGCGCCTCGCCCAGCTGGATCAGCGCCTCGGCGGAAAGCAGCCGCGGGTCGGACAGCTTGCGCATGCCGCGCCCGTCGCTGAACACGATGCGGCGCAGCGCGGGCAGGCGGTCGCCGATGTTGAGCAGCTTGTCCACCTGCTCCTCGTCCTCGGCGAAGACCACCGTGGCGCCGGTGAAGCCCAGCAGGTACTCGACCTCGTCCTCCATGCTGTCGCGGTAGATGCCCAGGCTCCGGCAGCCCAGTGCGTGCGCCGCCACCTCGCCCATCACCCAGTCGGGACGGTTGTCGCCGATCAGCCCCACCACCTCGCCGGGCTGGATGCCGATGGCGCGCAGGCCCAGGGCGAAGCCGCGGGTGCGGCGCTCGTAGTCGGCCCAGGTGAAGGCGCGCCAGATGCCCAGGTGCTTCTCGCGCAGGGCGATGTCCGCCCCATGCTCGCGCGCGTTGCGGACCAGCAGCTTCGGCAGGGTGTCGGTCATGCGGGCACCGCCGCCGGCTCCTCGTCCACCTCGCCCAGGTAGGCCTTGCGCACGTGCGGGTCGGCCAGCACCTCCTCCGGCCGGCCCTCGGCGATGCGGCGGCCGAAATCCAGCACCATGACGCGGTGGCTGATGTCCATCACCACGCCCATGTCGTGCTCGATCATCAGCACGGTCATGCCCCATTCCTGGTTGAGGTCGAGGATGAAGCGGGCCATGTCCTCCTTCTCCTCCAGGTTCATGCCCGCCATCGGCTCGTCCAGCAGGATCAGCTTGGGCCGCAGCGCCACGGCGCGCGCCAGCTCCACCCGCTTGCGCAGCCCGTAGCTCAGCGTGCCGGCCGGCGCCTTGCGGACGTGCTGGATCTCCAGGAAGTCGATGATCTCCTCCACCGCCTGGCGGTGGCGCAGTTCCTCCTGGCGCGCGCCGCCGATCCAGTGGACCATGCCGCGCAGGAAGCCCGCCTTCATCAGGTGGTGGCGGCCGACCATGATGTTGTCCAGCACGCTCATGTGGCCGAACAGCGCCAGGTTCTGGAAGGTGCGGCCCAGCCCCAGCGCCGCGCGCCGGTTGGTGGGCAGGCGCGTGATGTCCTGCCCCTCGAAGCGGATGCGCCCCTCGGTGGGGCGGTAGCGGCCGGAGACGCAGTTGACCATGGAGGTCTTGCCGGCGCCGTTCGGCCCGATGATGGAAAACACCTCCCCCGCCCGCACGGCGAAGGAGACGTCGGTCAGGGCCCGCACGCCGCCGAAGCGCAGCGAGACGGAATCCGCCTCCAGGATGGCGTCGCCCGGCATCGTTCCTCCCATTTCTTGGCCGGGAGGCTAGCCAGGGCTTCAGGCGTTCCGCAAGCGCTTTGCTTCGGCGCGCAGCGCGGCGGCCAGCGGCGGGTCGTCGGTGGCGACGGCGTCCAGCGCCAGGGCGGGGTCCAGCGCGCGCCGCAGGCTGGGCGCGTGGTTGGCGGCCCACACCGACAGGCGCAGCCCCGCGGCCTTCACCTCCTGCGCCACCTCCTCCCGCAGCACGGCGATGGAGACGCCGAGTTCGGTGGCGCCGCAGGCCCGGCACGCCGCCACCAGGTCGGCGGCGCGCATGGCCGGGACGACCAGGTCTTCCACCAGCAGCACGGTTTCGCGCCAGCCGCCGAGGGCCGCGGCCTCCGCCACCACTGCGGGGGAGAAGGACATGATGACGGTGCGCGCGCGGTCGGGCACGGCATGGGCCGCGGCCTGCATCAGCCCGGGATAGGGCACGCCGTTCAGCGCGCGCTTCACCTCCAGCCGCAGCAGCTTGCCGCCGCCCAGGATCAGCCGCGCGGCCTCGCGCAGGTGTGGCATGGCCTCGCCGCCCGCGCCCTTGACCCGCACGCGCCGCAGCGCCTCCCAGTCCAGCGCGGCGACGGGGCCGGTGGCATCGGTGGTGCGGTTCAGCGTGCCGTCATGCATCACCACCGGCTCGCCGTCGCGCGAGGCGTGGATGTCCAGCTCCACCTGCTCGGCCTCGAAGGCGAGGGCGTGGCGGAAGGCCAGCAGGCTGTTCTCCGGCCAGAGGAAGGCGCCGCCGCGGTGGCTGGCGAGTTCGGGGAGCTGCATGGCCGCCGTGTCGCCCCGCGCGCCGCCGCCGGTCAAGCCTCCTCCACCGCGCGGCGCAGCGCGGCGGCCAGGTTGGCCCCGAAGCGCGGCGCGTCCATCAGCGGCGAGGCGCGCATGCGGTCCCGCAGGCCGGCGCGCAGCGTGGCCAGGGCCGGCAGGTCCCGCGCGGCGGCCAGCGCGCGGCGGACATAGGCTTGCGCGTCGGCGGCGCACCAATCCGCCATGCCGAGCGAGGTGAGGTGCGACAGCGCGTGCCGCCCGGCGAAATGCGTGCCGGCCATGGCCACCACCGGCACGCCCATCCACAGGGATTCGCATACCGTCAGCCCGCCGGAATAGGGGAAGGCGTCCAGCGAGACGTCCACCTCGCCATAGGCGGCCAGCAGCTTCTCGTGGCTCGACGGACCTTCGAGGACCAGGCGCCCGGCCGGGATGCCGTCGGCGGCGCACAGCGCGCGGAACTCCTCGCGCGTCGCGGCGTCGCCCAGCGCGTGGGTGCGCAGCACCAGCCGCGCTTCGGGAAGCTGGCGCAGCACCTCGCCCCAGGCGCGGCGCGCGCCGCGCTCCACCTTCTGCAGGTTGTTGAAGCAGCCGAAGGTGACCTGCCCCCGCGCCAGCGCCGGCAGCGGCGCGACCGGCGGCGCATAGGCCGGCGGGGTGTAGCAGACATAGCCATCGGGCAAGCGCAGCAGGCGCTCGGTGTAGAAGGGCTCGAAGCCGGGCGGGGTCTCGCGCCCGTCGGACAGCATCCAGTCCAGGCCGGGCACGCCGGTGGTGGCGGATTGCGCGCCCACCCACTTCACCTGCACCGGCGCGGGACGGAAACGCAGGGCGGCGCAGCGCCCCCCCTCGCCGTGGCCGCCGAGTTCCAGCAGCAGGTCGAGGTCCATGGCGCGCAGCCGGGCGGCCAGGGTGGCGTCATCCAGCCCGGGCGGCAGCTCGTGCCACTCGGCGGCGACGGCGCGGAAGCGGCGCGCCAGCGGGTCGTCATGCGGCCGCAGCGAGGCGACCACCACATCGAAGCCGTGGGCGGGCAGCTGCTCGATGCCGGCCAGGGTCAGCCAGCCCACCGGGTGCCGCCCCAGCCCAGGCGAGAGCAGCCCAACCCGCAGCCGCTCGCCGGGCCGCGCCCGGCGCGGCGGCGGCGCCTCCGGCTGCCAGCGCGCGTGCAGCGCGTCGGCGTGCCGGCGCAGCGCCGCGGCATCCGCCTCCCCCTCCGCATAGGGCCCCACCGCCGAGAGGAGATGCAGGTCCCGCACCGCATCGGGCGGGGCCTGCCTGGACAGGGCCAGCGATTCCTCGTGCCGCCCCTGACTGGCGAGCACGGTCGCGAGGTTCATCAGCAGCACCGGCAACGGGCCGAAGGCCGCGAGGGCGCCGCGATACGCTTCAGCCGCGTCAGCGAGGCGGTGGGCGCGGAACAGCGCGTCCGCCTCGCCGATGCGCAGGGACAGCTTGCCGGGCTCCAGCGCGACGGCACGGGCGAAGGCGTCGGCCGCGGCGGGCCATTCCGCCCGCGCCAGCAGCGCCTCGGCGAGGCCGGCGGCCGCGGTGGCGTCCTCCGGGTTCAGCGCGGTGGCGAGGCGCCATTGCGCCAGCGCCGCCTCGCCCTCCCCCGCGGCTTCGGCGCCCAGGGCGGCGGCCACGGCGCCGGCGCAGCCGGGCCCCTCGCCGACGCCGGCGCGGGCCAGGAGCCGGCCGATCCAGCCCGAACCTGGGCGCGCGGCCGCGAGCGCACGCAGCGCCGCCGCATCGCCGTGCAGCGCCGCGCGCTCGGCCTGCAGGTCGGGGTGGCCCGGCAGCGCCGCCAGCCCAGCGGCCAGCGCCGCATCGGCTTCCGCGACGTCAGGCGCCAGGCGGGCCAGGGCGACATGGGCGGCAGCCAAGCCGGGATCCAGGGCAAGCGCCGCCCGCAGGTGGCGGCGCGCGCCGGGAGCATCGCCGCGACCGGCGGCCAGGGTGCCGAGGCGCAGCTCCAGCTCAGCCTCCTCAGCGCCCATCGCATGGAGGGCGCGCAGCTCGCTCTCCGCCTCGGCCAGGTGGCCGGCATCCATCAGCGCGAGTCCGAGATTGAGCCTCGCCAGCGGGTCTGCCGCGGCGCGGCGCAACGGCGCGATGGCGGCCGCCGGGGCGCCCTGCCGCAGCAGGGCCAGCCCGGCGGCGAGGTCGCCCTCCATCTCAGCCCGCCCGCTCGGCCGCGACCAGCCAGCCAGGCACCGGGGCCCCGGCTTCCAGCCGCAGCGCCTCCGGCCGCAGGATGCGCGGCACCAGGCCAGCAGCGGCCAGGGCTGCGCGAATCTCGGCTTCGTCGTGCCGGAACCGGCCATTGCCGCCGATGCCGCCCGGCCCGCCCGCCGCCTCGCAGGTGAAGGCGAGCACCCCGCCCTCCGCCAGCCGGGCGCCGATGGCCGCCAACACGCGCCCGAGGTCGCGGAAGTAAACGAAGACGTCGGCGGCCAGCACCACGTCGAAGGCGCGGCTCTCCCCCGCCAGGAAGGCGCAGGCCTCCGCCTCCACCAGGTCCGTGTAGAGGCGCTTGGCGCGCGCGACCGCCAGCATGCGCGGCGACAGGTCCACGCCGACCAGCGGCCCGCCCAGCCGGTCGGACACCGCCACGCCGGCCAAGCCGGTGCCGCAGCCCAGGTCCAGCACCGGGCCCAGCCGCGCCGAGCCGTCGCGCAGTCCGGGGCGCAATTCCTCCAGCGCGAAGCGCAGCAGCCCCGGCGCGCGGTAGCCCAGCGCCAGCAGGGATGCTTCGAAACGGTCGGCATAGCCATCGAACAGGTCGCGCGCATAGGCGTGCTGGCTGTCCTCCGCGCCGCCTTCCAGCGCGGCCGAGAGGTGCGCAGCGAAGGCGTCCTCGGGGCTCAGGCGAAGCGCTTGGCGCAACGCGTCCCGCGCCTCCTCCGCCCGCCCCAGTAGCAGCAGCGCCTGGCCGCGGGAGGCGTGCAGCGCGCCGGATGGCCCCTCCGAATCCAGGGCGGCGTCGGCGACTTCCAGCGCGCGGGCCGGGTCGCCCGCCGACAGCAGGTTGCGGGTGCGCGGCGCGCCCAGGCCGCGCGTCTCCACCGCCTCACCGGCCACCAGGGCGTAGAGTTCCTCGGCCGCGGCGAAGCGCCCGGCGCGCGACAGCGCCAGGGCCATGTCGATGCGCGCGCGGGCCGCGCCAGCATCCTGCTGCAGCAGGCCCCAGAACAGGAACAGCGCCTCGTCGTGGCGGCCGGTCTCGGAAAGCAGCGTGGCCAGGACGCGGCGGCCCATCGCGTCGCCCGGCCTCGCCTGCACGGCACGGCAGGCGTCGTCCAGCGCAGCCTCCGGCTCGCGGCACAGGCGGCGCGCCTGGGCGCGGAGCAGCAGGGCGGCGGCGTCCTCCGGTGCGTGGCGCAGCGAGGCTTCGGCGGCGGCCAGGGCGCCGGGGCCGTCCTCCAGGCGCAGCAGCGCCTCGCCCAGCAGGAGATGCCCGCCGGCGTCCTCGTCGGCCAGCACGCGCAGCATGGGCAAGGCTTGCGCGGCGTGGCCCGCGGCGAGGAGGCGGGTGGATTCAGCGGCCAGGCGCTCGATGACGGGAGGCAGCAGGCGGTTCATCGCCTCAGCCCCACAGGCCGCGGGCGATCTCGTCGGTCACGTCGGCGACGAAGCCCAGGTCGGGCGTTTCTCCATCGCATTCCCGCTGCACCGCCAGGGCGAGCGAAGCGATCTGCGCCCGCAGCGGCGCCGGCAACTGGTTGGCGGGCTCGCTCACCAGGTCGAAGACGGCAGACCACAGGCGGCGCGCATCGGCGCCGGCACGGGCGCGGTCGGCCGGCCGTTCGGCCTCGCGCAGGCGGCGCACGACGCGGGAGAACACCTGCGCCTCCATCTGGCGCGGGGTGAGGCTGCGGGAATAGGCGGCGGCGCCCGGGGGCGTGCGGGTCTGGAGCATGCGGTCGTCTCATCCATTCGGGCGGCGCGCGGCGCAGGAGGACGGTCGAGGCGCACGGCCCTTCGAGTTGAATGGTCTGGGCGGCCTCCTGCCAGCCCAGGGAAGTCAACGGATTACTGGAACAGCCGCATCAGGGACTGCGGCGACTGGTTGGCGATGGACAGCGCCTGGGTGCCCAGCTGCTGGCGGATCTGCAGCGCCTGCAACCGCGCGGATTCCTTCGCGAGGTCCGCGTCGATCAGCGCGCCGAGGCCGGATTCCTGGGCGTCCATCCGCGTCTTGTTGAAGGTCACCTGCCGGTCCACGTACTTGCTGAAGCCGCCGATGGCGTTCAGGCCGTCCAGCGTCCCGGTCTGGGCCGAACTCACGCGCCCGCCCGCCGTCAGCGCCGCCACCGCATTGGCGATGGCGGTGGAGGTGTTGCCGAGCAGGCTGCCCGCCGCCGTGCCGTTCACCAGCGCGGAGAGGTGGGCGATGATGTTCGTCTTCACGTTCACGGTGGAGAACTGGTAGATGTCGCCCTCCCCGTTGCGGATCGTCTTGACCCGGGTCTGGATGCCGGCGGCGGTGCCGTTGGTGAGGATCGTCTGCCCGTTGTAGTCCGAATCCGCGAGGAAGTTGCGGATCTGGGAGATCGATTCCTTCAGCGCGGTCTGGTACTGCGAGCGCTGCGACGCGGTGAGGTCGTTGCCGCCCAGCCGCAGCACCGTGTTCCGCAGGTCCTCCAGCGCGTCCGAGACGTTCTCGAGGCCCGAGCGGCCCACGTCCAGCAGGCCCTTCACGCCGCCGAGCTGCTGGTTCGCGGTGTTGGTGGCCGCCATGTCGCCGCGCACGCGCTCCGCCACCGCGAAGGCGGCGCCGTCGTCGCGCGAGTCGGCGACGCGGAAGCCGGTGGAGATGCGCTTCTGCACCCCCTCCATCTCCGCGTTGGTGCGGTTGAGCGACTGCAGCGCGACCATCGCGCCGATGTTGGTGTTCACGGAGTTCAGGGACATCGGGGGTTTTCCTTCGCCTGAGTGCCCCGGCGCTTTGCCGGGCTGCGAACCCTAGGCGGCTGCCGGTTAAGGAAGGGTGAGCGTCAGAACATGCGCTCCGCCCAGGTGCGCGGCGTGCGTGCGTTGCGGATCTCGATGGGCAGGTGGTAGCGGAACGGCCGCGGGCCGACCTTGCGGATGTGGTCCGTCACCGTCGCCAGCCCCTCCTCCAGCCCCATGGTGGTGCGGTAGCCCAGCAGGCGCCGCGCCTTGTCGGCGCTGCACGTCGCCAGCTTCACCTCCTGCGGGCGGTCGGGCACGTGGATGGGCTCGCCGGCGAAGTTGGTCAGCTTCGCCAGGATGCCAGCCAGCCGGTTGATGGACACGAACTCCTCGTCCGGGCCGATGTTCACCACCTCGCCCAGCGCGCGGTCGCCGAAGCCCATGGCCAGCAGGCAGGACAGGCAATCCTCGACGTGGGAGAAGCAGCGGCGCTGCTCGCCGTCGCCGTAGATGATCGGCGCGCGGCCCTGCAGCATCAGGTTGGCCATGATGGAGGCGACGTTGCGGTAGGGGTCGTCGAACTTCTGCCGCGGGCCGATGATGTTGTGCGGCACGGCCACCGCCCATTCCACCCCGTGCACGGCGCACAGGTTGCGCAGCGCATCCTCCGCGCAGAGCTTGGCAATGCCGTAGGGGTCCTGCGGGCGCGGCGTCGCCGCCTCGGCGAAGGGGACCGGCGCTGCGCCGTAGCGCGCCATGGAGGAGCAGAACACGATGCGCCGCGCCCCGTTGGCGATGGCGGCGGAGAACAGCGACACGCTGCCGCTGACCACGTTGTCCATCACCAGCGCCGGCGAGAACACCGACAGCCCCTCATAGGCGGTGGCGGCGCAGTGGAACACCAGCTCGCACCCCTCCGTCACCCGGCGCATGGCGTGGTGGTCGCGGCAGTCCATCTGGTGGAACTCGGCGGCTGGCGGGACGTGCAGCAGCTCGCCCCCCAGCAGGGTGTCGCACCCCGCCACCTGGTGCCCCATCGCCAGGATGCGCTCGGCGAGGTGGGAGCCGAGGAAGCCGGCGATGCCGCTGACGAAAACCTTCATGGATGCCGCCCCCTAGCCGGTGATGCGGGCGCGCAGCGCCTGCCCGCCCTTGTTGAACAGGCGCTCCACCACGATGCCGGCGAAGCCCAGCATGCCGGCGATGGCGCGCAGCTTGCCCTCGGTGTAGGCGGAGCGATGGAACTGGCCCGGACCGTTCTGGTTCCCAAAGAACATGGTCTGCAGGATGGACCAGCGCTGCCCGAGGTCCCGGCCGGCGCCGAAGTAGTGGTCGGCGTGGCCGGTGCGGTAGAAGGCGCGGAACTCGTCCTGCGCCGCCAGGAAGGTGGCGCAGACCCATTCGAAGTCCGGCACCTCGATTTCCAGCAGGCCGCCGGGCGCCAGCAGGCGGCGGCATTCCCGCCACAGCCGTTCCTCCTCCGCGAAGGCGAAGTGCTCGAAGACGTGCTCGGCCAGGATGTGGGTCGCGCTGCCATCGGCGAAGGGCAGCGCCAGCACGTCCAGGTCGGTGCGCACGCCGGGCGCGCGCGCCACGCTGTCCAGGTTCACCCAGCCCTCCAGCACGCGGGGGCCGCAGCCGATGTGCAGCTTCATGCCGCCAGCCTCCGCGCCGGGGGCCGGGCCTGCGGCAGGGCTGCCGCCACCGCCGCCTGCGCCGCCCGCAGCGCCGGGCCGGGCGGGGCGGCGAAGGCGCAGCGCTCGGTCAGCTCCAGCAGGTGCAGCAGCAGCTTCGTGGCCACGCCGCGCATCCCGGCCTCGGCGTGTTCCATCGCCCAGGGGATGGCGTCGGCAACGAAGGCCGCCAGGCGTGCCGCATCGGCGGCCAGCAGGTCGTCCCACCGCCTTCCCAGCACGTCGCGCGCGGATTCGATCAGGGCGGCGCAGTCGCCCTCAGGCAGCCGGGCGAGGGCAAAGGTTTCCACATGGGCCCACACGCAGGTGGCGACCGGGCAGATGCCGGAGAAGTCCGCCAGCGCCTCGGACGCCGCGCGGCGGCGCGACCAGGGCAACGCGGCGTTGCGCGCCAGCACCGACAGGCCGGCCTGCCCGCCGCGGCGGCGGAACAGCACCTCCGGCACGTGGCGGATGTGGCCGTGCAGCGCGATGTCGGCCAGGAAGGCGTGGTCCCAGCCGCCGCATTCGCGCGGGGCCAGGGCGGCGTCCACCGCCGCGCGGCGGTAGATGCCCCAGAAGGCCGGCGCCTCGGTGTAGCGGGCCATGACGTGTCGTGCCCGCGCCAGCGGCCCGCCCTCCGGCGTGTCCAGCCGGGTGGCCGCCGGCACCGTGCGCAGCACGGCGCCGTCCATGTCGGTGGTGACCGCCGCGGCGTGGCACATGGCCGCCGCCGGCTCGGCCAGCAGCCGGTCCATCAGGGCTTCCATGAAGCGCGGCTCGATCACGTCGTCCGCGCTCTTGGGCATCACGAAATCGGCGTCGCCCTCGACGAAGGCGCGGCGATAGGCGCCGACGATGCCCTGGTTGGCGCGGTGGCGCTTGACGCGGATGCGAGGGTCCCGCGCGGCCCAGGCCGCGGCGATGGCCGGCCCGCCATCGGTGCTGCCGTCATCCAGCAGCGTCAGCCGCCAATGCGTCCAGGTCTGGCGCGCGACGGCAGCGATGGCCTCATCCAGCGTCGCTTCCGCGCCGTGGAAGAGGAGGTTGACGTCAACCAGTGGCGGATTTTCCGCCGGGCGAATGTCCATCGGGGTGCAGGCTCCGGGCTTCGCGCCCAGACTGCACCCCGGATGGTTAACGGTACCCTAAGCGGTCAGATGTCCGCATACACATGCGTCTCGGCCTTGGCGCCGGGCTGGGTCACCGCGCCGTGGCGGGCCGGGCCGACCGTCTGGGCGTACTTCCACAGCGCGCCGCTGTTGAAGTTGTGCGCCCGCGGCTTCCACTCCGCGCGCCGCTTCGCCAGCTCCTCCTCCGGCAACGCCACGTCGATGGTGCCCTTCTCGGCGTCGATGACGATGCGGTCGCCGTTGCGCAGCAGGCCGATCGGCCCGCCCACCGCCGCCTCCGGCCCGACATGGCCGATGCAGAAGCCGCGCGTGGCGCCGCTGAACCGCCCATCGGTGATCAGCGCCACCTTGTCGCCCATCCCCTGCCCGTAGAGCGCGGAGGTGGTGGACAGCATCTCGCGCATGCCCGGCCCGCCCTTCGGCCCCTCGTAGCGGATGACGATGACGTCGCCGGGCTTGTAGGCGCGGGCCTCCACGGCGGCGAAGGCGTCCTCCTCGCAGTCGAAGCACAGCGCCGTGCCCTCGAAGCGCAGCTTCTCCATGCCGGCGATCTTCACGATGGCGCCGTCGGGCGCCAGGTTGCCGCACAGGCTGACCACGCCGCCGATCCTGGAGATGGGGCTGGAGACGGGGCGCACCACGTCCTGGTCGGTCGGGAAGACGATTTCGGCGTGGTTCTCGGCCAGCGTCCTGCCCGTCACGGTCAGGCAGTCGCCGTGCAGCAGCCCGCCCTCCAGCAGCGCCTTGATGATGACCGGCACGCCGCCGATGTTGTGCACGTCCTGCGCCACGTAGCGCCCGCCGGGCTTCAGGTCGGCGATGTGCGGCGTGTCGCGCATCAGCCGGGCCACCTCCTCCAGCGGGAAGTCGATGCCGGCCTCATGCGCGATGGCGGGCAGGTGCAGCGCGGCGTTGGTGGAGCCGCCGGTGGCGCCCACGATGCGCGCCGCGTTCTCCAGCGCCTTGCGGGTGACGATGTCGCGCGGGCGGATGCCGCGCTTGATCAGTTCCACCACCTGCGCGCCGGACTTGTAAGCCCACTGGTCGCGCTCCTCGTCCGGCGCGGGGGCGCCGGCGGAATGCGGCAGCGCGAGGCCGATCACCTCGCTGATGCAGGCCATGGTGTTGGCGGTGAACTGGCCGCCGCAGGCGCCCGCACCGGGGCAGGCGTGCTGCTCCAGCTCCTCCAGCTCGGCATCGGTCATGTTGCCGGCCGCATGGGTGCCCACCGCCTCGAACACGTCGAGCACCGTCACGTCCTTGCCGCGGAACTTCCCGGGCTTGATGGAACCGCCATACAGGAAGACGCTGGGCACGTTCAGGCGCAGCATCACCATCATCATCCCCGGCAGCGTCTTGTCGCAGCCGGCCAGACCCACCATCGCGTCGTAGCAATGGCCGCGCATGGTCAGCTCCACGCTATCGGCGATGACTTCGCGCGAAACCAGGGAGGCCTTCATGCCCTGGTGGCCCATGGCGATGCCGTCGGTCACCGTGATGGTGGTGAACTCGCGCGGCGCGGCGCCGGCGGCGGCGACGCCGCGCTTGGCGGCCTGCGCCTGGCGGTTCAGCGCGATGTTGCAGGGCGCGGCCTCGTTCCAGCAGGTGGCGACGCCCACCAGCGGCGAGGCGATCTCCTCCTTCGTCATGCCCATCGCGTAGTAGTAGGAGCGGTGCGGCGCGCGCTCGGGGCCGATGCTGACATGGCGGCTCGGCAGCCTGGACTTGTCCCACTGGTGCGTCATTGGCGTCGTCTTTCCCGTGTGTGCCTGGTGTCTAGCTTGCGATGCGCGCCAGCGCGGCGTCCAGCCGGGCCAGCTCGGCCCCGGCCTCGCGCACGCGCTCCTCGGTGTCCTCGATGACGCTCGGCTCGGCCTTGGCGCGGAAGCCGGGGTTGTCCAGCTTCTTCGCCAGCTTGTCGCGGTCGGCGGCGATGCGCGCGCGCTCCTTGCCCAGCCGCGCGCCCTCGGCGGCGAGGTCCACCACGCCCGACAGCGGCAGGAACAGCGTCAGCTCGCCCGCGCTGGCCGAGGCGCCGGGTCCGTCCGCCGCGCCCTCCACCGGCGCCTCCACGCGCGCCAGCCGCGCCAGCTGCGGCGCGAAGCCGGCCAGCGTCGCCACCTGCGCGGCGGGGCCGGACACGCGCAGCGGCAGCACCGCGCCCGCCGGCACGTTCAGCGCCGAGCGCGCCGAGCGGATGGCGCCGATGGCGGCGATGGCGAGGTCGATCCCCTCCCCGTCCGCGCGCACGCCGGAGGCCTGCGGCCACGCCGCCGCGGTCAGCCCCACCGCCTCGCCGTAGCCCAGCTTGGACCACAGCTCCGCCGTCACGAAGGGCATCACCGGGTGCAGCAGCCGCAGCACCACGCCCAGCACGTGCTGCGCGGCACCCTGCACCTGCGCCTTCTCCTCGCCGTCCGGGCCGTTCAGCACCGGCTTGGCGAACTCGATGAACCAGTCGCAGTAGGTGTTCCAGGCGAAGCCGTAGAGGGTGGCGGCGTAGTCGTCGAAGCGGAAGCGCTCCAGCGCCTCCGTCGCCTCGGTGATCGCCGCATCTGCCTTTGCCAGCAGCCAGCGCGCCAGCGGGTCGGTCGCGCGCGCCGGGTTATAGCCCGGCTGCACGCGCACGCCGTTCATCTCCAGGAAGCGCGCGGCGTTCCACAGCTTGGTGGCGAAGGCGCGGTAGCCCTCCAGCCGCTGCGGGTCCAGCTTGATGTCGCGCCCCGGCGAGGCCAGCGCGCACAGGGTGAAGCGCACCGCATCGGCGCCATGCTGCTGAATCAGGTCCAGCGGGTCGAGCACGTTCCCCTTGGACTTGCTCATCTTCTGGCCCTTGGCGTCGCGCACCAGGCCGTGGATCACCACGTGGCGGAACGGCACCTCGTCCATGAAGTGCAGGCCCATCATCATCATCCGGGCCACCCAGAAGAAGATGATGTCGAAGCCGGTCACCAGCACGTCGGTCGGGTAGTGCTTGCGCAGCGCCGCGGTGTCCTCCGGCCAGCCCAGCGTGCTGAAGGGCCAGAGCGCGGAGCTGAACCAGGTGTCCAGCACGTCGGGATCGCGGGTCAGCGGCGTCTCGGTGCCGTAGTGCGCGCGGGCGGCCTCCTGCGCCTCCGCCTCGCTGCGCTTGACGAAGACCGTGCCGTCCGGGCCGTGCCAGGCCGGGATGCGGTGCCCCCACCAGAGTTGGCGCGAGATGCACCAGGGCTGGATGTCGCGCATCCAGGCGAAGAACAGGTTCTCGTATTGCCGGGGCACGAATTGCGTGCGCCCGTCCTCGACGGCGGCGATGGCGGGCTTGGCCAGCGTCGCGGCGTCGCAATACCATTGCAGCGTCAGCCGCGGCTCGATCGGCACGCCCGAGCGGTCGCCATGCGGCACCTGGTGGGTGTGCGCCTCCGTGGCCACCAGCAGGCCCTGCGCCTCCAGCTCCGCCACGATCAGCTTGCGCGCCTCGAAGCGGTCCACGCCCTCCAGCCCGCGCAGGAAGGCGCTGTCGCCGCCGACTTCCGCCAGCGTCACCCGGCCCTCGACGTCCAGCACGGAGGGCATGGGCAGACCGTGGCGCTTGCCGACCTCGTAGTCGTTGAAGTCGTGCGCGGGGGTGATCTTCACCGCGCCGGTGCCCTTCTCCGGGTCGGAATAGGCATCGGCGACGATGGGGATGCGCCGCCCGGTCAGCGGCAGGATGGCGTGCTTGCCCACCAGTTCGGCGAAGCGCGCATCCTCGGGGTGCACGGCCACCGCGGTGTCCGCCAGCATGGTCTCGGGGCGCGTGGTCGCCACCTCGATGAAGCCGCCGCCCTCCACCGGGTAGCGCAGCGTCCACAGGCTGCCCTTCACCTCGCGGCTTTCCACCTCGAGGTCGGAGATGGCGGTCTGGAACACCGGGTCCCAGTTCACCAGCCGGGTGTCGCGGTAGATCAACCCCTGCTCGTGCAGCCGCACGAAGACCTCCAGCACCGCGGCCGAGAGCCCCTCATCCATGGTGAAGCGTTCGCGCGGCCAGTCCAGGCTGGCGCCCAGGCGGCGAAGCTGGCGGGTGATGGTGCCGCCCGATTCCGCCTTCCACTGCCACACGCGCTCCAGGAAGGCCTCGCGGCCCATCTCGCGCCGGCTGGGCTGGCCCTGCTGGGCCAGCAGGCGCTCCACCACCATCTGGGTGGCGATGCCGGCGTGGTCGGTGCCGGGCATCCACAACGCGTCGCGGCCCTGCATGCGGCGCCAGCGCACCAGCACGTCCTGCAAGGTGTTGTTCAGCGCATGCCCGATGTGCAGCGAGCCGGTGACGTTGGGCGGCGGGATGACGACGGTGAAGGGCGGCTTGTCCCGCGCCGGGTCGGCGGAGAAGACGCCGGACGCCTCGGCGGCGTCGTAGAGCCGGGCTTCCAGGGCGGCGGGGTCGAAGGCCTTGTCGAGCATGGAGCGCACCTTCCGCGCCCCGCGCCCGCCGTCAAGGTGTCAGCGGCTCATCACCCGCTCGATTTCCGCGCGCACCAGCCGCTCGACGGTGGCGGGCAGGTGGGCGTCCAGCCATTCCTTCAGCAGCGGCCGCAGCTCCTCGCGCACCACGTCCTCGATGGAGGGGCCGTTGCGCGAGACGGCGGCCCCGCGCTCCTGCGCCACGGCGCGGGACAGCTGGCCCAGCGCGGCGGCGGCGGCGGCCGCGGCGGCGGGGGCGATCAGGCCGTCGGCGGGCGGCGGCGGCGCGGCGGCGGGTTCGGGCATGGGCGCGGGCTCCGGCTCGGGCGGCGGCGGGGGGGCGGGCGGCGGTTCGGGGGCGAGGGCGAGCAGCACCGGCGGCGGCTCGGGCTCCGGCGGCGCGGCTTCCGCGGCGGGGGGCGCGATCATCATCTCCGGCGTCAGCACCAGCGCGTCCGGCTCCTCCTCCTCCACGGAGGCTGGGGCGGGGGCCGGGGCGGGCGTGGCGGCGGGCGCCGGCTCGTCCTCGTTCAGGATCTTGCGGATGGAGGCGAGGATGTCCTCCATCGAGGGCTCGGGCGCGCCCGGCGCGGCGGCGCCGCTCACCGCCGCACCGCCACGGCGGAGTAGTCGCCCAGGCCCACCCAGCGGTCGCGCACCGCCGCGTAGTAGGCGCGCATGTCGTAGATCTCGACCGGCAGGCCAAGATCCTGCGCCGTCAGCCGGCCGATGGCGCCGGCCAGGGTGTAGGAGCCGGTGACGACGGTCGCCAGCGCGTTCACCAGGCTGGTGCGGGCGTTCAGCAGCTCCTGCTCGGCGTTCAGCACGTCCAGCGTGGTGCGCGAGCCGACGATGGCCTCGCGCTGCACGCCGTCCAG
This sequence comes from Sabulicella flocculans, assembly GCF_045449635.1. Taxonomy (NCBI): domain Bacteria; kingdom Pseudomonadati; phylum Pseudomonadota; class Alphaproteobacteria; order Acetobacterales; family Acetobacteraceae; genus Sabulicella; species Sabulicella flocculans. The sequence continues at coordinate 357,484 of NZ_JBJJBR010000001.1, read as the reverse complement.
CGCGATCTCGGCGGCGCGGATCTGCGCGCGCACGGAGTCCACGGTGGCGCGGGCGGAGCGCAGCTGCTCCCATCCCTGCGCCGCCTGCTGCGCGGCGAAGCGGCGCGCCTCGTCCACCTGCTGGCGGGTCTGCTGCGCGGTCTGCCGCGCCTGGCGCACCAGCGCGTGCTCCGCCCCGCCCTGGTAGAGCGGCACGGAAAGTTGGAGGGTGGCCTGGCCGCCGGTCTGCCGCTGGATGGCGGCGGAGACGTCGGTCTGCCGGAACGCCTGCGCGTTGGCCGAGAGCTGCGGCAGCAGGGTGGAGATCTGCACGTCCACGTTGTCGCGCGCCGCCGCGGCGGCGAACAGCGCGGCGACCACGGTGGGGTTGTTGGCCAGCGCCGCCGCCTGCGCCTCCGCTGCCGAGCGCACGGGCAGGTTCAGCGGCTGCGGGTTGGTCAGCCGGCCCGGCTGCTCGCCGATCACGCGCTGGAAGGTGGCGCGGGCGATCTGCAGGTTGCCCTCGGCCTGGGTGCGGGCGGAGCGCGCGCCGGCCAGGCGGGATTCCGCCTGCGCCACGTCGGTGCGGGTGATCTCGCCGACGCGGAAGCGCTCGTTGGTGGCCTGCAGCTGGCGGCCCAGCACCTGCTCGTTGTTGATGTTCAGGCGCAGCAACTCGCCCTGCTGGATGACGCCGATGTAGGCGTTCACGCCGTCGCCCAGCACCTGCTGCTCGGTGGCCAGCAGCCGGGCGCGCTGGGCCAGCACGGTGTTCTCGGCCTGGCGGGTCTGGGCCACGGTGCGGCCGCCGCGGAACAGCGGCTGCGTCAGGCTGGCGGTGGCCGCCGTCGGGCTGCGCTGGCCGGCGATGACGGTGCCGGTGTTGGCCGCGGTGGCGCGCGTGTCCGTGACGCCGTAGGAGCCGGAGACCACCACGGTGGGCCGCCAACCGGCCAGGGCCTGGGGCACGTTCTCGTCGGTGGCGCGCAACTGGGCGCGGGCGGCCAGCAGGGTGGGGTTGTTGGCGTAGGCCTGGGCCAGCGCCTCCTGCAAGGTCTGCGCGCCGGCGGGGGCGGCGAGCAGGGCCACCGCAAGGCCGATGTTCAGCGGGCTGAGGCGCATCCGCGTGGGACTCCGTGGGCAGTCGGTGAAGGATAGCCGCCGGGGCGTCCGGGCGCCACCGGCGGGTTCAGAAGCGGAACCCCGCCGGCGCGGCGAAGGCGGGCAGCAGGGGGGCGGCGGCGTCGAAGGACGGCACCTCGGAAACGGTGCCGCCGGCGCGGCGGAACAGGCTGGCCCGGCCCTTCATGCCCTTGCCGGCGCGGACCAGCGCGGCGCGCCCGCCCTCGCCCAGCTGCGTCCACAGCGCCTCCGGCACGGTCTCGACCGCGCCTTCCACCAGGATGACGCGGTAGGGGGCGCCGGCGGGCCAGCCCTGGGCAGGGTTGGCCGCGTGCAGCTCGGGCCGGTTGGCGGGCAGGGCGAAATCGAGCGCCGCGCGGCCGGCCTCGACCAGGGCGGCCTCCTCCTCCACGGCGGTGACGACCAGGCCCATGGCGGCCAGCACGGCGGCGCCGTAGCCGGTGCCGGCGCCCAGCACCAGCGCGCGCTCGCCCGGCTGCGGCAGCAGGGCCTGGACCAGCCGGCCCAGCACCATGGGCTGCAGCAGGGCGCGGCCCGGGGCCAGGGGCGTGGATTCGTCGGCATAGGCGCGGGCGGCCAGGGCGGCGGGCAGGAAGCGCTCCCGCGGGACCTCGCCCATCGCGCGCAGCAGCAGGGGGTCGTTCACCGTGTTTGGCTCCAGCTGGCCCAGCACCATCATGCGGCGCGCCGCCTCGAAATCCTGCACCATCGTCGCCGCGAGCGTCATCAGCAGCCTGCCTTCCGTTCGCCGCGGTTATAGGCGCGCCCGCCGCCGCCGCAAAGCCGCGCGGCTTGACCCTGCGGCGCGCTTGCCCGATACGCTGCGCCCAGGTGGTCCCGTGGCCGAGTGGTCAGGCAAGGGTCTGCAAAACCCTCCACGGCGGTTCGATTCCGCCCGGGACCTCCATCCACCCTTCCCTACGCCCGTCGTCGCCGCACGGAAGTGAGCCGGGGGCGGTTGCGGGGTCCGCGGGGCCGGGCTATACGCCCGGCACCGCGATGTTCCGGCGTGGCGCAGCGGTAGCGCAGCGGACTGTTAATCCGTTGGTCGTTGGTTCGAATCCAACCGCCGGAGCCATCCCCTCCCCTTTCCGCGCCTCAGCCCTTCACCGGGCCGGCGTCGTCGTCATCCTCCTCCATCTCCTCGTCCTCCAGGTCGTCCTCCTCGTCGCCCTCCTCTCCCTCGTCGGCATCGAGGATCAGGGCGCCGCGGACGGTGGCGAGGCAGGCGGAGTAGGTCTCGAGGATCCAGCCGCGGTCCATCTCGCCGTCCTCCTCGTTCTCCATGATGAGCTTCAGCAGCGCGAGGGCCACGGCCTCCTCGCTGTCGCCCTCGATCTCGATCTTGATGTCTGCCATGTCGCGTCCTTTCAGCGGCGCAGGTGGTCGATCAGGCGCTCGTCGGCGCGCCGGGCCATGCCCGGGATGAACAACGCGTCGAACAGCCACCAGATGAGGATGACGGCAAAGATCGGCCAGCCGATCAGGATGGGCATCAGCACCCAGGAGACGGCGAAGATCGCCAGCATCGCCAGGCCGGAGCCCCACTTGCCCAGGTACATGCGGTGCACCCCGCCGTAGCCCAGGAAGAACCAGATCAGGTAGGCCAGGAGGACCGACTTGCGGCCGGCCTCGAAGCGCATGCGCGCGACGGCGTCGTCGGACGGGGGCATTTGGGACCTTCGTTGGTTGCCCGTAGCATATGGGGAATCGCCCCACCCCAAGGAAGACGTCCCGATGACGATCGCGCTGCACACCTGGAACACGCCCAACGGCCGCAAGATCAGCGTCGCCCTGGAGGAGATGGGCCTGCCCTACGAGGTGAAGGTGGTGGACATCACCAAGGGCCAGCAGTTCGACCCCGCCTTCCTGGCCTTCAGCCCCAACAACCGCATCCCCGCCATCGTGGACCCCGACGGCCCGGGCGGCGCCCCCATCACCGTGTTCGAGAGCGGCGCCATCCTGCTCTACCTGGCGGAGAAGACCGGGAAGTTCCTGCCGGCGGACCTGAGGGCGCGGGTGCCGGTGCTGGAATGGCTGATGTGGCAGATGGGCGGCTTCGGCCCGATGCCCGGCCAGGTGCACCACTTCCTGATGCAGCCCGAGGGGCCGGCGCGCGACTACGGCCTCGCGCGATACCACGCCGAGACCAAGCGCCTCTATGGCGTGCTGGACCGGCGGCTGGCCGGCCGGGACTTCGTGGCGACGGCGGACGGGCCCTCGGTGGCCGACTTCGCCATCCTCGGCTGGGCCTGGCGGCACGAACGCCACCAGGTGCCGTTCGACGACCTGCCGAACGTGGCCGCGTGGTACGCGCGGATGATGGACCGCCCTGCGGTGCGCCGCGGCTTCGAGGTTTCCCTGGGGTGACGGTTTGACGCCGGGGGCCCGGGCCTGTATCAGGGCCGGGCATACGCCGTGATGACTTTCCACTCCTGCGGAGGGGTGGCCGAGTGGCCGAAGGCGGCGGTTTGCTAAATCGTTAGAGGGTTAATCCCCTCTCAGGGGTTCGAATCCCCTCCCCTCCGCCAGTTCGCAGAATTTCGCGCCGCTACGCTGCTTTTCGCTCCGGTTCGCGTTGCCCCTCGGGAAACCATCAAATCCGCGCGAAAATCTTCGAGGGACCGCTTGTCGAAGCCCAGCCGCGACGGGCGCAGCACAGTGCCCAAACGGCACGCACGATGGATCTCATAAGCTTGTTGACATAAAGAACAAAATAGGAATAGGGGGTGGGCGTCATCGGCGGAGCCATGCCTGTTGAGGGTGCAGAAGCGATTGCTGCTCGGCCTTTGCGTCGCCGGACTCCTGGCCATCGTCGCGCGCCCCGCCTGGGACATCCTGGTTTTGATTTTCGAGGATCCCCTCTCCGACCATGGGGCCGCGGTTTTCTCCTTTGTTGGAGAGCGGCCAGATGAGGTCCGGATCGTCGCTTTTCGTTTCGGTGAAAACGCGCGCCTGAGCGAGGAAGCTTCCGATAGGAGCTACACGATCCCTAGCCCATTGAGCCGCGGGACAATATCCGGGGCGACGATGTCGGCACGTGAAGGCCGCCAACAAGCCGAAATCCGATACCGCGTCGGTCACAGTGCTGAGACGAAGGTTTTCCAGTTCGACGTCGATCTCATCGCGCAAAGTCAGTGCGACGTGGCGGTTCGCTTTGCTGAGGAAGGGCCGCGCGCCAGCGCCTGCATCAACCATCGACCTGCCTCCTACGGCGGTACTTGGCGACACTGAGTCCGAGTTCGGCTGACGCCGGCGATCGCAACCTACCCCCTGAAAGGATGAAGCTAGGGATGATCCCAGCCCAAGCTTGGGCAGGATTGCGCGTCTGCGCGCGATCGCCGCGCAAGTGCGCGACTTTGCCAACGACGAAGCCGCGGCGTCGCGGCTGCCCGGGCAGGACCAGGGACCAGCAGATGCCTACCGCCATCTCATTGGAGTTGCGGAACTGTCACGCCGCGCGGGTCCTCTGCTTGCCGCAGCGATGGCTGAACGGAATGAGTGGGCCAGCACCGAAGCGATGCTGCGCACAATTCTTGGCGACAGACCTATCGCTCCAAGCAACCTGCCTGCGGCGCGCAGGATGGATCGTCACAACAACCTTCTGGCAGTGGGAATAGGGGCTCGGGCGCGTTCCACTGAAGATGTAGTCATGCGCGTCCGCTCTTTGATGGAGCGTGCCATCGAGACCACGGGCGGGTCCGGACGTGGGAACAGTCCGTACTGGCGTGAGGCGAGATATTGGTCAGAGGGTTCGACGTTGGCCGACTGGTCGCCGAACAACTGGTCCAAGATCGACGAGGCAGAGCATTTCAGCACGTATCGTCGTCGGATCGATGGCGGCGGCAGATCGGAGCGCGAGAGCACCGCAACAGGTGGCGCCGTGCAGGTCCGCCCTCATACTCGCGACGGTCATCCGGTATCCGGGCACACGCGTTCGAGCCCTGTGCACTGATCCAAGTGTCTCGTACGGCGATGCGGTTCTCGACGGTGGCAGAGCTATTCGCGCACGGTAGCGGCGGCACCACAGCCGCAGCGGATGGCGTCGAGCGTGGCCGCGCTGGCCTGGCGCACAATCCACGCCAAGAGCGCGCGCAGCGTGACCACCCGGCCATCCGCGATCGCAGAGACCGTTCATTCCCAGTGAACTACGCCCCGCCAGTTCCCTCCCCCACCCGCGACCCACGGCGAGGCCGGGCGGCCTCAGCCCCCCAGCTTCGCCTTCACCACCTCGTTCACCAGGGCAGGGTTGCCCTTCCCCTGCATCGCCTTCATCACCTGGCCGACGAAGAAGCCGAACAGCTTGTCCTTGCCGGCGCGGAACTCCGCCACCTTGTCGGCATTCGCGGCCATGACGGCATCCACGGCGGCCTCGATGGCGCCGGTGTCGCGCACCTGCTTCAGCCCGCGTTCCTCCACGATGGCGGCGGGATCGGCATCCGCCTCCAGCATGATCTCGAACACGTCCTTGGCGATCTTGCCGCTGATGGTGCCATCGGCGATCAGGTCCAGCAGGCGGCCGAGGTGGCGGGCGCTCACCGGGCTGTCGGAGACGTCGCGCTTCAGGCGGTTCAGCGCGGCGAAGTAGTCGCCCGTCACCCAGTTGGCGGCCAGCTTGGCGTCGCGGCCCTGCGCCACCTCCTCGAAGAAGACCGCCGTGTCCTTCTCCAGCGTCAGCACATGCGCGTCATAGGGCGAGAGGCCCATGGCGACGTAGCGGGCGCGGCGGGCATCCGGCAGTTCCGGCAGGGCGGCCTTCAGCGACTCCACCCAGGCGGCGTCCAGCACCAGCGGCGGCAGGTCGGGGTCGGGGAAGTAGCGGTAGTCATGCGCGTCCTCCTTGGAGCGCATGGAGCGCGTGACGCCGCGCGCGGTGTCGAACAGCCGCGTCTCCTGCTCCACCGTGCCGCCGGATTCCCAGACCTCGATCTGGCGCCGCGCCTCGGCCTCCACCGCCTGCATGACGAAGCGGATGGAGTTGACGTTCTTCACCTCGCAGCGCGTGCGGAACCCTTCCCCGGCCTTGCGGACGGAGACGTTGACGTCGGCGCGCAGCGAGCCCTCGTCCATGTTGCCGTCGCAGGTGCCCAGGTAGCGCATGATCTGGCGCAGCTTGGTGAGGTAGGCGCCGGCCTCCTCCGGCGAGCGCAGGTCGGGCTCGGAGACGATCTCCATCAGCGCGACGCCGGAGCGGTTCAGGTCAATGAAGGACTTCGAAGGATGCTGGTCGTGCAGGGACTTGCCGGCATCCTGCTCCAGGTGCAGCCGCGTGATGCCGATGGCCTTGGTGGTGCCGTCCGCCAGGGTGATCTCCACCTCGCCCTTGCCGACGATGGGGTGGGCGAACTGGCTGATCTGGTAGCCCTGCGGCAGGTCGGCGTAGAAGTAGTTCTTGCGGTCGAAGCGGGACCACAGGTGGATCTGGGCGTTCAGGCCCAGGCCGGTGCGCACCGCCTGGGCCACGCATTCGCCGTTGATGACCGGCAGCATCCCCGGCATGCCGGCGTCCACGAAGCTCACCTGGCTGTTGGGCGCGGCGCCGAAGGCGGTGGCGGCGCCGCTGAACAGCTTGGCCTGCGAGGTGACCTGGGCATGCACCTCCAGCCCGATCACCAGCTCCCAGCCGTCAATCGTGTAGCTCATGCCGCGATCCCCGGCTTGTGGGTGAACTTCGCCGCCTTCTCCATCGCGCTGCCCAGGGCGAACAGCGTCTCCTCCTCGAAGGGCCGCCCCAGCAGCTGCAGGCCCAGCGGCAGCCCGGCGGCGGCAAGCCCGGCCGGCAGCGCCAGGCCCGGGATGCCGGCCAGGTTGGCGGTGATGGTGAAGACGTCGTTCAGGTACATGGTCACCGGGTCGTCCGGCTGCTCGGCCAGCGAGAACGCCGCCGTGGGCGTGGCCGGCGCCAGGATGGCGTCGCAGGAGCGCCAGGCCTCGTCGAAGTCGCGGCGGATCAGCGCCCGCAGCTTCTGCGCCTTGAGGTAATAGGCGTCGTAGTAGCCGGCACTGAGCACGTAGGTGCCGATCAGGATGCGCCGCTGCACCTCCTGGCCGAAGCCGGCCGCGCGGCTTTCCTCATACAGGTCGTTGAGGTTGCCGCCCTGGTGCAGCTTCCGCAGCCCGAAGCGCACGCCATCGTAGCGCGCGAGGTTGGAGGACGCCTCGGCCGGCGCGACGATGTAGTAGGTGGCCAGCGCGTGCTTCGTGTGCGGCAGCGACACCGGCACGATCTCCGCCCCCGCCTCGCGCAGCCAGTCCAGCCCCTGGTCCCACACCGCCGCGATCTCGGGCGAAAGGCCCTCGGGCCGGTATTCCCCCGGCACGCCGATCCGCAGCCCCTTCACCGAGCGCGCGCAGGCGGCGGCGAAGTCCGGCACCGCCACGTCGGCGCTGGTGGAATCCTTCGGGTCATGGCCCGCCATCTCGTGCAGCAGCAGCGCGCAGTCCTCGACGGTGCGCGCCATCGGCCCGGCCTGGTCCAGCGAGGACGCGTAGGCGACGATGCCCCAGCGCGAGCAGCGCCCGTAGGTCGGCTTGATGCCGGCCACGCCGCAGAAGGCCGCCGGCTGGCGGATGGAGCCGCCGGTATCCGTCGCCGTGGCGCCCAGCGCCAGCCGCGCCGCCACCGCCGCCGCCGAACCGCCGGACGAGCCGCCCGGCACCAGGTCCCGCCCCGCGGGCGACCACGGGTTCACGCAGGGCCCGTGCATGGAATTGGCGTTGGTCGAGCCCATGGCGAACTCGTCCAGGTTCAGCTTGCCCAGGCTCACCGCGCCGGCCGCCCGCAGCTTCGCCGTCACCGTGCTCTCGTAGGGAGGCACGAAGTTGCCGAGGATGCGCGACCCCGCGGTGGTCCGCACGCCCTCGGTGCAGAAGATGTCCTTCAGCCCCAGCGGGATGCCGCCCAGCGGCAGGCGCGGGTCGGCGGCGCGGGCGGCCTCCAGCGTGCGCTCGCCATGCAGCGTGACAAAGGCGTTCAGCCGCGGGTTCACGCGCTCGATCGCCGCGAGGTGCGCCTCGGCCAGGGCCAGGGGCGTCGTCTCGCCGGCGCGCAGGGCGCGCTGCGCCCCGGCGATGGTCAGGTCGGTCAGGCTCATTCCACCACCTTCGGCACGCCGTACCAGTCGCCCTGGCGGTCGGGCGCGTTGGCCAGCACCGCATCCGCCATGCCGCCATCGGTCACGCGATCCTCGCGCCAGGGCAGGCTGGCGCCGCCTGGGTTGCCGCCGGCCAGCGGCTCCACCCCCTCGGTGTCCACCGCCTGCAGTTGCTCCACCCAGCCGAGGATGCCGTTCATCTCGTCGGTCAGGCGGGGGATGTCGGCGTCAACCACGCGCAGCCGGGCCAGCCGGGCCACGCGCCGCACCGTCTCGGCGTCCAGCGACATGGGTTTGCAATTCCGTCCAAGGGGGGGCATCAGCCCGGTCATGCCCCTTCTATCCATGGCGGACCTCCGCGCAAGCCTCGCGCCCGGCGCGCGCCTGCTGGGGCTGGACCTGGGCAGCCGCACCGTGGGCCTGGCGCTGACCGATGTGGGGCTGATGCTGGCCACCCCCGCCCCGGCGCTGAAGCGCGACAAGCTGGGCAGGATGGCCGCCGCCCTCCTCCCCTTCATCGCCGCCAATGGCGTGGGCGGGCTTGTGGTGGGCCTGCCGCTCTCCATGGACGGCACCCGCGGCCCGGCCGCCCAGGCCGCGACCGACTGGGCCAGGGACCTTTCCGCCGCGCTGGGCCTGCCGGCGGCGCTGTGGGACGAGCGCCTGTCCTCGGCGGCCGTCAACCGCGCGATGATCCAGGAGGCGGACCTGACGCGGAAGAAGCGCGCCCAGGCAGTGGATTCGGCGGCCGCGGCATGGATGCTGCAAGGGGCCTTGGATGCCACCGCCGCCCGCGGCTACAACCCCGGGCCATGAGCGGCTTCTCCTTCCCCCTCCTGCCGGCCGGGCACCTGCTGGGCATCGAGGGGCTGGAACCGCCCCACATCTCCGGCCTGCTGGACCTCGCGGAGAGCTACGCGCTGCTCAACCGCCAGGGCAAGACGCAGCGCGACCTGCTGAAGGGCCGCACCCTCATCAACCTGTTCTTCGAGGACAGCACCCGCACCCGCACCTCCTTCGAACTGGCCGGCAAGCGGCTGGGGGCGGACATCGTCAACATGTCCGTCTCCACCTCCTCCGTGAACAAGGGCGAGACGCTGCTGGACACCGCGGCGACGCTCAACGCCATGAAGACCGACCTGCTGGTGGTGCGCCACGGGCAGTCCGGCGCCCCCTCCCTGCTGGCGCAGAAGGTGGACGCCGCCGTCATCAACGCCGGCGACGGCACGCATGAGCACCCGACCCAGGCGCTGCTGGACGCGCTGACCATCCGCCGCCGCAAGGGCGACCTGCGTGGGTTGGTCGTGGCCATCTGCGGCGACGTGCTGCATTCGCGCGTCGCGCGCTCCAACATCCACCTGCTCTCGGCCATGGGGGCGCGGCTGCGCGTGGTCGGCCCGCCCACCCTGATGCCGGCGGAATGCGCCCGGCTGGGCGTGGAGGTGTTCCACGACATGCGCGCCGGTTTGGCCGACGCCGACGTGGTGATGATGCTTCGCCTGCAGAAGGAGCGCATGACCGGCGGCCTGGTGCCGTCGAGCCGCGAGTACTTCCGCTTCTTCGGCCTGGATGCCGCGAAGCTGGCGGTGGCGAAGCCCGACGCCATCGTGATGCACCCCGGCCCGATGAACCGCGGCGTGGAGATCGACAGCGCCGTGGCCGACGACCCGGCGCGCAGCGTGATCGGCGAGCAGGTGGAGATGGGGGTGGCTGTGCGCATGGCGGTGCTGGACGTGCTGGCGCGCCGGCTGCGGAGGAACGCGTGAACCCCGCCGAGGGCGTCCGCCGCGCCCGTGCCGGCGACGAGACCCTGCTGCGCGACATCACCCGCGCCGCCTACGCGCGCTGGGTGGCGGTGATGGGCCGCGAGCCCGCCCCGATGCGCGACGACTTCGCCGCCCGCGTCGCCGCCGGCCAGGCATGGCTGCTGGGCGAGGACGCGCTGTGCGTGCTGGAGGAGAAGCCGGACGCGCTGCTGCTGGACAACGTGGCGGTGCGCCCCGGCGCGCAGGGGCGCGGGCTGGGCCGCCAGCTCATCGCCTTCGCCGAGCAGGAGGCGCGGGCGCGCGGGCACCGGGTGCTGCGCCTGTACACCAATGCCCGCATGGCCTCGAACCTCGCCCTCTACGAAGGGCTGGGCTTCGCGGAGACGCGCCGGGAGGAGCACGAGGAGGTCGGCACGCGCGTGTGGATGGAGAAGCCCCTGCCATGAGCGCGCTGCTCATCACCAATGCCCGCCTGCTGGACCCCGCCAGCGGCCTGGACGCGCCCGGCGCCCTGCTGGTGCAGGACGGCCGCATCGCCGCGCTGTCCGGCGCCCCGGCCGAGGGGGCGGAGGTGCTGGACGCCGGCGGCGCCGTGCTGTGCCCCGGGCTGGTGGACCTGCGCGCGCGGGTCGGCGAGCCCGGCGCCGAGCACCGCGAGACCATCGCCTCCGCCGCCCAGGCCGCTTCCGCCGGCGGCGTGACCACCATGGCCGTGCCGCCCGACACCGACCCGGCGCTGGATGACCCGGCCCTGGTGGAGTGGCTGGCGCGGCGAGGCGAGGCCACGCGCTCCGTCACCCTGCTGCCGGTGGCCGCCGCCACCAAGGGCTGCGCCGGCAAGGAGATGGCGGAGTTCGGCCTGCTGCGCGAGGCCGGGGCGGTCGCCTTCTCCGACGGCAACCGCGCCATCGCCTCGGCGCGCAGCATGCGCCTGGCGCTGAGCTACGCGCGCGCCTTCGGCATGATGGTGGTGCAGCACCCGGAGGAACCGAGCCTGGCCGCCGGCGCCGCGACGGAGGGCGAGCTGGCCACCCGCCTGGGCCTGCCCGCCAGCCCGGCGGCTGCCGAGGCCATCCAGGTGGCGCGCGACATCGCGCTGGCGCGGCTGACCGGCGGGCACGTCCACTTCGCCCAGGTCAGCACCGGCGCCGCGCTGGACCTGGTCCGCGCCGCCAAGGCCGAGGGGCTGCGCGTGACCTGCGACACCGCGCCGCCCTATTTCGACCTGAACGAGACCGCCATCGGCGGCTTCCGCACCTACGCCAAGCTCTCGCCCCCGCTGCGCTCGGACGCGGACCGGCAGGCGGTGGTGGCGGCGCTGGCCGACGGCACGGTGGATGCCATCGCCTCCGACCACGCGCCGCAGGATGCCGACGACAAGCGCCTGCCCTTCGCCCAGGCGGCGGCCGGCGGCACCGGGCTGGCGACGCTGCTGGCGGTGACGCTGGCCCGCGTGCATGGCGGCGACCTGACGCTGGTCCAGGCGCTGGCCCTGCTGACCTGCCGCCCCGCCGCCCTGCTGGGCATCGAGGCCGGGGCGCTGCGCGTGGGCGCGCCGGCCGACCTGTGCCTGTTCCAGCCCGGCCGCGCCTGGCAGGTCAAGGCCGGCCAGATGCCCGGCAAGGCGCAGAACACCCCGTGGGACGGAAGGGCGCTGGAGGGCAAGGTGATCGGCACCTGGAAGAACGGAAGGCGCGTGTTCGGATGAACGACATCCTCGCTGGCGGCTTCGCCACGCTGGGCGCCGGCTTCCTCGGCTCCATTCCCTTCGGCCTGCTGCTGACGCGCTGGGCCGGGCTGGGCGACATCCGCAATGTGGGCTCGGGCAACATCGGCGCCACCAACGTGCTGCGCACCGGGCGCAAGGGGCTGGCGGCCGCCACGCTGCTGCTGGACGCGCTGAAGGGCACGCTGGCGGTGTGGCTGGTGGGCGCGCTGCTGGGCTGGAACTGGGCGCCCTTCGCCGCGCTCGCGGCGGTGCTGGGCCATTGCCACCCACCCTGGCTGCAGGGCCAGGGCGGCAAGGGCGTGGCCACCGCGCTGGGGGTGATGCTGGGGCTGGGCTGGCCGGTCTTCGCCGTCGCGGCCCTGGCCTGGCTGGCGGCGGCGGCCGTCTCGCGCATCTCCTCCGTCGGCGCGATGGCGGCGATGGCGGCGGGGGCCGCTTCGTCCTGGTTCCTGCTGGACCCCGTCTCGGCCACCGCCGTCACCGTGGCCGGCGCCTACGTCATTGGCCGGCACGAGGCCAACATCAAGCGCCTGATGGCCGGGACGGAGCCGCGCATCGGGCGCAAGGAGTGACGCAGGACCGGCTGCGGCTGGCGCGTACCGAAGGCGTCGGCCCCGCCCTGCACCGCCGCCTGCTGGCCCGCCACGGCAGCGCCGCGGCGGCCCTGGCGGCGCTGGGGCCGCGCGCCGCCCCGGCCCGCGAGGCCGAGCGCGAGATGGCCCTGCTGGAGAAGCGCGGCGCCCGGCTGCTGTTCCTGGGCGACCCCGGCTACCCGCCGTTGCTGGCCCTGCTGGAGGACGCGCCGCTGGTGCTGGCCGCCGAGGGCGACCTCGCGGCGCTGGGGCGGCGCGGGGTGGCGCTGGTGGGGGCGCGCAACGCCTCCGCCGCCGGCTGCCGGCTGGCGGAGGAGATGGCCGAGGCGCTGGCGCTGAAGGACATCGCCGTCATCTCCGGCCTGGCGCGCGGCATCGACGGCGCGGCGCATGTCGGCGCGCTGCGCACCGGCACCACCATCGCCTGCATCGCCGGCGGGCTGGACCGCCCCTACCCGCGGGAGAACGAGCGCCTGCAACGCCGCATCGCCGAGGAAGGCGGGCTGGTGCTGAGCGAGGCGCCGCTGGGCACCGCCCCGCTGGCCCGCCATTTCCCGCGCCGCAACCGCGTCGTCGCCGGGCTGTCGCTCGGCGTGGTGGTGGTGGAGGCGGCGCTGGCCTCGGGCACCCTGATCACCGCGCGGCTGGCGGTGGAGAACGGGCGCACCCTGTTCGCCGTGCCGGGCCACCCGCTGGACCCGCGCTCGCGCGGCGCCAACGAGCTGATCCGCCAGGGCGCCACCCTAACCGAGACGGCGGAGGACGTGCTGCTGCACCTGCCGGAAGCCCCCCTGCCCCGGCCCGCCCTGCCACTGGCGCCCTTCCCCGACATCCCGCGCGCGGCGGCCGAGGACCCTGCTCCGCCGGGCGACGGGGCCGCGCAAGTGCTTGAAATGCTTGGCCCCGTGCCGATGATGGTTGACGAGTTGGGACGGCGCTGCCAGCTATCGCGCCCCGAACTCGCCGCCCTGCTGACCGAGCTGGAGCTGGCGGGGCGGGTCGAATCGCTGCCCGGCAACCGGGTGGCGCGGTTGCCCTGAAGGACCCCCGCCTTGTCCAACGTCGTCGTCGTCGAGAGCCCGGCCAAGGCCAAGACCATCGAGAAGTACCTCGGCTCCGACTACCGGGTGCTGGCCTCCTTCGGCCATGTCCGCGACCTGCCGCCCAAGGATGGCAGCGTGCGCCCCGAGGAAGACTTCGCCATGGACTGGGAGGCCGACGACCGCGGCCAGAAGCAGGTGAAGGCCATCGCCGCCGCGCTGAAGGGGGCGAAGAAGCTCTACCTGGCGACCGACCCGGACCGCGAGGGCGAGGCCATCTCCTGGCACGTGCAGGACATGCTGGCGAAGTCCGGCGCGCTGCGCGGCAAGGACGTGTCGCGCATCACTTTCAACGAGATCACCAAGCGCGCGGTGCAACACGCCATCGCCCATCCGCGCGAGCTGGACACCCCGCTGATCGAGGCCTACCTGGCGCGCCGCGCGCTGGACTACCTGGTGGGCTTCCGCCTCTCGCCGGTGCTGTGGCGCAAGCTGCCGGGGTCGCGCTCGGCCGGGCGCGTGCAATCCGTCGCGCTGCGGCTGATCTGCGAGCGCGAGGCGGAGATCGAGGCCTTCGTGCCGCGCGAATACTGGACGGTGGCCGCGCGCATGGCCACGCCGGCCGGCGCGCCCTTCACCGCCCGGCTGACCCATCACGAGGGCAGGAAGCTCGACCAGTTCGACCTCAACACCGAGGCCAAGGCCATGGCGGCCAAGGCGGCGGTGGAGGCCGGCGAGCTCCACGTCGCCTCCGTCGAGAAGCGGCGCGTCAAGCGCAACCCGCCGCCGCCCTTCCAGACCAGCACCTTGCAGCAGGAGGCCAGCCGCAAGCTGGGCTTCGGCGCGCAGGTGACGATGCGCACGGCGCAGAGCCTGTACGAGGGCGTGGAGATCGGCGGCGAGACGGTCGGCCTCATCACCTACATGCGCACCGACGGCGTGCAGATGGCGCGCGAGGCGATCGCCGAGCTGCGCAGCCACATCAAGGGCGCCTTCGGCGAGGACTACATCCCCGCCGCCCCGCGCGAATACCAGAGCCGCGCCAAGAACGCCCAGGAGGCGCACGAGGCGATCCGCCCCACCGACGTCTCGCGCACGCCGGAGAAGGTGGCGCGCTACCTCGATGAGCGGCAGCGCAAGCTCTACGAGCTGGTGTGGAAGCGCGCCGTCGCCTCGCAGATGCAGAGCGCCGAGCTGGACCAGACCAGCGTGGAGATCAGCGACCGCGCGGGCCGCACCAAGCTGCGCGCCACCGGCAGCGTGGTCGCCTTCGACGGCTTCCTGAAGCTGTACCGCGAGGACGTGGACGACGCCGCCGACAGCGACGACGACGACGCCCGCATCCTGCCGCCGATGCGCGAGAAGGACCCGCTGAAGCGCGGCGAGGTGTCGGCCGAGCAGCACTTCACCCAGCCGCCGCCGCGCTACTCCGAGGCGTCCTTGGTCAAGCGCATGGAGGAGCTGGGCATCGGCCGCCCCTCCACCTACGCCTCCATCCTGCAGGTGCTGCAGGACCGCGAATACGTGACGCTGGACCGCCGCCGCTTCGTGCCGCAGGACCGCGGGCGGCTCGTCACCGCCTTCCTGGTCGCGTATTTTGAGCGCTACGTGGACACCGGCTTCACCGCGGCGCTGGAGGAGCAGCTGGATGACATCTCCGGCGGCCGGCTGGATTGGCGCGAGGTGATGCGGCAGTTCTGGACCGATTTCTCCCGCGCGCTGGACGGCACCGGCGACCTCAAGATCAGCGACGTCATCGACCGGCTGGACGAGGAGCTGGGGCCGCACTTCTTCCCGAAAGCCGATGACGGCAGCGACCCGCGCGAATGCCCGAATTGCCACCAGGGCCGCATCGGGCTGCGGCTGGGGCGCACCGGCGCCTTCATCGGCTGCTCGCGCTACCCCGATTGCCGCTACACCCGCCCGCTGGCGGTGCCGGGCGCCGAGGGCGACGCCAATGCCTTCGCCGACCGCAGCCTGGGCACCGACCCGGCCACCGGCCAGCAGGTGACGATGCGCCGCGGGCCCTACGGCATCTACGTCCAGCTCGGCGAGGGCGGGACCGATGCCAAGGGCAAGCCCACCAAGCCCAAGCGCGCCTCCCTGCCCCGCGGTGCCGACCCGGACGGCTTCGACCTCGACCGCGCGCTGGCGCTTTTGTCCATGCCGCGCATCGTCGGCCTGCATCCCGAGACGGGGGAAGAGATTTCCTCCAACCTGGGCAGGTTCGGGCCGTACCTGAAGATGGGCAATCTTTCCAAGACGCTGGACCGCGACGACGACCCGCTGACGGTGGGCCTCAACCGCGCGGTGGCGCTGCTGGCCGACGCCAAGCCGCGCGGCGTGACGCTGGGCGAGCACCCGGCCGGCGGTGGCCCGGTGGAGGTGCGGCGCGGCCGCTTCGGCCCCTTCCTGATGCACGGCAAGCGCGTGGCCAACCTGCCCCGCGGCACCGAGATGGAGGCGGTGACGCTGGATGAGGCGGTGAAGCTGCTGGCCGAGAAGGGCAAGGAGCTGGCGCCGATGAAGGGCGCCAAGGGCCGCAAGGCGCCCGCCCGCGCGGCCGCGCCGAAGGCCGAGGCTGCATCGCCGCCGAAGAAGGCCGCACCCGCCAGGAAGCCGGCGGCGAAGAAGGCTCCGGCGGCCAAGGCGGCGCCCGCCAAGAAGGCCGCGGCGAAGAAGCCCGCCGCCAAGAAGAAGGCCGGCTGAGGTGGCGCGCCGCGGCCCTCCGGCCAAGGGCCACAAGGCCAGGGCGAAGGGGCCGCCCCGTGCGCGGGTGAAGTCCGCCGCGCCGCGCGATGCCCTGCCCTCGGCGGCGGACATCCGTGCCTTCCTGGCCACCGCAGATGGCCGCGTCGGCAAGACCGAGATCGCCCGCCACTTCGGCATCCCGACCGAGCTGCGCCCCGCCCTGCGCCAGCGCCTGAGCGAGATGAAGGCCGAGGGCGCCGCCGCCCCGGTGGGCAAGAAGACCTTTCTGGGCGGCGGATCCAGCTCTCCGGCGCCAGGGCGCCCGCGGCCACCCGGCGCCGGCCACGCCCCCGAGCGCCTGCCCGACACCGCCGTGGTGGAGGTGACCGGCACCGACCCGGATGGCGACCCCATCGCCCGCCCGGTGAACTGGGGCGGCGAGGGCCGGCCCGTCATCTACATGCACCCCGAGCGCCGCGGCATCGCTGCCCTGGCGCCCGGCGAGCGCGTGCTGGCCCGGCTGCGCCACGTCTCGGGCGAGAAATACGAGGGCCGCACCCTGAAGCGCCTGGGCACGCCCGGCGAGGCGCGCCGCGTGCTGGGCATCTACAACAAGGGCCGCATCACCCCCACCGACCGCCGCCACAAGGCCGAATGGCAGGTGCCCGAGGGCGAGCATGCCGGCGCCGCCCATGGCGAGATCGTGCTGGCCGAGGCCCTGCCCTCCCAGGGCTATGGCCTGCGCCCGGCCCGCGTGGTGGAGCGGCTGGGCATGTCGGGCGAGGCTCGCTCCGTCTCGCTGATCTGCATCCACCAGCACGGCATCCCTGATGTCTTTCCCGAGGAGGCGGTGGCGGAAAGCAAGCGCGCCCGCCGGGTGGCCCTGGGCAAGCGCACCGACCTGCGCGACCTGCCGCTGGTGACGATCGACGGCGAGGACGCGCGCGACTTCGACGACGCCGTGCATGCCGAGCCCGACGGCGATGGCTGGCGCGTCACCGTCGCCATCGCCGACGTCGCGCATTACGTGAAGCCGGGCTCGGCGCTGGACCGCGAGGCCTGGGCACGCGGCAACAGCGTCTACTTCCCCGACCGCGTCGTGCCCATGCTGCCCGAGGCGCTGAGCAACGGCTGGTGCTCGCTGAAGCCCGGCGAGGAACGCGGCTGCCTCTTCGTCGAGATGCGCTTCGACGCCGCCGGCACCAAGCACGCCCACCGCTTCGGCCGCGGGCTGATGCGCTCCCACGCGCGGCTGACCTACGAATCCGCCCAGGCCCACCACGAGGCCGGCACCGAGCCGGAGGGGCTGGCGCCCGGCCACATGGACCGCCTCTACGGCGCCTTCCGCGCCCTTTTGGCGGCGCGGGAGCGGCGCGGCACGCTCGAGCTCGACCTGCCCGAGCGCAAGGTGAACCTCTCGCCCGAGGGCAAGGTGCTTTCCGTGACGCCGCGGCCGCGGCTGGACAGCCACCGGCTGATCGAGGAGTTCATGGTCGCCGCGAACGTGTGCGCGGCGGAGGAGCTGGAGCGGCTGGGCCAGCCCTGCATGTACCGCATCCACGCGCCGCCTTCGGACGAGAAGCTGAACACCCTGCGCGAGTTCCTCGGCACGCTGGGCCTGTCGCTCAACCCTGCCGGCCAGCTGCGCCCCGCCGACTTCGCCCGCCTGCTGGAGCGCGTGAAGGACCGCCCCGAGGCGCGCATGGTGAACGAGACGGTGCTGCGCTCGCAGTCCCAGGCGGCCTACGAGCCCGACAACATCGGCCATTTCGGCCTGGCCCTGCCGCGCTATGCCCATTTCACCAGCCCGATCCGCCGCTATGCCGACCTGCTGGTGCACCGCGCCCTGGTGCGCGGCCTGAAGCTGGGCACCGACGGGCTGACCGAGGCCGAGGCCGCGCGCTTCGTCGAATCGGGCGAGCACATCACCGCCACCGAGCGCCGCGCCGCCCAGGCCGAGCGCGACGCGGTGGACCGCTACCTGACTGCCTTCCTGGCCGACAAGGTGGGCGCCACCTTCGCCGCTCGCATCAGCGGCATCCACCCCTTCGGCCTGTTCGTGACGCTGGAGGAGACGGGCGCCAGCGGCTTCGTGCCGATGAAGGCGCTGCCGGACGACCACTGGATCGTCGAGGAGGGCAACCGCCGCGTCATGGGCCGCCGCACCCGCCAGGTGCTGAGCCTGGGCGACCCGGTGGAAGCCCGGCTGCGCGAGGCCAATCCCACCACAGGAAGCATGGTGTTCGACCTGCTGCTGGGCGGCGCCCCCGCGCGGCTGGAGGGGCAGCGGCGACGGCGAAAGGGTTGACCCGGCGGGGCGGCGGCGGCAGATAGCGCGTTCCGAGTTTCCACAGCGCGCGAAGACCCCAGACCATGGCCAAGGCCAACACCATCCTGATCAAGCTGAACAGCACGGCGGACACCGGCTACTTCTACGTCACGAAGAAGAACGCCCGCACCGCCACCGGCAAGCTGGAGCTGAAGAAGTACGACCCCGTGGCCCGCAAGCACGTCGTCTTCCGCGAAGGCAAGATCAAGTAAGGCCGGCGCGGCCCGCCCAGGCGGGCCGCTCAGTCCGCGGTGGTCCGCTCCAGGCTGCCGAGGCGGACGCAGTTCCGCCCCTCGGCCTTGGCGCGGTACAGGGCGCGGTCCGCCGCCTCGATCAGCGCGTCGGCCGGCACGTTCGGCCCGCCCGTCGCCACCCCCACCGAAATGGTCACCGGCAGCGACAGCCGCCCGGACGCCACCGGCTGGTCCGCCACCACCTCGCGCAGCCGCTCGGCCACGGCCATGGCGAAGGGGCCGCGCGCGCCGGTCAGCACCAGCAGGAATTCCTCCCCGCCGTAGCGCGCCACCACGTCGGCGGCGCGGATCTGCCCTTTCAGCCGGGCCGCGACCTCGCGCAGCGCCACATCGCCCACCGCGTGGCCGTGGGTGTCGTTGATGGACTTGAAGCGGTCGATGTCCACCAGCAGCACGCCCACCTCCTCGCTCCGCAGCAGCGAATCGAGGTGCCGCCGCACGTAGCGCCGGTTGCGCAGCCCGGTGAGCTGGTCGGTGACCGCCATCTCCAGCGAGCGGTCCAGCTCGGCCCGCAGCCGCTCCTGGTAGCGCTTGCGGCGGACCTGGTTGCGGGCGCGGGCGCGCAGCTCGTTGGGGTCCAGCGGGCGGAAGGCGTGGTCATTGGCGCCCAGGTCGAAGCCGCGCAGCACCTGCGCCTTCTGCGACAGGTCGGCCAGCAGCAGCAGCGGCAGGTCGCGCGTCTCGCCATGCGCCCGGAAGCGCGAGGCCAGGCGCAGCATCTCCGCCCCCTCCTCGGGCATGGACAGCAGGGCCAGGTCGTAGCGGCCGGTCATCGCCTCGTTCCAGCATTCCTCGGGGGAATGGGCGCGCGTCACGGCGATGCCATCCTGCGCCAGGGCGTCGGTGACGGCGGCGGCCTCGTCCCCCTCCTCGTCCAGGAGCAGGGCGCGGGCGCCGGCGATGGACACCGCGCCGCCGTCCAGCCCATCCACCCCCAGGTCGCGCACGGTTTCGGCGCGCAGGCGCCAGGCGTCCTGCACCTGCTTCACCCGCAGCAGCGCGCGCAGCCGCGCGAACAAGGTGGCGTTGTCCACCGGCTTCGACAGGAAGTCATCCGCCCCAGCCTCCAGCCCGCGCACCCGCTCCGTCGGGTCGGTCAGGGCGGTGACCATCACCACGGGGATGTGCTGGGTGCGCGGGTTCGCCTTCAGCACCCGGCACACCTCGTAGCCGTCCATGCCAGGCATCATGACGTCGAGCAGGATGACGTCGGGAAGCTGCGCGGCGGCGGCCTGCAAGGCTTCCGGCCCGGAGGAGGCCAGCAGCACCTCGTAGAACTCCGAGACGAGCTTGGCCTCCAGCAGGCGCAGGTTGGCCGCGATGTCGTCCACCGCCAGGATGCGGGCCGTCATGCGCGCCGCCCTGCCAAGATTCCCACATCAGGAAGTTGCATGCACGGCGCCATGGGCAACTTCCTAACATGAGGAAGGGGGAAAGGGGAGATCCTGCCGCCTGCGGGGCTCAGTTCATGAACTGGACAGCACGTGCTGGGTCCCGTCCGCGCCCTTCAACCGGGCCACCAGCCGGGGGTGCGGCCCGCGCCGGACCTTCACCATGCCGTCCAGCCCCCGGTCCGCCAGGGAGGACAGCACTTGGTCGGCCTCCGGGTGCTCGGCCTCCAGCGCCAGCAGCCGGGCGTGGCTGTCCTTCAGCCGCCGGCCGGCGCGCTCGCCCTTCCACTCGATGAGGGCGGGAACCAGGTTGTCCATGTCCTGCCGCTGCGGCGGGATGGCCATGCGCCAGTGCAGGTCGCCGCGGCGCATCTCGCGCAGCTCGCCGCCACGCGGCCCCAGCCGGGCCATCAGCGCGTCCATCGCCGAGGTGCGGGCCACCCAGCCGACCAGTGCCGGACCGGTTTCCAGCATCATCCGCACCGCTGGCTCGTCCAGGTCGAACAGGCGGGGGTGGGCGGGCTCGGGCTGGCCGGGGTCGGGGGCGATGACCTCCAGGTAGCAGTCGGGGCCCAGGCCCAGCAGCATGTTGTGGGTGCCCGCGCCCTCGTGCACGCCGCCGGGCTGCAGCTTCACCCCCAGCAGCTTCTCGACATGGGCCGCGCCCTCCGAGAGGGTGCGGGCGCCGAGCACGATGTGGTCGATCTCCGCCATGGCGTCAGCGGGCCTGGAACTGGGTGGCGCCGAACATGTTCTCGCGTTCCTTCTCGGTCATCGGGCCGCGGCGCTGGTTCTCGGCCAGCACCTGCACGCCGCGCTGCACGGCGGGCCGCGCGGCGATGGCATCATGCCACCGCTTCACCGCGGGGAAATGATCGAGGTCAATGCCACGCCGGTCCGGGTTGCGGAGCCAGGGGAAGGTGGCGATGTCGGCGATGCTGTACTCCGCCCCGGCCAGGAACGCGCTCTGGTCCAGCCGCTTCTCCAGCACGCGGTGCAGGCGCTGCACCTCGTTGGCGTAGCGCGTGATGGCGTAGGGGATCTTCTCCGGCGCGTAGGCGGCGAAGTGGTTGTACTGGCCGAACATCGGGCCGACGCCGCCCATCTGGAACATCAGCCATTGCAGGCACAGGTGCCGCGCCGCCCCGGTGGCCGGCAGCAGGGGCGAGCCGGTCTTCTCGCACAGGTAGATCATGATGGCGCCGCTCTCGAACAGGGCCAGGGGCTGGCCGTCCGGGCCCTCGGAGTCCTCCAGGGCGGGAATCCGGTGGTTGGGGGTGATGGCGAGGAATTCGGGCCGGAACTGCTCGCCGGCGCCGATGTTCACCGGCACCAGTTCGTAGGGCAGGCCCAGCTCCTCCAGCAGGATGTGGAGCTTGTGGCCGTTGGGGGTGGGCCAGGAATGCAGGCGCAAGGTCATGCCCCGCAGCCTGCCCCAGCCCGGGGCATCAGGCAAAGGCGCGTTCGACCAGGGGCCCCGCCGGCGCGTCCAGCGCCACCTCGCGGATCACCTTGCGGCGCACCGCCTGCTCGAAGGCCTCGAAGCCCTCGGCCACCATCAGGAAGGCCCCGGGGCCGCCGATGACGCGTTCCTGGTAGTACTCGTCGAGCGGCTGCATCTGGCCGAGGCCGATGGGCGGCGGCGTGCGGTCGAGCACCGCCAGCCCGTTGAGGATGATGCCCTGGCCCATCGCCTCATCCCGCGCCGCCGCGAGGTCGCGGCCCGAGTTGTTGATGCCGTCGCCGGAGATGTCCACCACCTGGCGCGTGCCCTCGAAGCCCTGGCCGAACAGGCGGCAGGCGAAGTCGATGGCGCCGGAGATGGAGGTGTAGAGGTGGGTGCGGCGCGGCGCGGCGTCCACCGCGCGGGCGAAGCCTTCGCAGGCGGCCGCGCTGCCCAGCCGCGTCCAGGGCACCAGGTGCTCCTGGATGTTCCAGTCGCTCCAGGTGAACAGCGTGACCGCCACGGCGCCGATCGGGCCGCGCATCAGCGCCTCGGCCAGGCGCGGGTCGCGGAAGGCGGCGGCGTAGCCGCGCATCTGCATCTCCATCTCCTCGGCGTCCACCGAGCGCGAGACGTCCACCGCCAGCACCAGCTCCACGTCCACCGGCTCGGCGGCGCGGGCGGGGCCGGCGCGCAGGACCGCGGGGGCGGCCAGGGCTGAGAGAAGAAGATTCCGACGAAGCATCCGACCCTCCTGTGCATCCAGGAAACCGTGGTCCCCCGGAAAAGGCCGTGCTGCGTTGCTCCCGTGTCGTGTCCTCAGGATAGGTGCGGAAGGTCAGATGACAAGACCTTTTTGCTGCATCGCACAAGAAGCCTGGGGCTGATGTCAAGGCAAGGTCGCGGGGGGCCGGCCGGTTGCGAAGGCCCAACCCGCTTTGTCAAGGAATATTTTTCAGCCGGCCGTCAACCGGTGAAGCGCGTGCCGCCGACGCGGGCATCGGCGTTCAGCCGGTCCCGCAGCTCCGCCAGCCGCGGGGCCAGCCCTGCCGCCCATTCCGGCATGACCGTGCAGGCGAAGTCGTAGGCGATGGCCGCCGTGACATCGGCCTGGGTGAGGCGGCCGAGCGCGAGGTGCTGCCGCCCGTCGAGCATCGAGTCCAGCGCGCGGAAGCCGCCCGCGGCCTGGCCCAGCAGCTTCTCCAGCCCCTCGGGCCAGCGCAGCGCCTCCGGGCGGCGCTGGCCTTCGTAAAGGGCCGCAACGGTCTTGTCCGCCGCGCCCAGCCCGATGGCGACGGCCTGCATCACCTGCCGCCGCTCCGCGCCGGACCGCGGGGTGAGCGCGGCATCGCCCGCCACCTCGTCCAGGTGGTCGATGATGGCGGCGCTGTCCACCAGCGCCTCGCCGCCGTCCAGGAACAGCACCGGCACGCGGCCGACCGGGTTCACCCGCATGATCTCCGCCATGTCGGTGGCGGTGGAGAGCGGCCAGCTTTCCCACTCCATGCCGTAGAGGTTGAGCGTGGCCGCGACGCGGCGCACGAAGGGGGACAGCATCCTGCCGACGAGCTTCATGGTTCGGTTTCCTCAGAATCCCGCGCCGGGCTGGGCCAGGTAGGCCTGCTCCGCCGGAGTGGATGGGCGGCCGAGCGCCGCGTTGCGGTGGGGGAAGCGGCCGAAGCGACGGATCACCCGGCGGTGCTGCCACGCATAGTCGATGGCGCCGCCCGGCATGCGGTGCGGCGGCGAGTCGCGCAGGCCCTCGAACAGCGCCACCGACAGGTCCTGGTCGGCCATCGCCTCCGAATGCTCGAAGGGCAGGTAGAGGAAGACGCGCTGCGTGGGCGTCAACGCCTGGTCCTGCCGGCGCCCGAGCACCGCCCGGCGCGCCACCTCCCGCGCCCTGGCGTCGAAGGCGAAGGCGAGCGGCGTGCCGCGGTGCAGGTTGCGCGGGAACTGGTCCAGCACCAGCAGCAGCGCCAGCGCGCCCTCGGCGGTGTCGGCCCAGCCATCCAGCACGCCCTCGCGCGCCGGCGCCAGCAGGGCGGCGAAACGCTGGCGGATCGCGTCGTCGAAGGCGTCGTCGCGCACGAACCACGCCTTGCGGGGGGTGCCGGGGCCGTCGCTGAACCAGAAATCCAGCACCTCCCTCACAGCGCGCGGTCCAGCAGCACCACGGAATGCACGGCCTCCCGCCCCGACAGGTCGCGGATCTGGTGGCGGCAGGAGAAGCCGTCCGCCACCACCGCGCCGCCCGCCTGCCGCACCGCCGGCAGCAGCGAAAGCTCCGCCATCGCCTTCGACGCCTCCTGGTTGGCGACCTCGTAGCCGAAGGCGCCGGCCATGCCGCAACAGGAGGAGGCGATGGGCGTCACCGCCATGCCCGGCACCTGGCGCAGCGTCTTCACCGCATCGGGAAAGGCGCCGAAGGCCTTCTGGTGGCAGTGGCCGTGGATGTGCGCGCTGGCCTCCGCCGGCCGCAGCGCCGGCAGGCGGCCGGCCAGCGCCTCGCCGGCCAGCCTGGCGCGCCTGGCGACGCGCTGCGCCGCCTCGCCCGGCAGCAGCGCCGGGAACTCGTCGCGCAGGGTGCAGAGGCAGGAGGGCTCCAGGCCGATGATCGGGCGCTCCGTGCCGTCATCCAGCGCCTCCAGCGTGCGGCGAGCCTCGGCGCGGGCTTCCTCGACCATGCCGGCGGCCAGCAGGGTGCGCCCGCAGCAGAGGGGCCGCGACTCAGCAGGGTGCTGCGCCGGTTGCACGGCGTAGCCCGCCGCGGCCAGCACGCGCACGGCGGCGCGCAAGTTCTCCGGCTCGAAATGGCGGTTGAAGCTGTCGGCGAACAGCAGCACCGCCTCGCCCTGCCCGCCCCGCGCCTCAACGTCGTCGAAGGTGTTCCAGGTGAAGGCGGGCAGCTTGCGCGACGCCGCCAGTCCGGCGCGCTTCTCCAGCCAGCGGCGCAGCGGCTTCACCTGCATGACGGCGTTGGGGATGAAGGGCGCGAGGGCGGCCCAGCGGGCGATGCGCGGCAGCCGGCCCAGCGCCCAGTCCTTCAGGCGCAGCCCGTGCGCGCGCCGCCGCGCCGCCAGCACCTCGATCTTCATGCGCGCCATGTCCACGCCGGTGGGGCATTCGCGCTTGCAGCCCTTGCAGGAGACGCAGAGCGCCATGGCGTCGGCCACCTCGTCGCTCGCCAGCGCATCCGGCCCCAACTGGCCGGACAGCGCCAGGCGCAGCGTGTTGGCGCGGCCGCGCGTCAGGTGCTGCTCGTCGCGGGTGACGCGATAGCTCGGGCACATGACGTTGGCGTCGAACTTCCGGCAGGTGCCGTTGTTGTTGCACATCTCCGCCGCCCCCAGGAATCCGCCGGGGTGCTCGCTCCAGTCCAGCACGGGCGTGACCGGCGCCGGCGCGTAGTCGGGGGCGTAGCGGAACAGGGTGCGGTCATCCATCTTCGGGGCGCGCACCACGCGGCCGGGGTTCAGCAGGCCCTGGGGGTCGAAGCTGTCCTTCACCGCCTCGAAGGCGCGGGTGATGCGCGCGCCGAACATCGGCTCGTGGAACTCGCTGCGCACGATGCCGTCGCCGTGCTCGCCGGAATGGCTGCCCTTGTATTCGCGCACCAGGGCGAAGCATTCCTCGGCGATGGCGCGCATGCGGCGCACGTCCTCGCCATCCTTCATGTTCAGCACCGGGCGCACGTGCAGGCAGCCGACGGAGGCATGGGCGTACCAGGTGCCCTTGACGCCGTGGCGGTCGAACACCGCGGTCAGGCGCTCGGTGTAGTCGGCCAGGTCCTCCAGCGGGACGGCGCAGTCCTCGATGAAGGAGACCGGCTTGGCGTCGCCCTTCATGCTCATCATGATGTTCAGGCCCGCCTCGCGCACCTCGGCCACCGCCAGTTGCTGGGCGGCGTCCGTCACCCGCACCACCTGCCCGCCGAGGCCCAGCGTGGCCATCATGTCGTCCAGCGCATCCAGCCCGCGCAGCAGCGCGGCGTCGTCATGGCCGTGGAACTCCACGATCAGCAGGCTGTCCGGCTCGCCGATGAGCATGGACTCGATGGTGGCGCGGTAGAGCGGGATGGAGCGCCCCAGCTCGATCATCGTGCGGTCCACCAGCTCCACCGCCTCGGGGTCGAGCTGCACGAGGTACTGCGCCGCCTCCATGGCGCGGCGGAAGGTGGGGAACTGGCAGATGCCCACCGCCTTGCGCGGCTTGATCGGCCACAGCTTCAGGTCCAGCGCGGCGGAGAAGGCCAGCGTGCCCTCGCTGCCCACCAGCAGCCGCGCGAGGTTGCCGCGGCCGTTCTGCCGGGCGTCGGGCGTCAGCGCATCCAGGTTGTAGCCGCCCACCCGGCGCAGCACCGGCGGGAAGCGCTCGGCGATCTCCCCCGCCTCGCGCTCGCCCAGCGCGTGCAGGCGGGCCACGAGGTCGGTGTTGGGCGCGTTCTCGCCGAAGAGGTGGCGCGAGCCATCGGCGAGGATGGCGTCCACCGCGCGCACGTTGTCGGCCATCAGCCCGTAACGGATGGACTTGGAGCCGCAGGAATTGTTGCCGGCCATGCCGCCGATGGTGCAGCGCGCCCAGGTGGAGGGGTCCACCGGGAAGAACATGCCGCGCGGCTTCAGCGCCTCGTTCAGCGCGCCCAGGGTGATGCCCGGCTCCACCCGCGCGGTGTCGCCCTCCACGGACAGCACGCGGCGCAGGTGCTTGGTGCAGTCCAGCACCAGGGCGCGGTTCACCGTCTGCCCGCACTGGCTGGTGCCGCCGCCGCGCGGCAGCACCGGCACGCCTTCCTCGCGGCAGATGGCCATGGCGGCCTCGACGTCGGCCGCGCTGCGCGGCACCAGCACGCCCAGCGGCTCGACCTGGTAGATGGAGGCGTCGGTGCTGTAGCGCCCGCGGTCGGCGGCGGACCACAGCACCTCGCCCTCCGTCTCCTTCCGCAGGCGGTCGGCGAGGCGGGAATCCCCGATGCGGGCGGCGATGGCGTTCATGCCCGCCTTCTACCCCGCCCCCGGCGCGCCGTCAGATGGATAATCCTCATCGGCGGCAGAAGCGGAACTCGTTGGCGCCGCGGCCCGCGCCGGGGCATGAGGACGCCGAGACGAGGAGCCCCGCCCCATGGCCTACTACCAGAGCAAGCCCGTTGCCGGCCGCCACTTCCTGCAGATCCCCGGCCCCACCAACGTGCCCGACCGCGTGCTGCGCGCCATGGACAACCCCACCATGGACCACCGGGGACCGGATTTCGGCAAGCTGGGGATGCAGCTGCTGGCCAAGGTGAAGCACGTCTTCAAGACGCAGGGCCATGTGGTGATCTATCCCGCCTCCGGCACCGGGGCGTGGGAGGCGGCGCTGGTCAACACCCTGTCCCCCAACGACCGCGTGCTGATGTGCGAGACCGGCTGGTTCGCCACCCTGTGGCGCGAGATGGCCGAGCGCCTGTCCCTGCGCCCCGAGTTCCTGCAGGGCGACTGGCGCCAGGGCGCCGACCCCGCCGCCATCGAGGCCTACCTGCGCGCCGACAAGGGCCACGAGGTCAAGGCCGTCTGCGTGGTGCACAACGAGACCAGCACCGGCTGCACCTCGCGCATCGACGAGGTGCGCAAGGCGATGGACGCGGCGAAGCATCCGGCGCTGCTGCTGGTGGACACCATCTCCTCGCTCGGCTCCATCGACTACCGCCACGACGAATGGGGCGTGGACGTGACGGTGGCCGGCTCGCAGAAGGGGCTGATGCTGCCGCCGGGGCTGAGCTTCAACGCCGTCTCCGCCAAGGCGCTGAAGGCCAGCGAGACGGCGAAGCTGCCGCGCTCCTTCTGGGACTGGAAGCCGATGATCGCGGCCAACGCCACCGGCTACTTCCCCTACACCCCGGCCACCAACATGCTCTACGCCCTGGACGCCGCGCTGGACATGCTGCTGGAGGAAGGGCTGGACGAGGTGTTCAGCCGCCACGACCGCCACGCCGAGGCGACGCGCCGCGCCGTGCGCGCCTGGGGGCTGGAGATCCAGTGCGACGAGCCGCGGCACTACTCCTCCGCGCTCACCGCCGTGCGGCTGCCGGAGGGGCACAGCGCCAACGGGCTGCGCGCCGCCATCCTGGAGAAGTTCAACATGTCGCTCGGCAACGGGCTGGGCAAGCTGAACGACCGCGTCTTCCGCATCGGCCACCTGGGCGACTTCAACGACCTGGCGCTGATGGGCACGCTGAGCGGGGTGGAAATGGGGCTGCGCCTGGCCGGCGTGCCGCACAAGCCGGTGGGCGCGCGGGCGGCGATGGACTACCTGGCCGGCAACGCCTGATTGCGGAGCCATCGCGCCGCGGGGCGCGATGGACGCTCCCGGCGCGGCGGCCTAGCCTTCGCGCCGCTTCACCGGAAGGGGTGCCCCGTGCCGAAATTCGCCGCCAACCTCAGCATGATGTTCAACGAGGTGCCGTTCCTGGACCGCTTCGCCGCCGCCCGCGCGGCGGGGTTCGAGGCGGTGGAGTTCCTGTTCCCCTACGAGCACCCGGCCGCCGAGATCGCCAGGCGCCTGGCCGACAACGGCCTGGCCAACGTGCTGTTCAACGCCCCGCCCGGCGATTGGAACGCCGGCGAGCGCGGCACGGCCTGCCTGCCGGAGCGCCGCGCGGAGTTCCGCGACGGCATCAGCCGCGCGCTGGACTACGCCGCCGCCCTGGGCTGCCCCCGGCTGCACGTGATGGCCGGGCTGGCCCCGGCTGGCGCGGCGCGCGACACGCTGCTGGGCTGCTACGCCGCCAACCTGGACTGGGCGGCCGAGCGCTGCGTGCCCGCCGGCGTCAAGCCGGTGATCGAGCCCATCAACCACCGCGACATCCCGGGCTTCTTCCTCAACACCACCGCCGAGGCGAAGGCGGTGATCGAGGCGCTGGGCCCGGACCGCGTGGGGCTGCAGTTCGACCTCT
This sequence comes from Sabulicella flocculans, assembly GCF_045449635.1. Taxonomy (NCBI): domain Bacteria; kingdom Pseudomonadati; phylum Pseudomonadota; class Alphaproteobacteria; order Acetobacterales; family Acetobacteraceae; genus Sabulicella; species Sabulicella flocculans. The sequence goes on along the minus strand of NZ_JBJJBR010000001.1, from coordinate 329,100 downwards.
ACCACTGCCAGGTCACGGAGGGCGACGTGACGCGCCGGGCGCGGGACCTGCTGCCCCTCATCGCGCACATGCAGGTGGCCGACACGCCCGGCCGCAACGAGCCCGGCACCGGCGAGGTGCGCTGGGACTTCGTGTTCGACGCCATCGACGCCATGGGCTATCGCGGCTGGATCGGCTGCGAGTACCGGCCCAAGGGCGAGACGCTGGCCGGGCTGGGCTGGTGGCAGAAGCATCGGGGACACTGACGGCATGAAGATCGGTTTCATCGGCCTCGGCATCATGGGGCAGCCCATGGCCGAGAACCTGCGCAAGGCGGGCCACGAGATCCTGGCGCCCGAGCGCGCCTCGCTGAAGCCCGAGGCGCGGGCCGGCTTCACCATCCTGCCCGACGCCGCCGCCGTGGCCGCCGCGGCGGAGGTGGTGATCCTGATGGTGCCCGACACCCCCGACGTCGAGCGCGTGCTGTTCGGCGAGGGCGGCGTGGCCGCGGCGCTTAAGCCGGGCACGCTGGTGATCGACATGTCCTCCATCAGCCCGACCGCGACCAAGGAGTTCGCGCAGCGGGTCAACGCGCTGGGCTGCGACTACCTGGATGCGCCGGTGAGCGGCGGCGAGGTGGGCGCGCGCAACGCGGCGCTCACCATCATGGTCGGCGGGCCGGAGGAAGCCTTCGCCAAGGCGCTGCCGCTGTTCGAGGCGATGGGCAAGAACATCACCCTGGTCGGCCCCAACGGCGCCGGGCAGACGACCAAGGTGGCGAACCAGATCATCGTCGCGCTCAACATCGAGGCGGTGGCCGAGGCGCTGGTCTTCGCCTCCAAGGCTGGGGCGGACCCCGCCAAGGTGCGGCAGGCGCTGATGGGCGGCTTCGCCAACTCCCGCATCCTGGAGGTGCACGCCGAGCGGATGATCAACCGGACCTTCGCGCCCGGCTTCCGCATCAAGCTGCACCAGAAGGACCTGAACCTGGCGCTGCAATCCGCCAAGGAGCTGGGCGTGGCGCTGCCCAACACCGCATCCGCCCAGCAGCTGTTCAGCGCCTGCGCGGCGATGGGCGGCGAGGGCTGGGACCATTCCGGCCTTGTGCAGGCCATCGAGGCGATGGCCAACCACAAGCTGGGCTGAGGGCCCGGGGGGGTCAGTCCAGGCTGATCCCCAGCTCCGGCACCTTGCGCGCCCAGTAGGCGCTTTCCTCCCGCACCGCGGCGGCGAAGGCGGCGCGCGGCTGGTCGGGCGGCGGCTCCAGCCCGTCGCTCGCCAGCCGGGCGCGGAAATGCTCCGTGGCGATGACGCGCTTCGCCGCGGCCTCCAGCCGGTCCAGCGTCGCCGCCGGGGTGCCGCCGGGGGCGAAGAGGCCGTGCCAGCCCTGGATCTCCAGGCCCGGAATCACCTCTTTCAGCGCCGGCACCTCGGGCAAAGCCGGCATGCGGGCGGGGCCGGTGACGGCCAGCGCCTTCAGCCGCCCTTCGCGCACCAGGGTGATGGCCGGTGGCGGGGACGAGACGTTGAGGGTAATGTTGCGCGCCACCACGTCCATCAGCGCCGGCGCGGTGCCGCGATAGGGCACGTGCTCCATCTCGATGCCCGCGGCCTCGGCGAACAGCACGCCGGCCAGATGGTTGTTGCCCCCCACCCCGGAGGAGGAGAAGGTGACGGAGCCGCGCGGCTGCGCCTTCACCCAGGCGATGTAGTCCCGCAGCGTATTGGCGGGGTGCGAGGGATGCACCACAAGCACGTACTGGTAGGAGGAGGTCTGCGCCACCGCCTCGAGGCTGTTCGCGAGGTCCACGCGGTCGCCGCGCTGCAGGTGCGGGTTGATGACCACGTTGGTGGACACCGCGAAGAGCAGCGTCTGCCCATCCGGCCGCGCGCGGGAGACGGCGAGCGCCCCGACATGCCCGGCGCCGCCGGCCCGGTTCTCCACCACCACCGCTTGCCCGCCGAGCGCTTGGCCGAAGCCACCAGCGAACTCGCGCGCGGCGATGTCGGTGCCGCCGCCCGCGGCATAGGGCACCACCAGCGTCAGGGCGCGGCCCTGGGCCTGGGCGACGGCCGGCAGGGCAAGCGTGGCGGCGCCCAGGGCGCGGCGGGTGATCATCGCTTGGTCTCCATGGCGTTGCGCAGCAGGGCCAGCGCCCGGAACGGCGCGTGCACCATCTTGGAATAGGGAATCACCAGGAAGAAGGCGAGCACCAGCCCCAGGTGGATCGCCAGCAGCAGCCCCATGGCGCCGGTGTGGCGCGCCGCCAGCAGCAGCAGCCCGGTGATGGAGACCAGGAACAGCAGCGACAGCATCGCCACCTCGCCGCCCAGCAGCTTGCGCGCCACCGGGGCGGGGTCGGTGATGGCCTTCACGTGCAGCAGCCCGGCGGTGCCGATGCACAGCAGCACGCCGCCCCAGGTGCCCAGCTGCACCGGCAGCGACAGGAAGGCGTGCGGCGAGCGCCAGCCCAGGAAGTGGTGGTAGAAGGCGCCCACCGTGGTGGCGGCGAAGCACAGCAGGAAGCCGCCCGCCATGGCCTGGTGCAGCCAGCGGCGGCGCTGGGCGAAGCCGTCATCCACGTCGTTGCAGCCATGGCCGCCGCCGCCCAGGTTGCGCAGCGTCACCACGTCCGACGCCATCTGCGCCACCGCGGCGGGCGTCACGCCGCCGCCCGGCGCCGTGGCGCGCCAGTAGCGCCAGGAAGCGACGCCCACCGCCAGCACCGCCCAGCCGAAGGTGAGCGAGGCCAGCCCGACCATCAGCCCGTAGGGGATGACGCGGAAGAAGGCGCCGGTGCCGGTCTGCGCCGACCACAGCACCGCCGGGTCCTGCAGCGCGACCGTCAGCACCAGCACCAGCGTCAGCGCCAGCGCGGCGACGGCGGCGACCACCGTGCCGTTGCGCTCGAAGGCGCGGCCCAGGGCGCGGGGGAAGGCGTGCTCGGCGTAGGATTCCGCGCGCAGCGTGGCGAAGGTGGCGGGGATGTTCACGCCGAAGGGGTGCGGCGGCGCATACTGGCAGGCGTGGTAGCAGCCCTTGCAGGAATGGCAGAGGTTGGCGAGGTGCGTGAGGTCGCCGGTGCTGAAGTCGCGCCGCAGCGTCATCGCCGGGAAGACGGCGCAATAGCCCTCGCAGTAGCGGCAGGCGTTGCAGATCTCCATCTGGCGGCGCGCCTCGGTGGCGGCCTCGGATTCCACGCGCGGGGTGATGCTGCCGTCCATCGTGCTGCTCCTCAGTTCCGCGCCGCGCGGGCGGCTTCCTCGCCGGCCAGGCGGCCGAACACCGTGCCGATCGCCATGCCGAAGCCGGCGAGATACCCCTGCCCGAGGATGTTGCCGGCCATGATCTCGCCGCTCGCGAACAGGTTCGCGCTGGGCTTGCCGTCGGCCATCATCACCCGCGCGCGCTCGTTCACCTTCACGCCCAGGAAGGTGAAGGTGATGCCCGGGCGCAGCGGGTGGGCGTGGAAGGGCGGCTTCTCGATGCGGCGCGCCCAGTGGGACTTGGGCGGGAACAGCCCCTCGGTGCCGCAATCATCCAGCGCCTTGCCGTTGAAGCGGCCGGGGCGCACGGCGGCGTTGTAGTCGGCCACCACCTTCTCCAGCTTGGCGGCGTCCAGCCCCAGCTTCACCGCCAACTCGCCGACCGTGTCGGCGAAGACCGGCGGGAAGACGCTGGGCAGGTAGTCGTGCAGCGCCTGGGAATCGGTGATGGCGAAGGCGCGCTGGTTGGGCTGCTGGGCGATCAGCCGGCCCCAGATGGCGTAGCGCTTGGGCCAGACATCCTCGCCCTCGTCGTAGAAGCGCTCGACGTGCTCGTTCACCACGATGGAGAAGGGCACGCAGTCCAGCCGCATCGCCAGCCCGCCATCCTCCATCGGCGCGCGGGCGTCGTTGGCGACGGCGTGGAACTGCGTGGGGTCGCCCACCTGCTGCACGCCCTGGCCGAGCAGGTCCTTCAGGATGCGGCCCTGGGCGTAGGGGGTGCCGCGGATCTGGAAATTGTCGGCGGCATCGCCCCAGTACTCGCGCAGCCATTCGCGGTTGGCCTGGAAGCCGCCGCTGCTGGCCACGATGGACTTGAAGCGCACGCGCTCGGGGAAGCCGCGCCAGGACAGGATGGCCTCCGTCGCGTGGCCCTCCTCCACCCGGACGTGCTGCACCTCGGTGTCGTAGAGGATCTCGATGCCCAGCGCCTCGGCGGTGCGGTACAGCGCGTTCACCAGCGCCTTGCCGCCGCCCAGGAAGAAGGCGTTGGTGCGGCTCAGGCTCAGCGTGCCGGACAGGCTGGGCTGGAACACCACGCCGCATTCCTCCAGGAAGCCCGGCGCGTGCTGCGAGGCGCGGATGGTCATGCGCGCCAGCCCCTCGTCGGTGCGGCCGCCGGTCACGCGCAGCAGGTCGTCCCAGTACTCCTCCTCCAGGTACGAATCGGTCAGCACCTTGGTGGGCGCCGGGTGCAAGGCGCGCAGGTTGCGGGTGTGCCGGCTGTTGCCGCCGCGCATGGGCTTCGGCGCGTGCTCGGCCACCAGCACGCTGGCGCCCAGGCGCCGGGCGGTGATGGCCGCGCACAGGGCGGCATTGCCGCCGCCCACCACCAGGACGTCCCAGACGCGCGTGAAATCCACCATCCCCGGATTGTATGCGACCGTATCCCGCAACGTCCAGATGGCGTTTCATGAAAAACAACGGTATGCTGCGGCGCATGGACGGTACGCCCCCACCCCGCGACCTCGGCGAGACGGCCTATGCCGCCATTCGCGCCGCGCTGCGCGACGGCTCGCTGCCACCGGGCATGCGGGTGACGGAAACCGACCTCGCCACCCGCTTCGGCGTGTCGCGCACCCCGGTCCGGCAGGCCATCGCGCGGCTGGAGTCGGAGGGGCTGCTGACGCACGAGCCACGGCGCGGCCTGTCCGTCGCGCGGCCCGACCACGGGCAGGTGGTCGAGCTCTACGTGATGCGCGAGATCATGGAGGGCGCCGCCGCGCGCCTGGCCGCGCAGCACGCCAGCGACACCGAGCTGGCGGCGATGGCGGAGCTGCTGGAGGCCGAACCCAACTCCTTCGCCGACACCCGCGCCCTGGCCGCGCTGAACCAGCGCTTCCACGGCATGATCTACCTCGCCACCCACAACCGCTACCTTTTGCGCAGCCTGGAGCAGCTCTCGGCGCAGCTGGCGCTGCTGCCCTCCCTGCTGACGCTGGGCGAGCGCGCGACGGTGGCGCATGAGGAGCACCGCGCCATCGTCGCCGCGCTGCAGCGCCGCGACGGCGCGGCCGCGGAGGAGGCGGCGCGCGCCCACACCCGCATGGCGCAGCGCCACCGCCTGGCGTGGCTGGTGCGGACGCTGGGCGTGCCCGAGGCCGGGCCGGAGTAGGCTAGCCGCGGCGGAACAGCCGGCGCAGCCAGCCCATGAACCCCTCGCCCCGGCGCACGCTGCCCTGGTGGCTGACATGCGGCCGGCGCGAGGGCGGCGGCAGGGCGCTGGCCACCGAATGGCGGCGCTCGTCGCCCGCGGCCGCCAGCCGCAGTTCCAGGGTCAGCACCTGCGCCACCGCCTCCGGCGGCTCCTTCGCCAGCAGGGCCTCGGCGGTGGCGGCGGCGTCGTCGTGCAGGCCGGCGCGGCGCAGGCTGTCCACCACGCGCACCGTCTGCTCGGCGTCCAGCGCGGGGCCGGAGCGCCACAGCGCCACGGCGTCGCGCCGCCAAGCCCGCGCCAGCTCCGGCTTGTTGAGGTCGTCGGCCACCCAGGCGGCGTGCAGCGTCGCCTCGGCGGCGGCGTGCAGGGCGCCGGTTTCCTCCAGCACCAGGGCCCAGGCCAGGAAGCGGCGGGCCAGCGGCGGGGTGGCGGCGTCGTTCAGCAGGCCGCGGAAATGCGCGCCGCCGACCGCCTGGGCGGCGGCGGGGTGGGCCTGGGCGATCTCCGGCGCGGCGTAGCCGCAATGCGGGCATTGCTGCAGCCAGCGCCCCATGGAGCCGCGCAGCGGCGGGCCGGGCCGCAGGTCCAGGTCGGGCGCCTGCTCGGGCATGCCGGGGCGGAAGCTGGCCTGCCGGCTCTCGGCGCCGCAGACCCCGCAATTCACCTGGCCCGGGGCGGGGGCGGCGGGCATCCGGGCGGGGTTGGGCTGAGAGGCCATCGCATGACAAGTTAGGGGCGGATGCGGCAGGATTGAACCCACCGCGCGCACAGGCTCTAAAAGGGCATGCCCCGCGGCGACCTGTTCCCCGACATCGCGCCCTTCGAGACCGGCCTCCTGCCCCTGGGCGACGGGCACGTGATGTACTGGGAGCAGGTGGGCAACCCGCGCGGCCAGCCGGTGCTGTTCCTGCATGGCGGGCCCGGCGCCGGGGCAGGCGCGGTTCACCGCCGCTTCTTCGACCCCCAGCACTGGCGCCTAGTGATCTTCGACCAGCGCGGCGCCGGCCGCTCCCGCCCCCTGGGTGAGCTGCGCGCCAACACCACGCCGCACCTGGTGGAGGACATCGAGACGCTGCGCCGCTTCCTGGGGCTGGAGAAGTGGCTGCTGTTCGGCGGCTCCTGGGGCTCGACCCTGGCGCTGGCCTACGCGCAGGCCCATCCCTCGCGCGTCACCGGCTGCGTGCTGCGCGGGGTGTTCCTGGGCCGCGCGGAGGAGGTGGACTGGTTCCTCCATGGCCTGCGCCGCTTCTTCCCCGACGCCTGGGCCGCCTTCGCCGAGCACCTGCCGCCGGAGGAGCGCGGCGACATCCTCCACGCCTACCTGCGCCGGCTGACCGACCCGGAGCCCCTGGTGCACCTGTCGGCTGCCCGCGCGTGGAGCCATTACGAAGGCTCCTGCTCCACCCTGCTCCCCTCGCCCGAGACGGTGGCGAGCTTCGCGCAGGACCGCGCCGCGCTGGGGCTGGCGCGCATCGAGGCGCACTACTTCGCCCACGGGCTGTTCCTGCGCGAGGGCGGGCTGCTGGCCGGCATGGGCGCGCTGGCCGACATCCCGGCCGAGATCATCCAGGGCCGCTACGACATGGTCTGCCCGGCCCACACCGCCTTCGACCTCGCCGCCGCATGGCCGCGGGCGCGGCTGACCGTGGTGCCCGACGCCGGCCATTCGGCGCTGGAGCCGGGCATCCGCACCGCGCTGGTGGCGGCGGTGGAGCGCGTCCGGCGGCGCTGACGGCGCGGCAGCCGCCCCCAACCCCCTCAGGCCAGCGGGCGCAGTTCCTGCGGCGGCAGGGCCGCCAGCATCGCCTCCACCGTGGCGCCGGTCAGCGGGTGGCGCCAGCCGGGCGCGACCTCAGCCAGCGGGTGCAGCACGAAGCCGCGCAGGTGCAGGCGCGGGTGCGGCAGCGTCAGCGCCGGCGTGGCGGCCAGCGCGCCGTGGCAGTCCAGCAGGTCGAGGTCCAGCGTGCGCGGGGCGTTGGGGAAGGGGCGCGCGCGGTGGTGCCGCGCCTCGATGCCGTGCAACGCCGCCAGCAGGGCGGCGGGCTCGGCCGCGCCGTCCAGCCGCGCCACGCCGTTCACGAACCACGGCGCGCCGGGCATCGGCGGCACCGGCGCGCTTTCCCACCAGCGCGAGGCCGCCAGCAGCCGTAGCCCGGGCAGCGCCGCCAGTTCCCGCAGGGCGGCGGCGCAGGTGGCGCGCGGCGCCGCGCCGTCGGCGCCGGGCAGGTTCGCGCCGATGCCGACCAGGATCACGAAGCGGCCAGCGCCGCCTCGATGGCCTGGGTCAGCCGCGGCGATTCCGGCCCGGTGGCGGTGGAGAAGGAGGTGACGCGCCGCCCGTCGCGGCTGACCAGGTATTTCTGGAAGTTCCAGCGCACCGGGGCGGATTGCGCCGTCAGCCAGCGGTAGAACGGGTGCGCCGCCTCGCCGCGCACGTGGTTGATGGCGGCCATGGGGAAGGTGATGCCGAACATGGTGTCGCAGAAGTCGCGCACCTTCGACGCCTCGGCGCTTTCCTGGTTGAAGTCGGCGGAGGGCACGCCGATGACGGTCAGCCCGCGCGGTTCGTAGCGCTCGTGCAGGCGCTGCAGCCCCTCGTACTGCTTGGTGAAGCCGCAGAAGGAGGCGGTGTTCACCACCAGCAGCGCCCGCCCGCGCCACTGCGCCAGCGGCATCGGCTCCCCCTCCAGCGACTGGAAGGAGAAGGTCCAGGCATCCTCGCCGCCCTGGGCGTGGCCTTCCGTCACGGCGGGGGCGATGAAGGACGAGGCGAGCAGGGCGGCCCGCCGGAAGATGTCAACCATAGCGTTGCTCCAGCCAGGGGTCGGCCTCGTTGTGGTAGCCGCGGACCTCCCAGAAGCCCGGCTGGTCCTCGGCCGTGAACTCGATGCGCGTCACCCACTTGGCGCTCTTCCAGAAGTACCAGCGGGGCAGCACGATGCGCGCCGGGCCGCCATGCACGCGCTCCAGCGGCTGGCCCTGCCAGGAATGGGCCACCAGCGCGTCCTCGGCCGCGAAGGCCTCCAGCGTCACGTTGGTGGTGTAGCCGTCATAGGAGTGGAAGACGACGAAGCGCGCCTCCGGCCGCGGCCGGCACAGCTCCAGCAGGGTGCGGGTGGCCACGCCCTGCCAGCGGTTGTCGTAGCGGCTCCAGGCGGTGACGCAGTGGATGTCGTTCACGTAGTCGGCCTGCGGCAGGGCCATGAAGCCCGCCCAGTCCAGCGCCTGGCGCTCCTCCACCAGGCCCTCCAGGCGCAGGCGCCAGCGGTCGGGCCGCACCTCGGGCTGCACGCCCAGGTCCAGCACGGGGAAGTCCGTCACCAGGCGCTGGCCGGGCGGCAGCCGCCCGGCGCCGGCCTCGCCGGTCAGCAGCCGGCCGTCGCGCGCCCAGCGCTCCTTGGTGCGGACCAGCTTGTCCCGCACCTCGCCGTCCAGGCGGACGCCCTCTTCATCGGCCATCGCGTCGCATCCTTGCCATGTCCCGCACCGTTGCGACATATGGGGGCGGGAGCGCGAACTGGCCAGTCGGGAGACCGAACCGAATGCCGCTGCGCCGCGCCCTCCTCCTTGCCCCCCTCACCCCCCTCACCCCCCTCGCCGCCCCGGCCCTGGCCCAGGGGGCCTGGGCGCCCGCCCGCCCGCTGCGGCTGGTGGTGCCCTTCCCCGCCGGCGGCAGCCCGGACCTGCTGGCGCGGCTGATGGCGCCGCACGCCCAGGCCGCGCTGGGCCAGCCGGTGACGGTGGAGAACCGCGCCGGCGCCGGCGCCGCCGTCGGCTCCGGGCTGGTGGCGCGCGAGGCAGGGGACGGGCTGACCATCCTGGTCGCCGTCATCTCCTCCCTCACCGCGCCGATGATGATGACGCCGCCGCCCTACGACCCGGTGCGGGACTTCCGGCCGCTTTCCCTGCTGGCCATCACCCCCACCGTGCTGGTGACGCGGCCCGACTTCCCGGCGCGCGACGCCGCGGGCTGGCACCGCTTCGTGCTGGCCCACCCGGGGCGCCTCACCTTCGCCTCCGGCGGGGTGGGCAACCCGGCGCACCTGGCGGGCGAGCTTTACCGCTCCATGACCGGGGCGGACGTCACCCACGTGCCGTTCCGCGGCTCCGCGCCCTCGCTGGCGGAGCTCCAGGCGGGGCGGGTGGACTTCTCCATCCTCGACCTGCCCTCGGCGCAGGGGCTGATCGCCAACCGGCAGGTGCCGGCCCTGGCGGTGGGCACCGCCGAGCGCATCCCCGCCTTCCCCGACCTGCCGACGCTGTCCGAAAGCGTGGTGCCGGGCTTCGAGGCCTATTCCTGGGTGATGTGGTGGGTGCCCGCCTCCACGCCCGACGCGGTGGCGGCGCGGCTGGGCGAGGTGGCGCGCGCCGCCCTGGCCATGCCCGAGGTGCAGGCCCGCGCCGCCGCGGCGGGCTTCCTGCTGCGCGGCTCGGACGAGGCGCCGGCCCGCGCGCACGTCGCCGCCGAGGCCGCCAAGTGGCGCCGCGTCATCCAGGAGCGCCGCATCGTCTTCGAGGGGTGAGGGCGGCTATTCCTCCGCCGCCAGCATCGCGGCGTCGATCTGCTCCAGCAGGGCGGGGAAGTCCACCGGCTTGGGGTGGTAGTCGTTGCAGCCGGCCTCCAGCATGCGGTCGCGGTCGCCGCTCATCGCGTGCGCGGTGAGCGCGATGATGGGCAGCCGCGCGGTGGCGGGGTCCTGCCGCAGGGTGCGGGCCACCGTCCAGCCATCCATCACCGGCAGGTTCATGTCCAGCAGCATGACGTCGGGCTTCTCGCGCCGCGCCGCCTCCAGCCCGGCCTGGCCGTCATGGGCCAGCACCACGTCGAAGCCGCGCCGCTTCAGGCGGCGGGACAGGAAGTCCCACAGCTCCTCGTGGTCCTCCACCAGCAGGATCCGCGTCATCTCTCGCTCCTCGGCGCCGCCAGGCGGCGCAGTTCCTCCAGCAGCGCCGCCGGGGGCTCGTCATCGGCCGGCAGCACGCGGCGCACCTGGCCGCGCAGGTGCTCCAGCGCGCCCGCCGGCAGCTCGCCCCCGGTCAGGGCGATGATCTGCACGCCCTGCCAACGCCGCTCCGACCGCAGCGCATGCACCAGCGACAGGCCCTCGTTGTCCGGGCCGGGCACGGCCACCAGAACCAGTCCCACGGCGGGCGCCGCCTCCATGCGGGCCAGGGCCGCGGCCTCGCCGGCCGCTTCCTCGGCCGCCCAGCCGGATTCCTCCAGCCGGGCGCGCAGCTCGGCCCGCGCCGCGGCGTCGGCCTCCACGATCAGCGCGGTGCCGGGGGCGCGCCAGCGCTCCAGCACGTGCTTCAGCCGCGACCACTGCACAGGCTTGGTCAGGTAGTCCGCCGCGCCCAGCGAGACGGCCAGCGCGCGCTCCTGCACGATGCTCACCATCACCACCGGGATGGCGGCCAGGGCGTCATCCGCCTTCAGGGCGGACAGCACGCCCCAGCCATCCATGCGCGGCATCATCACGTCCAGCAGGATGGCGGTGGGGCGCAGCTCGCGGGCCAGGCGCAGCCCTTCCTCGCCATCCGCCGCGGTGCGCACCGCGAAACCCTCGCGCTGCACGAAGCGGGACAGCAGGTCGCGCGAGGCCGGGTCGTCGTCCACCACCAGCACCAGCCCGGCGCCGGCGGGCAGCTCGGGGTGGCCGGCCTCGGCCGGGGCCGCGCGCTCGCGCAGGTCGGCGGGGATGCGCAGGGTGAAGGCGGTGCCCTGGCCCGGAGTGCTTTGCACCTCGATGGCGCCACCCAGCATGTCGGTCAGGGCCTTGGTGATGGCCAGCCCAAGCCCGGTGCCGCCGAAGCGCCGCGTGGTGGAGGCGTCGGCCTGGGAGAAGCGGCGGAACAGCCGGCCCAGCTGCTCCTCCGTCATGCCGATGCCGGTGTCGGCGACGCGCAGCACCACCCAGCGGCGGCCGGCATCCTGCTCCTCGCGCGCCGACAGGGTGATGGTGCCGTCCTCGGTGAACTTGGAGGCGTTGCTCAGCAGGTTGATCAGGCACTGGCGCAGCTTCACCGCGTCGCTGTGCATCGGCCCCAGCGCCTCGGCGCCCTCCAGGCGCAGCATGTTGCCCTTCTTGCGCAGCAGGGCCTGCACGGTGGCGGTGGCGTCCTCCAGCAGCTTGCGGGGGTCGAAATCCTCCGGCTGCAGCTCCATCCGCCCGGCCTCGATCTTGGACAGGTCGAGCACGTCGTTGATCAGGCTCAGCAGGTGGCGGGCGTTGGCGCCGATCTTGCGCAGGTCCTCCATCAGCGCCTCGCCGCCCGCGAGGTCCTCCGCCTCCTCCTCCAGCATCTCCGAATAGCCGATCACGGCGGAAAGCGGGGTGCGCAGCTCGTGCGACATGTTGGCGATGAAGGTGGACTTGGCGCGGTTGGCCTCCTCCGCCGCCTCGCGCGCCTCGCGCAGCTCGGTCACGTCGGTCAGGGTGCCGAACCAGGCGGACAGGCCGCCGCCCTCCTCCGCGTCCTCGTGCAGCGGCACGGCGCGGCACAGGAACCAGGCCAGCGCCCCGCCGCCGCCGCGCAGGGCGAACTCCTCCTCGAAGGGCTCGCCCGCGGCGAAGGCGGCGGCCAGCCGCGCCTCCACCGCCGCGCGGTGGGCGGGGTCCAGCAGCTCGCGCCAGCCATCGCCGCGCAGGGCTTCCGCCGGCTGGCCGGAGAAGGCGGACCAGCGCATGTTCACCCAGGTGAAGGCGCCGTCCGGTTCGGCCGTCCAGGTGAGCTGCGGCAGGGATTCCGCCAGGGTGCGGAAGCGCGCCTCCGAGCGGCGCAGCCGCGCCTCGGCGCGCTTGCGGCGGGTGACGTCCTCCAGCACCAGCCCGGCGCCTTCGCGCCGGCCGCCGCGCAGGGGGAACAGGGTCGCGCGCGCCGCGCGGCCGCCGGCCAGCGCCAGCTCGGCCTCCGCCTGGCGGCCGGCCAGCGCCTCCTCCAGCCGGGGCGCGACGGCCTCGCGCAGACCCTCCGGCAGGGCCGCCGCCGTGCCGGCCATGTCGCGGAAGGCGCGGTTGGCGCCCGAGACGTGCAGCCCGCGGTCCAGGAAAGCGAGGCCCAGCGGCGCGGAGGTCATCACGCTGTCCAGCAGGGCGTTGGCGGCGCGCTCCGCCTCCCGCCGCGCGCGGGCGTAGAGGCCCACCAGCAGCGTGCCGCCGATGGCGGCCGCCAGCGCGCCGGCGCCCAGCCAGAAGGCCCGGCGCTGGGCGGCCCCGGCGTCGGCGGCGGTCAGCGCCTGGGCCTGCCGCGTCTGCGCGGCGGCGGTGGCGCGGATGACGTCCATCACCTCCTTGCCCTCGCCGGCCTCGACCATGCGCTGGATGCCTTCCTCGTCGCCGGCGCGGCGGCGGGCCACCACCTCCTCGGCCAGGGCGATGCGGCGGCGGGCCAGGGCAGGCAGCGGGTCGGCCTCCGGCAGGCCGGCGGCGCGCCGCAGGGCGGGCAGCGCCTCCAGCTCGCGCGGCGCCGCCTCCAGCCCCTCGCGGTAGGGGTCCAGGTACTCGTCGCGGCCGGTGAGCAGGAAGCCGCGCTGCCCCGTCTCGATGTCCTTCAGGGCGGACAGCATCTCCGCCAGGCCGAGGGCGAAGCCGCTGCCCGCCGCCTCCCGCGCGCGCGCGTCCTCCGAGGCGCGCCAGGAGGCGGCGCCCAGAGCGAGCGCCAGCAGCACCAGCACCCCCGCCAGCACGGGCAGCAGGAAGGAGGCACGGGGCGGCGGCGTGGCGGGCATCGGCCCCTCAACCCCGCAAGGCTGCGAAGGTTGTAGGGGTGATGCGCCCCACCCCCGCCGACCCCCTGCGCCTGGCCGCCACCCTGTTCATCGCCTGCGTGGTGGTGACCACCCTCTACGTCGCGAAGGAGGTGCTGGTGCCGCTGACCATCGGCGCGCTGCTGGCCTTCGTGCTGGCGCCGCTGGCGCGCGCCCTGCGCCGCGGCGGCCTGCCCTGGGGGCTGGCGGTGGTGCTGGCCGCGGTGCTGGCCTTCCTGCTGCTGCTGGGCATCGGCTGGGCGCTGGGGCTGCAGGCCGCCGCCCTGGCCGCCGAGCTGCCGCGCCTGGCCGCCACCCTGCGCGAGAAGTTCGGCGCCCTGTCCGGCCTGGGCGACCTGCTGCGCCAGGCCCAGGCGCTGGTGACCGGCGAGGCCCCCGCGGCCGCCGCCGCCGCGCCCGCCCCCGCCGCGGCGGCCATGACGCCGCTGGCCCTGGCGGCCGCCATCGCCGGGCCGGTGCTGCACCCGCTGGCCACCGCCGGGCTGGCGGCGCTGTTCACCCTGTTCATCCTGCTGTTCCGCGCCGACCTGCGCGACCGCGCCATCCGCCTGGCCGGCGCGCGCGACCTGCCGCGCACCATGGCCGCGATGGACGACGCGGCGGAGCGCCTGTCGCGCCTGTTCCTGGCGCAGGTGATGCTGGCCGGCGGCTTCGGCGCCACGGTGGCGGCGGGGCTGTGGCTGCTGGGCCTGCCCTCGCCGCTGCTGTGGGGCAGCCTGGTCGGGCTGATGCGCTTCGTGCCCTTCATCGGCACGCCCATCGCCGTCATCCCGCCCACCCTGCTGGCGCTGGCCGCCGCCCCGGGCTGGGAGCTGGCGGCCTCGGTGTTCGCCCTCATCATGGTGGGCGAGCTGCTGATGGGCCAGGTGGTGGAGCCGCTGGTGTTCGGCCGGCGCACCGGCCTGTCGCCCATCTCCGTCATCCTGTCGGCCTCGTTCTGGACCATGCTGTGGGGGCCCATCGGCCTGCTGATCGCCACGCCGCTGACCGTGGGGCTGGTGGTGCTGGGCCGGCACGTGCCGCAGCTGGAATTCCTGGACGTGCTGCTGGGCGACCGCCAGCCGCTGAGCCCGCCCGAGCGCTTCTACCAGCGCGCCATGGAGGGCGACGCCGACTTCCTGCTGGCCGAGGCGCGGGAGGAGCCGGACCTGGCGGCGCATGCCGACGCCGTCGCCCTGCCCGCCCTGGCGCTGGCCACCGCCGACTGGGGCCGCGAGGCGCTGGAGGCCGAGCGCATGGACGCCATCCGCGGCGCCGCCGGCACCTGGCTGGACGCGCTGGCGGAGGAGGCCGAGCCCCCTGCCCGCCCCGATGCCTGGGGCGCGCCCGGCGCGGTGCTGTGCATCCCCGCCCGCGGCCCGCTGGATGGCGAGGCGGCGCGGCTGGCCGCGCTGGCGCTGCGCCGCGACGGCTTCGGCGCCGAGGCGGCCGCCGCGGGCGCGCTGGACGCCTCGGCCATCGGCGCGCTGGACCCGGCGCGGGTGCGGCTGGTGTGCCTGAGCGTGCTGGAGGAAGGCAATTCGGTGGCGGGCGTGCGCACCGCCCTGCGCCGCCTGGCGCGCGCCCTGCCGGAGGCGCGGGTGGTGGTCGGCGTGTGGCAGGCCGCGCCCGACAGCGCCATGCTGGGCGCCCTGCGCGAGGAAGGCGCGGCCGGGGCGCTGGTGACCACGCTGGGCGAGGCCCGCGCCCAGGCCGGGGCCTACGCGGCCTCGGGCACCAGCACGCAGCGGGCCTGACGCGCCGGCTCCGGCCCGCGCATGGCGGGCACGCCGCGCAGGCAGGCGTCGTGCGCGTGCTCGCAGCGCGGGGCGAAGGCGCAGGCTGCGGGCGCCACGTCCAGCGCCGGCGGCGCGCCGGGGATGGTGGTGAGCCGCTTGCCGCGCATGGAGGGATGCACCGTGGCCCCCAGCAGCCCCTGGGCGTAGGGGTGCAGCGGGCCGCGCATCAGCCCCGCCACCGGCCCCTCCTCCACCACCTTGCCGGCGTACATCACGGCGACGCGGTCGGCGATCTCGCCCGCCACGCCCAGGTCGTGGGTGACGAAGATGACGCCCATGCCCAGCTGGCGCTGCAGGTCGCGCAGCAGCAGCAGCACCTGGATCTGCACCGTGGCGTCCAGCGCCGTCGTCGGCTCGTCGGCCAGCAGCAACCGGGGCTTGCAGGCCAGCGCCACGGCGATCATGGCGCGCTGGCGCAGCCCGCCCGAGAGCTCATGCGGATAGGCGGCGAGGCGGCGCTTCGCCGAGGGGATCTGCACCAGCTCCAGCAGCTCCAGCGCGCGCGCCTCGGCGGCGGTGCGGGACAGCCGCTCGTGGCGCTGCACCGTCTCGCTGATCTGGCGGCCGATGGTGAAGACCGGGTCCAGCGCCGTCATCGGCTCCTGGAAGATCATCGCCACGTCGCGGCCGCGGAAATCCGTCAGCTGGGATTCGGACATGCGGGCCACGTCCTGCCCCGCCACCTGGATGCCGCCGCGCACCTCGGCGAAGCGGGGCAGCAGCTTCATCAGCGCCCGCAGCGTGACCGACTTGCCCGAGCCGGATTCGCCCAGGATGCACAGCGTCTCGCCGGGCGCGAGGTCGAGGTCCACGCCGTTCACCGCGTGCACCGTGCGGTCGCGGGTGCGGAAGGTGACGTGCAGGTCGCGCAGGGACACCAGGCTCATGCCGCCATCCTCCCGGCGAGGCTGTGGCCCGAGGCGGGGTCGGCCATGTGGCACGCCGCCGCGTGCCCGCCGCCCAGCTGCGCCATGATGGGCTTGCGCGCGGCGCACACCGCCTCGGCATGCGGGCAGCGGGTGCGGAAGCGGCAGCCGGAGGGCGGGTTCACCGGGTTGGGCGGGTCGCCCGACAGCGGCGCCTCCGTGCGGCGGCGCGCCGGGTCCATGGAGGGGCGGCTGTCCAGCAGGGCCACGGTGTAGGGGTGGGCGGGGCTGGCGTAGATGGCTTCCACCGGGCCGATCTCCGCCACCTCGCCCAGGTACATCACCAGCACGCGGTCCGAGATGTACTGCACCACGTTGAGGTCGTGCGAGATGAACACGTAGGTCAGGCCGAACTCCGCCTTCAGGTCCACCAGCAGGTTCAGCACCTGCGCCTCCACCGACTTGTCCAGCGCGCTCACCGGCTCGTCCAGGATCACCAGGCGGGGGCGCAGGGCCAGGGCGCGGGCGATGTTGACGCGCTGGCGCTGCCCGCCCGACAGCTCGTGCGGGTAGCGGTGCGCGAAGGAGGCCGGGGCCAGGCCCACCGCGGCCAGCATGTCGCGCGCGCGGGCCTGCGCCTCGGCGTCGGGCAGGCCGTGCACCTTGGGCGCGAAGGCGATGGAATCGCCGATGGGCAGGCGCGGGTTCAGCGAGGCGTAACTGTCCTGGAACACCATCTGCACCTGCCGGCGGTAGTCGCGCAGCGGCAAGCCGACGGCGCCGGCGCCCACCGCCTCGCCGTCGAAGGTCATGGCGCCGGCGTCGGGGTTCATCAGGCGCATCAGCAGCCGCGCGGTGGTGGACTTGCCGCAGCCGGATTCGCCCACGATGCCCAGCGTCTCGCCCTTGCGGACGTCGAAGCTGACGCCGTCCACCGCGCGCACCACGGCGGTGGTGCGCCCGAGCAGCCCGCCCTTGAGCGGGAAGTGCTTCACCAGCCCGTCGAGCTCCAGCAGGGGCTGGGCGGGGCCGCCGCGGTCGTTGCTGTCCATGCCGCCATCAGGCGGCAAGCCGGCCCGCCCTGCAAGCGCCCAGCCGGCCGCCGCGCCGGGGGGCGGGGCGCGGAATGCCCGCCGGATGGGCAGCCCTGCCTTCCGCCGCGCCGCCGGCCCTGGCATGATGGCCCGCATGAAAGCGATCTTCGTGCAGATCAAGTGCGAGATGGGCCAGGCCTACCGCGTGGCCCGCGAGATGGCCGACGGCGTCGAGGAGCTGTCGGAGATGCACTCCACCTCCGGCCAGTACGACCTGCTGGGCAAGTTCTACCTGACGGCCGACCAGGACATCGGCCTGTTCGTGGTGGAGAAGATCCAGACCGTGCCGGGGGTGAAGGACACCTACACCATCCAGACCTTCAACGCCTTCTCGCGCTGAGGCCGCCCTCCGGCGGGCCGGCGCTCATTCCGCCGCGCGCCGCACCCGCGCCGCGTCCAGCTCCACCTGCTTGACGTCGTAGGCGCGCAGCTCCTCCCACAGGCGCGGCAGGTCCTCCTCGAACAGGCGGCGGGTCACGCCGGCGGCCACGCGGGGCGCGGCGATGCTCATGGCGTTGATGCTGCTGCCCGACGGGCCGAAGCTCATCGTCGCGCCGATGCCGAACAGGTGGATGCGCCGCAGCCAGGGCGTGGCGCCCGGCGCCTTCTCCGTCAGGGAGAAGTCGTCGGCCAGGTAGGGGAAGGCCGCCAGGCGCTCGTTGCGCTCCTCGGGCGGCGGCGCGTGGCGGTCGGCCCAGGCGGCGACGTTGGCGTGGCACAGCGCCAGCTCGGGGCACAGGGCGGGGTCCATCCGCGTGCCGGTGCCGCAGATCAGGAAATCAGCCGCGAAGGGGCCGCCGGGCGTCTCCAGCACCGCGCGCCCGCCTTGCTCGCGCGCGGCGGTCCAGGGGCGGCCGGCGTGCAGCACGAAGTTGGGCCAGCGGATGACGCGGTCGTAGTGGTCCTGCGCGAAGCCCTCGCGCAGGCCCAGGATGTGGCTCATGAAGCGCCAGCGCCAGGCGTCGGGCATCTCGCCGATGTGGCGCAGGAAGCCGGCGAAGGTCAGCCAGCGATAGGGCTGCACCACCATCGGCTCGGCGCGGCGGCAGAACAGGTGCACCTCGGCGGCGCCGTGCTCCAGCGCCACGGCGGCGTTGTCGAATGCGCTGGCCCCGGCGCCCAGCACGGCCACTACCTTGCCGCGCAGCCGGGCAAAGGGGATGTCCTCGCTGGCATGGGCGCGCAGCGGGGCGGGCAGCGCGGCGACGAATTCCGGCATCCACCAGCCGCCGATCCCTTCCTGCCCCGTGGCCAGCACGACGCGGCGCGCCAGCAGCGGGCCGCCGGAGGTCTCGACGCGCAGGCAGTCCAGCCCGTCATCGGTGTGGGCGGGGCCGATGGCGCCGGCCGCCACGCCGTTGCGCACCGGGATGCCGGCGACGCGGCGGAACCACGCCAGGTAGTCGGCCCAAAGCTCCTTGGGAATCCAGCGCATGCGCTCCCAGTCCGCCGTGCCGAAGCTGGCCTCGTGCCAAGCCTGGTAGGTCAGCGAGGGCAGGCGCAGATCCGGCCCGGTCTGGTCCTTCAGCGAGCGCAGGGCGCGCATGCGGCCATAGGTGGTCCAGGGGCCCTCGCGCCCCGGCGCGGCGCGGTCGAGGACCAGCAGGTTGTCCACCTTGTCGCGGCGCAGCGCGTGGGCCACCGCCAGGCCGCATTGCCCGGCGCCGATGACCAGCACGTCCAGCACCGGCTGGCCCTCGCTGCGCCGGGGCTGCAGCCAGGGGGCGCGGGGGTGGGCGGTCAGCTCCAGGTCGCGGGCGACGTCGGCTTCGAGCTCGGCGAGGGTGCGGGGGGCGGGCATGGCGCCTCACCTCGGGGCAATGGGGGCGGGGCGCAAGGGGCGCTCACTCCGCCGCCTCCTCCAGCAGGGCCGCGGCGGCCTGCTCCTCCGCCGCGCCCAGGCCGAAGCGGGCCGCCACGTCGGGGGCGCAGCGCAGCAGGTCCCGGCGCAGGCGCAGCACCGCGAGGTCCTTCGCCTTGGCCTCCACCATCACGTCGAAGACGCGGCCGGGCAGCAGGCGCAGGAAGTGGGCGAACTCGAAGGCGTTCACTAGCTCGGCATGGGCGGTCAGCAACGGGGCCAGCAGGCGGGTTTCCTGGCGGCGCGTGCCCTCCACCTTGCGCTTCACCTCCTTCATCGCGGTGCGCGGGGAGGAGAAGTGGATCTTGGGCCGCACGCCCTCCGGCCAGGAATCGAGGAAGCGCCCCGCCGCCTCCGCGAGGTCCAGGCCGGAGCGGTTGAGGCACCAGTGGTGCTGGTGGTCGAAGATGAGCCGCACGCCGGTGCGCTGGTGCACCCACAGCGCGTCGGCGGCGTCGAAGCGGATGTCGTCGTTCTCCAGCACCAGCCGCGCCTTGACGTGCGCGGGCAGGCGCCGCTCCCAGGTCTCGACCCAGCGGGCGCGGGCGGCGTCGCGGTCGCCATAGGCGCCGCCGAGGTGGATCACCAGCACCGCCTCCGGCCCCTGCCCCATCAGGTCCAGCATCTCGGCCTGGCTCGCGAGGTCGGCGATGGACTTGCCGACCAGCACCGGGTCCGGGCTGTTCAGCACCACGAATTGCGAGGGGTGGAAGGAGAGCCGGATGCCCAGCCGCCGCGCCTTGGCGCCGATGGCCGCGAGGTCCGCCGCGCACTCCGCCACCTGGCCGTGGAACTGCGGCAGGTCCGGGTGGGTGGCGTAGGGCGCGAGGTCGCTGCTCATCCGGTACATGCGGATGTTCAGCCGGTCCAGCGCGTCGAGGATGGCGTCCAGCCCTTCCAGCGAGACGCGCAGGTGCGGGCCGGATTGCCAGCGGCGGGCGTCGTTCGCCTTCAGTGCCGGGTCGGAGAGCAGCTTGACCGGCACGCCCAGCCGCATGGGGGAAGCATCGGGGGTCACGCCGCCATGAAGCGGCGCGCACCCCGCCGGGTTGCTAGCCGCCGCGGTTCACCTGCGCCGCCGCCACCGCCGCCAGGTTGGCGATCCCGCGCGCGGTGACGCTGGGCACCATGATGTGCACCGGCTTGTTCATGCCCAGCAGCATCGGACCCAGCTGCAGCCCGTCGCTGACCGCCTTGACCAGGTTGAAGGCGATGTTGGCGGCGTCGATGCCGGGGAAGGCCAGCAGGTTGGCGGTGCCCTCCAGCCGCGGGTCGGGCACGGCGCGGGCGCGGATGGCCGGCACCAGCGCGGCGTCGGCGTGCATCTCGCCATCCACCTCCAGCCCCGGGTCGGCGGCGCGGATCAAGGCCAGCGCCTGGCGCATCTTGCGCGCCACCGGGGCGCCCGAGGCGCCGAAGGAGGAGTGCGACAGCAGCGCCACCTTGGGCGTGATGCCGAAGCCGCGCACCTGCTCGGCGGCCAGCTTCACCATCTCCGCCACCTGCTCCGCCGTGGGGTCCAGCAGCAGGTGGGTGTCCACGAAGAACAGCGTGCCGCCGGGCAGGATCAGGGCGGACAGCGCATAGGCCCGCCCCACGTCGGCGCGCTTGCCGATGACGTCCAGCACGTGCTCCCAGTGGCGCATCCAGTCGCCGGTGCCGCCGAGGATGGCGGCGTCCGCCTTGCCGGCCTCCAGCAGCAGGGCGGCGGCGATGGTCGGCCGGCTTTCCACCCGGCGCCCGGCGGCGTCGGGGGTGATGCCGCGCCGGCCCACCTTGCCCTGGTACAGCGCGGTGAGCCCGCCGAAGACCTCCGGGTCCTCCGCCGGATGCACCACCTGCACGGAGGTGCCCAGCGCCATGCGCAGGCCCAGCGCCTTCACGCGCGCCTCCACCACCGCGCGGCGGCCGACCAGGATGGGCTCCGCCGTACCCTCGTCCAGCACGGTCTGCACGGCGCGCAGGGTGCGCTCGTCCTCGCCCTCGCCGAAGACGATGCGGGCGGGGCGGCGGCGCGCCAGCTCCTGCACCGGGCGCATCAGGTTGCCCGAGCGGAACACGAAGCGCCGCAGCTCGGCCCGGTAGGCGTCGAAGTCGGCGATGGGGCGCTGCGCCACCCCGCTGTCCATCGCCGCGCGGGCCACCGCGGGCGCGACCTCGAGGATGAGGCGCGGGTCGAAGGGCTTGGGGATGATGTAGTCCGGGCCGAAGAGCGGCGGCGTGCCGCCATAGGCCGCGGCCACCACCTCGCTCGCCTCCACCCGCGCGAGCGCGGCGATGGCCTCGACGGCGGCGACCTTCATCGCCTCGTTGATGGTGGTGGCGCCCGCATCCAGCGCGCCGCGGAAGATGAAGGGGAAGCAGAGGACGTTGTTGACCTGGTTGGGGTAGTCGGTGCGCCCCGTCGCCACGATGGCGTCCGGGCGCGCGGCGCGCACCGCCTCGGGCAGGATCTCCGGCTCGGGGTTGGCCAGGGCCAGCACCAGGGGCCTGGGCGCCAGCTTGTGCAGCCATTCGGCCTTCAGCACGCGCGGGGCGGACAGGCCCAGGAAGACGTCGGCGCCGTCCAGCACCTCCTCCAGCGTGCGGGCCGCGGTGGCTTGCGCGTATTGCGCCTTGTAGGGGTCGGTGTCCGGGCGGCCCTGCCACACCACGCCGGCGATGTCGCAGACCGTCACGTTCTCCCGCTTCAGGCCCATGGCCACCAGCAGGTCCAGGCAGGCCAGGGCGGCGGCGCCGCCGCCGGTGTTCACCAGCTTCGCGTCCTCCAGCCGCTTGCCCTGGATCAGCAGGCCGTTGCGCACCGCGGCGGCGACGATGATGGCGGTGCCGTGCTGGTCGTCGTGGAAGACGGGGATGTTCATCCGCCCGCGCAGGCGCTTCTCGATCTCGAAGCACTCGGGGGCCTTGATGTCCTCCAGGTTGATGGCGCCGAAGGAGGGTTCCAGCGCCGCCACCACCTCCACGAAGCGGTCGGGGTCCTGGGCGTCCACCTCGATGTCAATCGAATCCAGGCCGGCGAACTTCTTGAACAGGACGGCCTTGCCCTCCATCACCGGCTTGGAGGCCAGCGGGCCGATGTTGCCCAGCCCCAGCACGGCGGTGCCGTTGGTGATGACGGCCACCATGTTGCCGCGCGTGGTGTAGTCCCACGCCTTGGCGGGGTCGGCCGCGATCTCGGTGCAGGCGGCGGCGACGCCGGGGCTGTAGGCCAGCGCCAGGTCGCGCTGGGAGGCCATGCGCTTGGTGGGCTCGACCGTCAGCTTCCCGGGCCGCGGCAGGCGGTGGTAGTCGAGGGCGGCGCGGCGGAGGTCTTCGTCCATCGCGGGACAATGCTGCGGCGCGCCCGGCGGGGCAAGCCGCGCGCGGGGTCCTTACGCCGCCAGCGGGAAGCGCAGCCGCGCCTCGGTCCCTGCCGCGTCATGCAGGCTGAACTCCCCGCCCAGTTGCGCGGCGAGCTGGCGCACCACCGTCAGCCCCAGGCTGCGGGACTCCTCCGCCCGGAAGCCGGCGGGCAGGCCGGCGCCGTCGTCATGCACGCGCAGCTCCGCCCGGCCGGCCACCGCCTCCAGCGCCACCAGCAGCGTGCCGGGGCGGCCGCCGCCGGCGAAGCCGTGCTCCAGCGCATTCGCCACCAGCTCCGCCGTCACCAGGGCCAGCGGGATGGCGCGCTCGGCCGGCAGGGAAAGCGGGGCGGCGCGCACCTCCCACCGCACCTCCGCGGCGCCGGCGGCCTCCAGCACGTCCGCCGTCAGGGCATGCAGGAAAGGGGGCATCTCCACCGCCGCCAGGTCGGGGTCGTGCAGTTGCCGGTGGATGCGGGAGACGAGCTGGAGGCGGCGCTGCGCCTCCTCCAGCGCGCGCCGCGCCGCGGGGTCGGTGACGCCGCGGGTCTGGATGGCCAGCAGCGAGGCCATGGTGAGCAGGTTGTTGGAGACGCGGTGCTGCATCTCGGTGAACAGGGCCTGGCGGGATTCCGCCAGGCGGCGGTTGCGCTCCCGCTCCTCCTGCACGCGCTCCAGCGCGCGGGTCATCACGTGGATCAGCAGGATGTCCACCGCGGCGATGGCGGCGAAAAAGCCCAGCGCCACCAGGGAGGCGGCGGTGAAGGTGAAGGAGGCGAAGGGCGGGATGAAGAACCACCAGGCGGCGAGGAAGGAGGCGACGGCTACCGCCGAGCCCGCCTTCACCCCGCACAGGAAGGCGGTGAGGATGACGGCGGGGAAGAAGGTGAGGAAGGGGAAGCCCGGCGGCAGCACCGGGTCCAGCCACAGGCGCAGCCCCAGCGCCAGGACGAAGGCGGCGGTGGCGAAGCCCCAGCGGAAGGCGGCCCGGCGGGGGCGCAGCGCAACCTCGGCCAGGGTTTGGAGCATGGGCAAGAACAGGTGTCTCCCGGAGGGGAACCGGAAGGCCGGTCGCCGCGGAAAGAAAAGGTCGCGCAGCCGGGAAACAAGTTCAACCCTTGGGAGGGTTGCGCGATTTTCCCGGGGCGGTTGGTGCGGCCAAGAAGATTCGAACTTCCACGGGGTTGCCCCCACTAGCACCTCAAGCTAGCGCGTCTACCATTCCGCCATGGCCGCCTGTGCCGTGGTGCCTTAGCGCAGGACCGACATGGGTTCAACCGGCCCCGAATGGCTCATCTCCGAAGGGCTGACGCCCTACCCGGACGCGCTGGCTGCCATGGAGGCGCGGGTGGCCGCCATCCGCGCCGGCGCGGCGGCGGAGCGCGTCTGGCTGGTGGAGCACCCGCCCACCTACACCGCCGGCACCAGCGCCCGGCCCGAGGAACTGCTGGAGACGCGCTTCCCCAGCTTCGCCGCCGGGCGCGGCGGGCAATGGACCTACCACGGCCCCGGCCAGCGCACCGCCTATGTGATGCTCGACCTCCAGCGGCCGCACGGCGCGGTGCCGGCGCGCGACGTGCGCGGCTTCGTGCACGGGCTGGAGGAATGGATGATCCGCGCCCTGTGGCGCTTCAACGTGAAGGGGGAACGCCGCGCGGGCCGGGTGGGCATCTGGGTGGCCGACACCCCGGTGGGCGAGGCCAAGATCGGCGCCATCGGCGTGCGGGTGACGCGCTGGGTGAGCTGGCACGGCATCGCGCTGAACCTGGAGCCGGAGCTGGCGCATTTCGGCGGCATCGTGCCCTGCGGCCTGCCGGAGTTCGGCGTCACCTCCCTGGTCCACCTCGGCATCCCCGCGACGATGGCCGAGCTGGACGCGGCGCTGATGGCGGAATGGCCGGGGGTGTTTGGGTAACCCGTTGGACACTACCGCAAATCCAAACTCTCAGCAAAATTTGGCCGATGAATCCATCTCAAATAAAATTGAAAAAATGGATTCTGTATAAAAACTCTATCTTCATGAAAATCAATAGCTGGATTATCCCGCTCGATGTCTTTCGCAATGCCTACCATTTGCTTGATGGCGGCAGTAACTTCGTGTTTTTGTGGATAGTTTGATTTTAGAATTTCTTCTCGTAACGCAGATCTTATAGTCTCATATGATAACTCTTTCTGCGGTCCCGTCACAGCAATTGCCGCTAAAATAGACTGATAAGTATCACCCTTCGATCCATTCTTAAACGGACGAGGCAATCTGTCTGACCTACTTTGAGGACCTCGTTCTAATTTGCTAAATATAGGAAATCCAACGTCCTGAGCTGCTTTCACAAAAACTGCATTGCAATTAAAATCGTCCTCAAACTTAAATTCCTGGGGGCACGTTGATTTGACTCCCTCATTGTAGCATGCGTCAAAGCAAAAATTTTGTGTTAGCAAAGGGTTTCCAAGAGCTTCATTGGTGAAGCTCACCTTCATGCTTTGTGAAAATCTCACGTTTAGTAAAGGTTCACCTGCCTCCAAAATACGCATTAAGTCACTCGATGTCCATTCTGGTATCTCAATATGCCTGAAGCGACCTTCCATTTCACCTTCAGCATCGACCACCGAAAAAGCGCGATAGGGGACAGAAATCACAATAACCTGTCCACCATCAAATACGTATGGCTTTAGCGCTCTAATCGTATCTTTTCGAGCTTTCTCTTCCATGTAATGGAAATCGTCAATAATAAGGATGATTTTATTATTCTTTAGAAAACTTATGGCTTGCATCTTGGGATTGTTGAAATATTCTATTGTGCTATTTACAGAATTTTGATTGCCAGCCTTTTGATTAATTTCAACATTCCCAATACCCAGGCTAAGGCCGCCTTTGATGCCGGTCTCCTCACTATCCATAGACAATAAATTTTTGTTTTTCTCGAAAGATTCCCCTGCTTGATGTAAAATCTGCGACCAAATATCATCAGAAGTTTGGCATTGGCCGCCATGAACTTTGATTACTTTATTTCCCTCTGTTACTGCGCCTGCCAGGACTGTTTTTCCGCTTTTGCTTTGGCCAGTTATCGCGATAATTGCGAATCCCTTGTCAAGTGCGTGGCGCAGATCAGACTCAAGCTTCAAGTGATCGCGCCGAACATACGTGAGCTTCGGGAAGCCGCCGGCGGTAAAAACCTCCCTAAGCTCATAATTTTTTGGCAGCAGATGATTGGTCGAAGCGGTCATGTAAGTATGGTGACAACTTCCCCACGTTATGTAAACAGGCTTGCCCCTATCGCCCGCGCGCCATGAACACGCGGGAATCGCCGCCGCCCGAGGGGCGCTTGCGGCCGGCATCCCCGCCATGCGGGCGCTGGGGCGCCGGGTGGCGCGGCGCCTCGTTGCGCTGGGCGCGCTTGGCCTGGTCGCCGGCGCGCTGCGGCTTGGGGGCCTGGGCGCGCGGCTGGCGCGGCTGCTCCTGCCGGCCGCGGCCCTCCTGCGGTGGGCGCTGGCCGCGCTGCGGCCGCACCGGGGTGGCGCGGTCGTCCAGCCGGGCGGTCTTGTCGGCGCGGCGGTCCTCCATCGGCACGTTCTGGCGCGTCAGGCGCTCCACCGCGCGCAGCAGCCCCAGCTCATCCGGCGCGACCAGGGCGATGGCCTCGCCCTCCGCCCCCGCGCGGGCCGTGCGGCCGATGCGGTGGACGTAGGTTTCCGGCACCTCCGGCAGGTCGTGCTGGATGACGTGCGTCACCTCCTTCACGTCAATGCCGCGGGCCGCGATGTCGGTGGCCACCAGGATGGGCGCCTTGCCGGTGCGGAACTCCTCCAGCGCGCGCTCGCGCTGGCCCTGGCCCTTGTTGCCGTGGATGGCGTTGGCGGACAGCCCGTCCTGCTCCAGCGCCTTCACGATCTTGTCGGCGCCGTGCTTGGTGCGGGAGAAGATGAGGGTGCGCCCCACCCCCTCGCCGCGCAGGATCTGCGCCAGGGCGGCGCGCTTCAGCCCGCCCTCCAGCAGGATGGCGCGCTGGTTCACCCGCTCCGCCGTGGTGGCCACGGGCGCGACCTCGACGCGCACCGGCTCGCGCAGCATGTCGCGGGCCAGCCTGGCGATGTCCTCGGGCATGGTGGCGCTGAAGAACATGGTCTGCTGGCGCTGCGGCACCGCGGCGACGATCTTGCGGATGGGCGGCAGGAAGCCCTTGTCGAGCATCTGGTCGGCCTCATCCAGCACCAGCACCTCCACGTGGTCCAGCCGCGCGTGGCGGGTGCCCATGTGGTCGATGAGGCGCCCGGGCGTGGCCACCAGCACGTCCACGCCGCGCGCCAGCGCCCGCTGCTGCGGCACGTGGCCGACGCCGCCGAACACGGTCTCGACCGAATAGCCCAGGTGGCGGCCATACTTGCGGAAGCTGTCGGCGATCTGGCTCGCGAGCTCGCGGGTGGGGGAGAGCACCAGCACGCGGCAGCCGCCGCGCGGCGGGCGGCCCGGGGTGTTCTTCAGGCGATGGAGGATGGGCAGGGCGAAGGCGGCGGTCTTGCCGGTGCCGGTCTGGGCGATGCCCAGCACGTCGCGGCCCTGCATGGCCGCCGGGATGGCCTGCGCCTGGATGGGGGTGGGGGTGGCGTGACCGGCCTCCTCCAGCGCCTGCAGCAGCAGGGCGTCGAGGCCGAGGTCAAGGAACTGGGTCATGAATCTTCCATGGGCGGCGGTGCCGCCCCGTGCAGTCTGTCGTGGTGGAGAACCCCGCGTGAGGGGGCGCTTCCGGGCTTGCAGCCTCATGGAGCCGGCAGGGGGATGAAGATCCCCTTCACGCTTCCGGCTCCGGGCGGGCGCGTCGCACCCGCGTGACGCCTTCCATATGCTGCAACGCAGCAGCCAATGCAAGCTCAAAGCGTGGGCAGGCGCGCGAAGCCGGGCTCGGCCGGGTCCTCGGCCAGGGTTTCCTCGATGCTCTCCACCCGCGCGAGCGGCGGGCCGCGGCGGCAGGCCAGCAGCACCGCCTGGATGCCCGGCGTGTCGCCGGCCAGCAGCGCCTCCACCGTGCCGTCGCGCCGGTTGCGCACCCAGCCGGCCAGTCCGTGCGCCCGCGCCACCCCCACCAGCCAGTCGCGGTAGCCCACGCCCTGCACCTGCCCGGCGATGCGGATGCGCCGGGCCATCAGCCGGCCAGCGCCGCCAGCCGCGCCGCCACCGCGAGGTCGGCGGCCACGCGGGCGCGGCGCTCCTCGGCCTCCCAGTCCAGGCCCCAGCGGGCCTCCTGGTGCAGTTCGTCCAGCAGGGACAGGCGGTGCGCCTCCGCCGGGTCCAGCCCCGCGCGCGTCACCGCCAGGCCCAGCACCAACGAGCCGAGCGCGGGCACCAGCACCCCCAGCGCGGCCAGGCCCAGCGGGGGATGCGCCGCCACCGCGCGCTCCAGCGCCGCCAGGGCCGCGGGCGGCTGCGGGGCCGGCATCAGCCCCTCCGTCACCGCCAGCCCCGCGCCGAGCGAATCGCGCGCCCAGCCCAGCCAGGGCGTCCATTCGCGCGCCTGGGCGGCCGCCAGTTCCCCTTCCTCCGCGCGGTAGCACAGCAGGTCGGTCTCGCCGTAGCGCGCCAGGGCGGCCACGGTGGGCGCCGGGTCGGGGGCGATGCGCTCGGCCGCGGTGCCGACCAGCCGGGTCAGCGGCACCTCGTCCCAGCGCATCTCGCCCTGCCGGCCGGCGGCGTCCCACTCGGCGGCCAGGGCCTCGGCCAGCGGGCGGGCGGCGACGGACAGAGTGCCGCCGCCGGGCAGCCGCACCGGCCGGCCGTCCAGGCGCACGGCGAAGGCGCCGCCTTCCTCGCTGACGGCCACGCCGGTCCAGAAACGCTTCATCGCAGCAGCCCCCGCAGGAAGTTCTCCACGTTGCGCGGCGCCTCGCGCAGCGCCTCGGCCGGGCGGGTGGCCGGCACCGGCCCGTCGCGGCCGAAACGCGCGGCGCGCAGGGCGGTGGCGCAGTCGGTCAGCTCCGGCCCCGAGGTGTTGGGCAGGGCACGGTTCAGCCCGGGGATGCGCTCCAGCTGGCCGGACAGGCCGGGCGGCAGCAGGCGGTCCAGCTGGTTGCCGGCCTGCCCGGCGATGGCGTTCTCCAGCAGGCCGCGCGACTCCAGCCGCGGGGCCAGCAACGTGCCCGTCACCGGGATGGGCGCGCGCACGCGGATGCCGGCCACCCGCAGGTCCACCGAGAGGCGGGCGTCCAGCGTCTCGTCGCGCAGGTTCACCGTGCCCTCGCCCGCCGCGCGGCCGGGCGCGCCGTCCAGGAAGAAGGTCTCGGTGCGCGCCACCCCGCGGTCCAGCGCCCAGCGGAACGCCCCGCAGGAGAGCGGCACCGCGCCGCCTGCCCCCGGCACCAGCGTGGCCACGGCGGAGGCCCAGCCGCCTGCGAGCCGCCCTTCCGTGACCGCCAGCCCCAGCCGCCCGGTGGCGGTGGCGGCCAGCGCCCGGGTGGTGGCGCCCTGGCCGCGGATGTCCATGTCCAGGTCGGCGCGGCCCTGCACCGGGCCGCCCTGGGTCAGCGCCGCGAGGTCCAGCCCCTGCCCGCCCCCGGCCAGCTGCAGGGCGGGCGGCGCCGCGGTGGCGTCCGCCGCCATGCGCAGCGACAGCCGGCCGCCGGGGAGCGTCAGCGCGAAGGGGTCCAGCCGCGCCCGCCCGGCCTCGTTCACCAGCCGGCCCTGCACCTGCCGGTAGGTGGCGCCGTTCCAGCGCAGCTCGTCCAGGCTGAAGGTGAGGTCGGCGTCGAAGCCGCGCAGGGGCGCGAGGTCGAGCGGCAGGTCGGGAAGGAGCCGCGCCGGGCCGGGCGTGGCGGCGGGGGGCGGCACGGCCGGGGCGGCGGCGGGCGCGGGCGCGGCGGGCGGGCGCAGCGCCCCCAGGTCCAGCCGGCGCGACTCCAGCCGCCCGCGCAGGGAGGGGCGCGGCGCCCAGCCCAGTTCCAGGTCGCCGCGCGCGTCGCCGGCGGAGGAAGTGACGGACAGCCCCTGCACCCCCGCCGCCGCGTCGCCGCGCCGGGTGACGCGCGCCTGGGCCGCCACGTCGCGCAGCGGCGGCAGGGCGGCCCCCAGCAGCGCGCCCAGCGGCGCCAGCTCCGGCAGCGCCAGCTCCAGCGCCAGCGTGCCGGGCCAGGCGCCGTTGACCGAGGCCCGCCCGCCCAGCGCCTCCGCCCGCAGCGCCAGCGGCGCGGCGCGGCCCTGCGCCAGCGCCAGGGGCACGGCATCGCCGGCCAGGCTGAAGGGCTGGTCGCGGAAGCGGCCGCGCGCCTCCAGCTCCGCCGGGCCATCCCAGGCCGTCATGCGCAGCCGGGCGGCGTCGAGCGCCAGGCCGGGCAGAGGCTCTCCCCCGGCTTCCGCCACCAGCGAGGCCAGCACCGGCGCGCCGCCGCGCCAGCCGCCCTCCGCGCGCAGCGTCACCCCGGTGAGCGGCGGCAGGTCCCGCCCGGCGAGGCGCGACAGCTCGGCCAGGCGCGGCGCCTCGGCGGTCAGGTGGCCGGTCCAGCCGGTGCCGTCCCGGCGCGCCTCGCCGGCCAGGCGCGCGCCCGGCAGGGTGGCGGTGCCGGTGCCGCCGGACAGGTCGCCCCGCGCCTCCACCAGCGCCTCGGCGCCGCGGGCGACCAGCGTGGCGCGCAGGGTGAAGGGCTGGCCGGGTCCGCTGCCGGCCAGCGTGGCGCGCGGGATGGCGACGCGCTCGCCGCCCGCCGTCACCACCCAGTCGCGCAGGGAGACGGCGCGGATGTCCAGCGCCATCGGCTCGCGCGCCGGGCCGGCGGGCGCGGCGGGGCCCGGCGCGGCGGGGCGCGCGAAGGACCAGTTGCCCGCCTCCAGCAGCAGGTCGCCGCCTTGCAGCTCCAGCGCCTTCACCTCGACGCGGCCCGACAGCAGCGGCCACAGCGCCAGCGTCAGCTCGGCGCGGCGCAGCAGCAGCATCTCCGGCCGGCTGCCGCCCTCGACATTGCCCAGGCGCGCGCCCTCCAGCGTCACCGTCGGCGCCAGGGCGGGCAAGAGCGACAGGCGCGCGGCGGCGAAGGGGCGGCCGGTGGCCTGCGTCACCGCCGCCTCCAGCCGGGGCCGCAGCGCGTCGGCGTCGAACAGAGCCAGGAAGGCGCCCAGCGCCAGCAGCGGCAGCCCGACGAGCGCCGCCAGCGCGATGAGGAGGGCGCGCCTCACTTGCGGCGCCGCGGCGGGCGGGGGGCCGGGGCGTCGAAGCCCAGGAAGCGGAAGGTCGCGGCCATGTGCGGCGGCAGGGCGGCCTCCACCTCCAGCGTGCCGCCCTCGGGGTGCGGCAGCACCAGGCGGCGGGCGTGCAGGTGCAGCTGGCCGGACAGCCCCTCCAGGTGGGCGGCCGCGCCGCCATACTTGCCGTCGCCCAGGATGGGCGTCTCCAGCGCCGCCGCACAGTGGACGCGCAGCTGGTGGGTGCGGCCGGTGTGGGGCTTCAGCTCCAGCAGCGCGGCCTTTCGGCGGGCGGCGTCCAGCACGGCGAAGTCGGTGACGGCGCGCTGGCCCTTCGGGTCGGGCGCCATGCGCTCGCCGCGCGGCCCGGGCTCCTTCGACAGGGAAAGGTTCACCTGCCCGCCCTTGTGCTGCGGCTCGCCGGCCACCACCGCCCAGTAGGTCTTCTCCACGTCGCGGCCGCGGAAGGCGGCGGCCAGCGCGGCGGCGGCCGGCTGGGAGCGCGCCAGCACCAGCAGGCCGGAGGTGTCGCGGTCCAGCCGGTGCACCAGCCGCGGGCGCTCGCCCTCGAAGGCCAGGGCGTCCAGCGCGCCATCCAGGTGGCGGGTGATGCCCGGCCCGCCCTGCACCGGCAGCCCGTGCGGCTTGTCCAGCACCAGCACCGCGTCGTCGCGCCACAGCACGCGCGACTGCAGCTCCTGCGCCAGCGCCTCGGGCACGCGGGGCGCGGCCTTGGGCGGCGGCGTGTCGGGCATGGGCGGCACGCGCAGCTCGGCGCCGGCCGGCAGGCGGGTGTTCGCCTCGGCCCGCGCGCCGTCCACGCGGATCTGCCCGGTGCGCAGCATCTTCTGCAGGGCGCCCTGGGTCAGCGCCGGGAAGCGCCGCTTCAGCCAACGGTCCAGGCGCGTGTCGGCCTCGGCCGGGGGGACGGTGAGGGTGGTGACCATGCCCCCCTATAGCGCCAATGCGTCAGTCCCGCACGAAGGCCCAGTCATAGCCCTCCCCGGCCCGGCTGAGCCGCCCGACGGTGGGGCTGGGGAAGTGGATGGGCAGCACCAGCGTTTCCGTGCCCGCCACCTCGGCGAACACGCGGCGGCGGCTGGCGCGCGCGGCCTCGGCGTCCCAGCAGAAGATGGTGGACAGCTCCGGGTCGTGGCACTGCAGCTGGTGGTGGAACAGGTCGCCGGTGATGAGCGCCCGCTGGCCGCCGCGGCGGATGTCCAGGCAGCAATGGCCGGGGGAATGGCCGGGCGTCAGCAGCAGGCGGATGCCGGGCTCGATCTCGAAGCCGTCCTCCACCAGCACGGCCTGGCCGGCCTGCATGATGGGCTCGCAGTTCATCTTCCACACGCCGCCGGCGCCGCCCGGGCGCTCCACGCCCTCCTTCGCCAGCTGCTCCCACGCCTCGTACTCGCCCTTGTGGAACACGTATTTCGCGCGCGGGAAGAACGGCACCCAGCGCCCGTCCTCCAGCCGGGTGTTCCAGCCGGAATGGTCGATGTGCAGGTGGGTGCAGAAGACGAAGTCCACGTCCTCCGGCTTCAGCCCCTCGGCCTCCAGGGCGCGCAGCCAGGGCGTCTTGTCGAAGTCCATGGGCGCGGCGTAGCCCTTGTCCTCGCCGGTGCAGGTGTCCACCAGGATGACGTGGCGCGGCGTGCGCACCACGAAGCTCTGGTAGGTGATGACCATCTTGCCCGATTCCGGGTCCATCACCTCCGGCGCCAGGCGGGCCATGCTGTCCGGGTGGTCCTCGCGCCGGAAGCCGGGGAACATGTCCTCCGGCCGGCGCCAGGGCCCGTCGCGCTCGACGAGGCTGGTGATGGTGACGTCGCCGATGCTGAGCGGCTTCATGATGGCGGTTCCCCCCGGGTTCTGCGGGGCCAGCGTGCAACGCTCACCCGCGCGCGAGAAGCCCCCGCGCCAGCGCATCGAAGGCGGCCACCGGCAGCTCCTCCGCCCGCTTCTCCCCGGCGATGCCGGCGCCGGCCAGCAGCGCCTCCGCCCCGCCCAGCGGCTTCAGCGCGCCGCGCAGCATCTTGCGGCGCTGGCCGAAGGCGGCGGCGGTGACGCGCTCCATCGCCTTGAACAGCGCGGGCGCGGGCTGCTGCGGGTGCGGCTCGATCACCACCACGGCGCTGTGCACCTTGGGTGGCGGCCGGAAGGCGCCTGGCGGCAGGCGCAGTCCGATGGCGCAGCGCGCCACCCATTGCGAGACCACGGCCAGCCGCCCGTAATGCTCTGTGCCGGGCGGCGCGACGATGCGCAGCGCCACCTCCTCCTGGAACATCAGCACCAGCCGCTCCCACGCCGCGCCCTGCGCCAGCCAGCCCAGCAGCAGCGGCGTGCCCACGTTGTAGGGCAGGTTGGCCACCACCATCCGCGGCGCGGGCAGCGCGGCGCCGTCGAAGCGCCGTGCGTCCTGCCGCAGCACCGTGAGGCGGCCGGGATGGGCGGCCTCCAGCTCGGCCAGGGCGGCCAGGGCGCGCTCGTCCAGCTCCACCGCGGTCAGGTGCGCCAGGGGGCGCTCCAGCAGGGCGCGGGTCAGGCCGCCGGGGCCGGGGCCGACCTCCAGCACGTGGCGGCCCGCCAGCTCGCCGGCCAGGGCGGCGACGCGGCGGCACACGCCCTCGTCCAGCAGGAAGTGCTGGCCCAGCGC
Source organism: Sabulicella flocculans (assembly GCF_045449635.1). NCBI lineage: Bacteria > Pseudomonadati > Pseudomonadota > Alphaproteobacteria > Acetobacterales > Acetobacteraceae > Sabulicella > Sabulicella flocculans. The sequence goes on along the minus strand of NZ_JBJJBR010000001.1, from coordinate 296,171 downwards.
CTTGCGGGCATCCAGCCCGAAGCGGCGCGGCACCTCGGCCAGCGGGGTGAGGTCAGCCATGGGCGTCCCGCGGCCCGCGCGCCCGGCGGCCGTACCTGGCGCCGGGGGGCGGGAGGACGGGCGCGCGGGGGATGATGCTGCGCGCCGCGGCGCGCCCCATCAGCCGCGCGTCTCGATGATGGCGCGGCGGCGGATCTCGCGCTGCAACTGGCGGGAGATCACCTCCACCCGCTCGCGCAGGATGGTGGCGCGGGCCATGTCCGGGGTGAAGGCGGCCTCGGCCGGCGCGGCCTCGCGCGAGCAGACCATCAGCAGCAGGATGCCGTCGGGCGAGATCACCGGCTGGGAGGGGCGGCCGATGGGCAGGCTGCCCAGCATCTGGCGCAGCGGCGGCGGGTTCAGCGCCTCCAGCCGCAGCGGGCCGGGGTCGGCCGGGCGGTCGCTGGTGCGGGGTTGCGCCTCCATCTGATCGCAGCCGCGCAGGGTGGTGGACAGGCGCTGGGCGCGCTCCAGCGTCTGGCGCTGCTGGTCGGTGGGGTTCTGCGGGTCCAGCCGCTGGGTGAAGGGCAGGAAGATCTGCCGGATGGACACCAGGGTGGAGGCGCGCTCCGGCGCGCCGGCGGTGCGCCGCGCGCGCAGGGTGATGATCTGGAAGCCGCCGGCCACCCGCACCGGGTTGGCGATGGCGCCGGGCGGCATGCGCTCCACCAGCGCCGCCACCTCGGGCTCCATCTGCTCGCGGGTCAGCCAGCCCAGGTCGCCGCCCTGCAGCGCGCTCTGGCTCTGGGAGAACTGGGTGGCCACCATGGCGAAGGGCGAGCCGCGGCGCAGCTGGCCCACCACCTCGTCCACGAAGCGGCGGACCTCGGCCTCGTTGCGCGGGTCGTCCACCGGGATGAAGATCTCGCCCACCAGGAACTCGGGCTGGCCCTGGCGGGCGCGGTGGGCGGCCATGGCGTCGGCCACCTCGGCGTCGCTGATCTCGCCCTGCGGGCCCAGCAGGGCGCGCAGCAGCCGGCCCCAGCCGATCTGGGCGCGCATCTGGTCGTACAGCACCCGCGGCTGCACGCCCGCGGCGCGCAGCTGCTGCGCCAGCGCGCCGCGCGGCAGGCCGTTGCGGCGCTCGATGTCGGCGATGGCCTCGGCCACGTCGTTGTCGCTCACCGGAACGCGGCGGGCCTGGATCTCCTGCAGGCGCAGCTTCTCGTCCACCAGCAGGCGCAGCACCTGGGGCTGCAGCCGCTGCACCGCCTCGGGCGAGACCGGCACGCCGGCGTTGAGCGCGAACAGCCGCGCGCGCGAGGCGACCTCCGCCTGGGTGATGGGATCGCCGTTCACCACGGACACGATGCGGTTGCCCTGCACGGAGCCTTCGGCGGCGCGCGGCGGGGCGCCGCCACCGGGCTGGGCCAGGGCGGGCCGGACCAGGGCGGGCGTCGCCAGCAGGGCGGCGAGGAGGGCGAGGCGAATCATGGGCGGCATCCCAACGCGCGGGTCCGGCGTCAGTTCGTCGGCACCGCGGGCAGGGCCGGCACGGCGGGCGCGGCGGCCGGCGCCGGGGCATCGAGGATGGAGCGGTTCAGCGCCGTGCCGCGGTCCAGCAGCGCCAGCGTCAGCGCCAGCACGAAGAAGGCGGTGCCGAGGATGGCCGTGGTGCGCGTCAGCAGGTTGGCGGTGCCGCGGCCGCTCATCAGCCCGCCCATCCCCTGGGAGGAGCCGATGCCCAGCCCCCCGCCCTCCGAGCGCTGGATCAGGATCACGCCGATCAGCGCGAGGGTGACCAGCAGGAACAGGACGAGGAGGACGGTGGACATGGCCGGCGGGTTCTAGCCCCCGGGGGTGCGCCCGGCAACCGCCGCCTCGGCGATCAGCAGGAAGTCCGCCGCCACCAGCGCCGCGCCGCCCACCAGCGCCCCGTTCACCTCCGGCAGGGCCAGGATGGCCCGCGCGTTGCCCGGCTTGACCGAGCCGCCGTAGAGCAGCCGCACCCCCGGCCCCACCGCCCGGCGCATGGCGGCGTGGATGGCGCGGATGTCGTCCTCCGTCGGGGTGCGGCCGGTGCCGATGGCCCAGACCGGCTCATAGGCCACCACGCCGCCGCGCCCGGCGAAGCCTTCGGGAAGCGAGCCGGCGAGCTGCGCCTCCACCACCGCCTCGGCCTCGCCCGCCAGGCGCTGGGCCTCCGTCTCGCCGACGCACACGATGGGGGTCAGGCCGGCGGCCAGCGCCGCCTCGGCCTTGGCGCGCACCTGGGCGTCCGTCTCGCCGTGGTCGTCCCGGCGCTCGCTGTGGCCCAGGATGACGAAGCTGGCGCCGGCGTCGCGCAGCATGGGGGCCGAGACGTCGCCGGTGTGCGCGCCCTTGGCCTGGGCGTGGCAATCCTGCCCGCCCACCGCCACGGCGGAGCCGCGCAGCCGGTCGGCGACGGCGGCCACGTGCAGGGCGGGCGGGCAGACCAGCAGCCCGGCGCCCGCGACGCCGGCGCGCACGCCGTCGGCCAGGGCCGCGGCCTCGCTCAGGGTGCCGTGCATCTTCCAGTTCCCGGCGATCAGCGGCGTCATGGCGGGCTCCTCCCCTCGGGTTGCGCGGCGGTTCTGTCCAAACGCGCCTCGTTTGGCAAGGAACCGGCGCTGGGCTATGCGGCAGCGCATGATCTCCGCGATGCGCCGCCTGGCCGGGACCTGGTTCGCCAAGGCCCTCTTCGTCCTGCTGATCCTGTCCTTCGCCGTCTGGGGCATCGACGACATGGTCCGCAACATCGGGCGCGACACCGCGGTGGCCCGCGTGGGCGGCGAGGCCATCGAGGCGCAGGAGGCGCAGGAGGCGGCGACGCGGGAGCTGCAGCGCATCACCCGGCAGCTGCAGGGCAGCTTCACCCCCGACGCCCGCATCCGCCGCGCCGTGGCCGAGCAGGCGGTGGATGGCCTGGTGCTGGACCGGGTGCAGCGGCAGGAAGCCGCGCGCATGGGCGTGGCCGTGCCGGACGAGGCGGTGCGCGCCTACGTGTTCCGCATCCCCGGCTTCCAGGGCCCCGACGGCCGCTTCTCGCGCGAGGCGTTCAACGGCTTCCTGCGCAACAACGACCTCAGCGAAGGCCAGTTCCTGAACCTGCTGCGCACCGACCTGGCGCGCCAGCAGCTGGGCGGGGCGGTGCGCGCCGGCGCCGCTGCGCCCGCCGTGCTGGGCGAGCGCCTGCTGGCCTGGCAGCTGGAGCGCCGCACCGCCACCCTGGTGGAGCTGCCCTGGGACGCCGCGCCCGAGCCGCCCGCGCCCACCGAGGCGCAGCTTGCGCGCTTCCACGAGAACGAGGCCGCGCGCTTCTCCACCCCCGAATACCGGGAGGTGGCGGTGGCGGTGCTCAACGCCGCACGGATGATGGCGCAGGTGGAGGTGAGCGAGCGCGAGATCGAGGACAGCTACGCCGCCAACCGCGCCCGCTGGGGCACGCCGGAGCGGCGCGAGGTGTTCCAGGCCATCGTCCCGGCGGAGGACGCGGCGGCGGCCCTGGCGGCGCAGTGGCGCGGCGGCGCCGAGTTCCCGGCCATCGAGGAAGCCGCCCGCGCGGCCGGCGGCGGCGCCACCACCCTGGGCGTGGTCGCGCGCGAGGACCTGCCGCTGCCCGCCCTGGCCGAATCCGCCTTCGCCCTGCCCGCCGGCGGCGTCTCCGCCCCCGTGCGCACGCCCTTCGGCTGGCACGTGCTGCGCGCCGGCGCGGTGACGCCGGGCACCCAGCGCGGGCTGGAGGAGGTGCGGGCCGAGATCCGCGAGGCGCTGGCGGCCGAGAAGGCGGCGGATGAATCCTTCGACCGCGCCAACCGGGTGGAGGACGCCCTGGCCGGCGGCGCCACCGTGGCCGAGGCCGCGCGCCGCTACGACCTCGGCTTCGCCGAGGTGCGCCTGGACGCCCAGGGCAAGGCGCCGGACGGCACGGAGGCGGAGCTTCCGGTGGCCGAGCCGGCGCGCGAGGCCGCCCTGCGCGCCATCTTCGCCGCCGAGCGCGGCGCCGCGCCCCGCTTCGCCGAGGGCCCCTGGGGCTTCATGGCGGTGGAGGTGCGCGACGTGACCCCGCCCGCGCTGATCCCGCTGGAGCAGGTGCGCGCGCAGGTGGAGGAAGCCTGGGTGGCCGCGCAGAAGCGCCGCTTCCAGGAGGAGCGCGCCGCCGCCCTGCTGGCCGCCGCCCGCGCCGGCACCCCGCTGGCCCAGGCCGCCGAGGCCGCGGGGCTGGCGCCGGAGCAGATCGGCCCCTTCGCCCGCCAGCCCGGCGGCGGCAACCCGATGCCGCGCGAGGCGCTGGCCCCGGCCTTCGAGCTTCCGGTCGGCGGCGCCACCATGGTGCAGCTGCCGCGCGCCTTCGCCGTGGTGCAGCTGCTGTCGGTGCAGCGCCCCGAGGCGGCGAGCGAGCCCGAGGCGCTGCGCGCCCTGCGCGCCGAGGTGGCGCGCGGCATGGCCGAGGACCTGGAGGCGCAGTGGCAGGCCGCGCTGCGCCGGCGCGCCGACGTGCGCATCAATCCCCGCCTGGTGCAGCAGATCGCCGGGGAGGACCGCTGATGGACTTCGCCGGCTTCCGCGCCGCCCTGGCCGAGGGCCCGGTGCTGCTGCACCGCGAGCGCGTGGCCGACCTCGACACCCCGGTCGGCGCCTTCCTGAAGCTGTGCGACGGCAAGCCCTTCTCCTTCCTGCTGGAATCGGTGGAGGGCGGCGCCGCCCGCGGTCGCTACTCCGCCATCGGCCTGGCGCCGGACCTCATCTGGCGCGTGCGCGGCGGCGTGGCGGAGGTGAACGCCCAGGCGCTCTCCGCCCCGCACGCGTTCGAGAGGGAGGCGCTGCCGCCGCTGGAGGCGCTGCGCGCGCGCGTCGCCGCGCTGCAGGTGCCGCGCGGCACCGGCCTGCCCTCCATCGCCGCCGGGCTGTTCGGCTACCTGGGCTACGACATGGTGCGCCAGATCGAGCGCCTGCCGGACACCAACCCCGACGTGCTGGGCATCCCCGACGCCGTGCTGATCCGCCCCACCCTGGTGGCGGTGTTCGACCACGTGCGCGACGCCATGACGCTGGTGACCCCGGTGTGGGACGGCCACGACCCCGAGGCGGCGTGGGACCTGGCGCAGCAGCGCCTGGACGACGCCGAGGCCGCGCTGTCCCGCCCCCTGCCCCGCCCGGCGCCGCCCGCCCGCCTGCCGGCCCAGCCCGCCCCCACCAGCAACTTCACCCCCGAGGCCTTCATGGCGGCGGTGGAGCGCGCGCGCGAGTACATCGCCGCCGGCGACGTGTTCCAGGTGGTGCCCTCGCAGCGCTTCTCGGCGCCCTTCGCCCTGCCGCCCTTCGCGCTGTACCGCGCGCTGCGGCGCATCAACCCGGCGCCCTACCTGACCTTCTTCGACTTCGGCGGCTTCGCCTCGGCCAGCGCCTCGCCCGAGATCCTGGTGGGGGTGAGGAACGGGGAGGTGACCATCCGCCCCCTGGCCGGCACCCGCCGCCGCGGCGCCACCCCCGAGGAGGACCAGGCGCTGGAGAAGGAGCTGCTGGCCGACCCCAAGGAGCGCGCCGAGCACCTGATGCTGGTGGACCTCGGCCGCAACGACGTGGGCCGGGTGGCCGCCATCGGCTCGGTGCGGGTGCCGCAGCAATTCGCGGTGGAACGCTATTCCCAGGTGATGCACATCGCCTCGGAGGTGAAGGGGCGGCTGCGGCCGGGGCTGGCGGCGCTGGACGCGCTGGCGGCGGGCTTCCCGGCCGGCACCCTGTCCGGCGCGCCCAAGGTGCGGGCGATGCAGATCATCGAGGAGCTGGAGCCCTCGCGGCGCGGTCTCTACGCCGGCGGGCTGGGGTATTTCGGCGTGGACGGCAACATGGACGTGTGCATCGCCCTGCGCACCGCGCTGGTGAAGGACGGCACGCTGCACGTGCAGGCCGGCGCCGGCGTGGTCGCCGACAGCGACCCCCGTGCCGAGCACGAGGAATGCATCGCCAAGGCGCGCGCCCTGTTCCGCGCCGCCGAGGAAGCGGTGAGGTTCGCCGCCGGCGGCCGCTAGCTTTCCAGGCAAGGCTGGTGCGTGGTTCCGCGGGGAGGCGTCACGCCCCGGGCGCCGCCACCACGCGCTCCAGCAGGCGCTCGGCCACGCGGAAATGCTCCTCCCAGCGCGGGGCCCGCCAGCCGCGCAGGCGCTCCAGCTGCGCCGCCCGCCGCGGGCTGCCCGGCGCGGCGTAGTCCGTGATCGCCCGCGCCCAGCCCGGCCCGTCCAGCGGGTCCAGGAACTCGGGCACGCCCTGCCCCACCTCGCGGAAGGCCGGGATGTCCGATGCGATGGCGGGCACGCCCATGGCCAGCGCCTCGGCCAGCGGGATGCCGTAGCCCTCGATCAGCGAGGGGAACAGCAGCGCCTGGGCGCCGGCCAGCAGCTGCGCCACCTCGGCGTCCGGCAGGCGGCCGCGGTCGCGCACGCGGCCGGCGAAGCCGCCGCGCTCCAGCAGGGCGATGGCCGGGTGCGGCTCCGACGGGCGGCGGCCGATGACCTCCAGCGGGGGGGCATCCGGCGCCTCGGCCCAGCGCCGCCACAGCTCCAGCAGCAGGGCGTGGTTCTTGCGCGGCTCCAGCGAGCCCAGGATGACGAAGGGCGCGTCGGCCTCCGGGCGCGGCGGCCGCGGCGGCGCCGGCAGGTCCAGGCCCAGGTGCGCGACCTCCAGCGGCGGCAGCTTCAGGCCGCGCGCCGCCCCCCAGGCGGCCAGCGCGTCCCGCGTGGCGGCGGAGACGCACAGCGCGCCATGGGCGAAGCGCGCCACGCCCTCCATGCGCCTGGCGTGGCGCTCCGCCTCGCCGGCCGGGAAGCAGTGCGGGTGGCTGATGGGGATGAGGTCGTGCACCAGCGCCGCCACCCGCGCCCCGCGCCGCCGCAGCGAGGCCAGCGGCGCATGGACGTGCAGCGTGGCGCAGGAGACGGTGAGGAACACGCAGTCGCGCCGCGCCGCCAGGATGCGGTTCAGCCGCGCCACCCCCTCGCCCACCGCCTGCCGCGCCATGGCCAGCGCGGGGCGGGCGCGGGTGGCGGCCTCGCGGTGGGCCAGGCCGGGGGCGATGCGCGCCTCCGCCTGCTGGAGGATGTCGCGTGCCAGCCCGTCCGGCAGGGCGGCCAGCCAGCCCCAGGCGTTGCGCATCACGAAGGTGACGTCGCGCGGCGGCAGCTTCCGCCAGTGGCGCGCGTGCGCGAACTCGACGCGGTCGATGCCCGAGGGGGCCAGCAGCCAGGGCTTGGCGACGGTGAGCGAGATGTCCAGCAGCAGGTGCATGCCCCCCCACCCTGCCGGGAAACCGTCCTTGCGGCCAGGGCGGCGGCGGGCCGATGCTGCCCCGATGACCGACGCCCCCGACGCCGCCGCCTGCGCCGCCCTCGCCACGCAGCTGGAGGGGCTGCTGCGGCTGCGCACCCTGCCCATCGGCATGAAGCTGTTCACCGACGCCGCGGGCTTCGACGCCGTGCCGGGGCTGCGCCGCCCGGCGGCGGGCCGGCGCCTGTCCACCTGCCAGCTGGTGACCCAGGCGCGCATCGCCGGCTTCACCCTGGGCATCACCCATGACGACGTGCCCGCCTTCTCCAACTGCGGCGGCGTCATCGGGCTGAACGAACCGTCCGACCTTTACCTGTCCGGCCGCAAGATGGAGGGGGTGTGGTTCGAGAACCGCGCGGCGGCGGCGGCGCACCAGGCGCAGATGCCCCGCGTGGCGCCGGGGCACCACGGGCTGGTGGTCTCCCCGCTGCGCTCGGCGCGGCTGGACCCGCCGGACATCTGCCTGTTCTACGCCAACCCGGCGCAGATGATCCTGTTCATCAACGGCTTGCAGTGGCGCAGCTACCGCCGCTTCGACTTCTCCGTCACCGGGGAATCGGCCTGCGCGGATTCCTGGGGCCGGGCGCTGCGCGACCGCGCGCCCTGCCTGTCGCTGCCCTGCTACGCCGAGCGCCGCTACGGCGGCGTGGCGGATGACGAGCTGCTGATGGCCATGCCGCCGGCCGATCTGCGCGTGGCGGTGGAGGGCCTGCAAGGGCTGTCGAAGGCCGGGCTTCGCTATCCCATCATGCCCTACGGCCCGCAGGCCGACCCGGCGGCGGGGATGGAGCGCAGCTACGCCGGCAAGGCCTGACGGCGGCGCACCGGAAGCCAAGCCTCGTTGCGGCGCAGGGCGGGGATGGTCCAGGGCGGGTCGTGGAACCACGCCCCGCCGGGGCCTGTCGCCTCCCAGGCGGAAGCGGCCAGGGAGGCGGCCAGCCGTGCCTGGGCGTCGGCCACGCGCTCCGGCGACGGGGCACCGGCGAAGCGCAGCACCGCCACCGTTTCCGCCCGGGCTTCCCGCACCAGGATGGCGGGATCCAGCGGGCGGGGCAGCGTCGCCAGGGAATAGCGGGCGGGCATGACGAAGCCGATGCGCCAGCGCCCGCCCTCGCGCGATTGGGACACCGGCGCCGTCATGCCGATGCGCTCGCCGCCCGCCTGGGTGACCGGGGCGGTCATGCCGATGCGCTCGGCGGCCTGGTTGCGGCCGAAGATGTAGGCGGCCAGGGGGCGGAAGCCGGCGTTGCGCGCGGCCACCTCGTCCTCCGCCTCCACCTCCACCTCGGCCAGCAGGCGCGGCCCGAGCTGGCGGACCTCGACGCCGCCGACGCCGTCCAGCACGGTGAAGGCCGGTTCCTCCGTCCCCGAGCGCACCCCCACGGCGGAGCAGGCGGCCAGCAGGGGCAGCAGGAGAAGGCCGCGCCTCAACGCCGCTCGACGCGCAGGGGGATGGGCTGCAGGCGGCCGCGGCTGGGGCGCGGCGTGTCCTCATGGCCCGACAGGGTAATGGCGACCGCCATCTGCACCCCGCCGAAGGTCAGCCCGGCGAAGAACCACAGCAGCGCCAGCGGCACCGGATGCTCGCGCGAGGCGGTGAGCAGCGTACCCAGCCCGGCCGGGTCCGCCAGCACGATGGCGCCGACGAAGCCGGCCGAGATGGCGAAGCCGATGCCGGCGTGGCGGGCCAGGAAGACGAGGAAAGGGGGCATGCGGAACCTCCGGCTGGCCGGAAGATGGCCCCGGCCTCGGTTCATGCAACTCCGGCCGGGTCATTCGGTCACGCGCGGCGGCCCAGCAGCCACCACAGGGCGATGGCGCCGAAAGTGGCGGTGCCGATGCCGCCCAGCGCGAAGCCGCCGAAGCGCAGGGTGAAGTCCCCGGTGCCCAGCACCAGCGGGATGGCGGCGACCATCAGGTTGGCCGGGTCGCTGAAATCCACCTTCGCCTCCACCCAGATGCGCGCCCCCGCGGCGGTGATCAGGCCGAACACCACGATGGACACGCCGCCCATCACCGCCAGCGGCACGGCGCCGATCAGCGCGCCGAACTTGGGGCAGAAGCCCAGCAGGATGGCCGCCAGCGCCGCCACCACGAACAGCAGGGTGGAATACACCCGCGTGGCGGCCATGACGCCGATGTTCTCGGCGTAGGTGGTCACGCCGGTGCCGCCCACGGCGCCGGCCACCACGGTCGCCACGCCGTCGCCGATGAAGGCGGGGCCCACCTGGGCGTCCATGTTGCGCCCGGTCATGGAGGCGACGGCCTTCAGGTGGCCCAGGTTCTCCGCCATCAGCACGATGGCCACCGGGGCGATGAGCGCGATGGCGGAAACGGAGAAGGCGGGCGCCGCGAAGCCCGGCACCCCGAACCACGGCGCGGCGGCGACGCGCGAGAGGTCCAGCGGGGTGCCCCAGCCGGTGACAGCGGCCAGCGCGGCGTAGAGCAGCGTCGCCGCCAGCAGCCCCGCCAGGATCAGCAGGCGCTGCGCCAGCCCGCGCGCCCGCACGGCGACGAGGCCGATGATGACGAAGGTGGCCGCCTGCATCCAGGCGTCGAAGGCGGTGGGCGCCATGTTCTTGATGGGGATGGCGGCGAGGTTGAGGCCGATGACCGCCACCACCGTGCCGGTCACCACCGGGGGCATCAGGCGGTCGATCCAGCCGGTGCCGGCGCGCAGCACCGCCCAGCCGGCCAGGGCATAGACCACCCCGCAGGCGATGATGCCGCCCAGCGCCACGCCGATGTTGGCGTTGGGCCCGGTGCCCGAGTGCCCGGTGGCCGCGATCACCACCCCGATGAAGGCGAAGGAGGAGCCGAGGTAGGACGGCACCCGCCCGCCGGTGCAGAAGAAGAAGATCAGCGTGCCGATGCCGCTCATCAGCACCGCCACGTTGGGGTCGAAGCCCATCAGCAGCGGCGCCAGCACGGTGGCGCCGAACATGGCCACCACGTGCTGCACCCCCAGCAGCAGGGTCTGGCCCCAGGGCAGGCGCTCCTCCGGCAGGACCACGCCGCCGGTGGGCGGACGCACCTCGCGCCAGGACGTGATCATGTGCGGATTCCCCCGGGCCGTTGCGGCGCCAGCATGGCCCGGAGGGACTGGCGCGCCCAGCAGGATTCGAACCTGCGGCCTGAAGCTTAGAAGGCTCCTGCTCTGTCCAGCTGAGCTATGGGCGCTTGCGCGGGGTCAGTGGGACCAGTTCTCCGCCCGGCCGAAGCGGAAATTGTCGGCGTAGACCTTGGGCTTGATCGGCGCGGGCTTGGGCGCCGGCTCCACCTCCCAGGACAGGCCCTTCGCCTCGCACCAGGCGATGGCGGCCTCGGGCGTCGGGAACTCCAGCGTCACCTGCTTCAGCGTGTCGCCCGAGCCGGACCAGCCCATCAGCGGGTCGATGCGCAGCTTCTCCATCGGCGCGAAGCGCAGCATCCAGCCCTGCGAGCGGGCGCGGCCGGACTGGGTGGCCGGGCGCGGCTCCTGGTAGATGCGGACCTGGGGGGCGAGCTGGGTCATGGCCCCATCTTGTGCCGCCGCCGCGCGCCGCTGCCAAGCCCGCTGCTGCGTTCCCCCCGGCGGATGCGCCATGATGGCGCCCGGCAGGCGGGGGATGGCGCATGGGGCGGGACGGGCGGGCCGACGTGTTCCGGGGCCTGGCGCTGTGGATGATCGTGGTGAACCACACCCCCGGCAACGTGCTGGGCCAGGTGACGCTGAAGAACTGGGCCTTCGCCGACGCCACGGAGATCTTCGTGCTGCTGGCCGGCTACGCCGGCGCCTTCGCCTATGCCGGCGTGGCCGACCGCGAGGGCTGGGCCATCGCCTCCGCCCGCGCGGTGCGGCGCATCGGCAAGCTCTACGTGACGCACATCTTCCTGCTGGTGGTGTTCACCGCCCAGGTCGGGCTGTCCGCCGCCACGCTGGACCGCGCCGCCTACCTGGACGAACTGGCGCTGGACCCCTTCGCCGAGGACCCCTACCGCACCCTGCTGGAGGCGCTGATGCTGCGCTTCCAGCCGGCCTTCCTCGACATCCTGCCGCTCTACATCGTGCTGCTGGCGCTGCTGCCGGCGATGCTGGCGCTGCGGCGGCGGCCTTGGCTGATGCTGGCGCTGTCCGTGCTGGTCTGGGCCGGGGCGCGGCAGCTCGACCTCAACCTGCCGCGCTGGCGGGAGGGCGGGTGGTTCTTCAACCCGCTGGGCTGGCAGCTGCTGTTCGTGCTGGGCTTCCTGGTCGGCCAGGGTGCGCGGGGCGCCCCCTCCCTGCCCTGGCCCGCGCCGTCGCGCGCGCTGTCCGCCCTGGCGGCGGCCATCCTACTGGGCTGCGCCGCCGTGCTGGTGACGGAGGCGCGCCTGCCCGCCGCGATGGAGCGCCTGCCGGACGCCCTGCCCGCCTTCCTCGCCTCCGTGGACAAGACGGCGCTGCACCCGCTGCGGCTGCTTTCGGTGCTGGCGCTGCTGTGGCTGGTGGCCCGCCACGTCCCGCGCGACGCCGCCTGGCTGCGCGCCCGCTGGGCGTGGCCCTTCACCGCCATGGGGCGCCACTCGCTGCCCGTGTTCTGCTTCGGCATCCTGCTTTCCTTCCTGGCGCGGCTGGCGCTGGAGGTGGAGGACGGGCCGGCGATGCAGTGGGCGGTGAACATCCTGTGCCTGGCGGCGCTGATGCTGACCGGCCTGCTGGCCGATTGGCAGCAGGAGCGGCCGCGCGCTACCGTCGCGCCCGCCATGCGCGCCGCCGCGCTCCTCCTGCCGCTCCTGCTGCTCGCCGCGCCCGCCGCGGCGCAGCCCGCCTGCCCCGCCGTGCCGGAGGAGGTGATCGAGGCCGCGCGCCCGCTGCCCGCCACCCTGGCGGCGCTGAACGCCGGCACGCTGCGGGTGCTGGTGCTCGGCTCGGCCTCCGTCACCGGCCCCGGCGGCTCGGGGCCCGAGCATTCCTGGCCCGCCCGGCTGCAGGCGCTGCTGGCCGCCGCCCACCCGCAGGCGGTGGTGGAGGTGGCGGTGCGCGGCGGCCGCGGCGTCTCGGTGCAGGACCACCTGGCCCTGCTGCGGCAGGAAGGCCCGGCCTTGCAGCCGCAGCTGGTGGTCTGGCAGGCCGGCACGGTGGAGGCCGCCCGCGGCGCCGACCCGGAGGAGATGACGGAGGCGCTGACCGCCGGGCTGGACCGCATCCGCCGCCGCGGCGCCGACGCCATCCTGGTGGACATGCAATGGAGCCGCTTCCTGCGCGGCAACGCCAATGTCGAGCCCTACCGCGACAAGCTGCGCCTGGCGGCCGGCGGCGCCGGGGCCGCGCTGTTCCGTCGCTGGGAGTTGATGGAGAGCTGGGCCGATGCCGGCGCCCTGGACCTGGAGCGCACGCCGCCGGCTGCCCGCCGGGCCGCGCTGGACCGGCTGAACGACTGCCTGGCGCGCTCCCTCGCCTCGCTGGTCGCGCGCGGGCTGGCGGAGGCGCGCTAGAGCACGCGCCGCCTTGATGGAATCATCAAGGCGGCGCGTGCTGCGCGTTTGCGGATCATGATCCAGGCGGTGGCCCGCGGGAGCCGAAACCTTCCCGCGGTGCGGCGCCCGCGCTTCATCCCCCCGGGCGCGAGGGTGCAGCCGCCGCGCCTCATTCCAGCGCGGCGATCACCCGCCGCGCCGCCTCCGCCGTGCCGTGCGTCCCGCCGATGTCGCGCGTGCGCAGCCCCTCGCGGAAGGCGCGGTCCACCGCGGCGCGCAGCTCGGCCGCCGCCTCCGTCAGCGGGGCCTCGCCCAGCCATTCCAGCATCATCGCGGCGGACAGGATCATCGCCGTGGGGTTGGCCACCCCCTGCCCGGCGATGTCCGGCGCGGTGCCGTGCGAGGGCTGGAACACCGCGTGCTCGTCGCCCACGTCGGCCGAGGGGGCGAATCCCATGCCGCCGACCAGCCCGGCGGCCAGGTCGCTCAGGATGTCGCCGAACATGTTCTCCGTCGGCAGCAGGTCGAACTCCCAGGGGCGGCGCAGCAGGTCCAGCGCCATGGCGTCCACGTAGGCGGCGTCGAAGGCCACCTCCGGGTGGGCCTGGGCCTCCTCGGCGAACAGGTCGCGCATCCAGGCGAAGGCGCGGAACACGTTGGCCTTGTCCACCAGGGTCACCCGCCGCTTGCGCTGCGCCGCCAGCGCGAAGGCGCGCCGGGCCAGCCGGGTGGTGACGTGGCGGGTGATGCGCAGCGTCTCCTCGGCGTAGTCCTGCGTCACGGTGCCGCGGTCCTTGGAGAAGAACAGGCCCTCCGTGCTCTCGCGCAGGATGATGAGGTCGATGCCGGCGGCGCGGGGGTCGGCCAGCGGGCCGGGCACGCCGGGAATGGCGCGGATGGGGCGGATGCCGGCGTAGAGGTCGAGGCGCTGGCGCAGGGTGATCTGCGGCGCCAGCTCGGTGCCGTCCTGCGCGCGGATGCCGGGCCAGCCCATGGCGCCCAGCAGGATGGCGTCGGCGGATTCGCAGGCGCGGAAGGCGGCGTCGGACAGGTCCTCGCCGGTGTCGCGATAGGCCATGGCGCCGGCGCGGTGGGGGGTGAAGCGCAACCCCAGCGCGTGCCGGCGGCCCAGCGCCTCCAGCACCGCCAGCGTGGCCTCGGTCACCTCCGGCCCGATGCCGTCGCCGGCCAGGACCGCGACCTCCAGCGTGTTGGTGCCCATCGAATCCCCCCAGCATGCGCCGGAATGGAGGCTAGGCGCTTCCGCCGGGCGGCGGAAGCCGCGTCAGCCGCGTTGAATCAGCTCGATCTTGTAGCCGTCCGGGTCCTCGATGAAGGCGATCAGCGTGGTGCCGAACTTCACCGGCCCCGGCTCGCGCGTGATCTTCACGCCCTGGGCGCGCATCCGCTCGCAGGTGCCGTAGATGTCCGGCACGCCGATGGCGAGGTGCCCGAAGGCGCCGCCCATCTCGTAGCTGCTCACGCCGTAGTTGTAGGTCAGCTCCAGCACCGTCTCCGTGCGCTCGTCGCCGTAGCCGAGGAAGACCAGGGTGTACTTGCCGTCCGGCACATCGTTCCGGCGCAGCTCGCGCATGCCCAGGTGGGTGGTGTAGAAGGCGACGGAGCGGTCCAGGTCGCCCACGCGCAGCATGGTGTGCAGGTAGCGGAAGCTCATCGGGGGGTCTCCTCCAGGCCAAGGATGAAGATGCCGGCCGCGCGGGCCGCGCGCACGGCCTCCTCCCGCCCGGCCAGGATGGTGCCGCCGGCGGCGACGGCGATGCCGCGCAGCCCGGCGGCGGCGGCGTTCTCGACGGTGCGGGGGCCGATGGCGGGCGCGTCCACCCGCATCTCCTGCCCCTGCTTGGGCAGCTTCACCAGCACCCCGCCCGGCCCCTCGCGCCGCAGCGTGCCGGCGCGGGCCAGCAGCGCGTCGGTGCCCTCGATGGCCTCGATGCCCAGCACCAGCCCCTGCTGCACCACCACGGCCTGCCCGACATCCTGCGGCGCCAGCGCGCCCAGCACCGCCACGCCGCGGGCGATGTCGGCACGCGCCGCCTCGTCGGGCTCCGGGCCGGCCAGCAGCCCGGCGGGGGCCATGGCGTCCTCCAGCAGGGATTGGGGGGAGACGACGGCGAAGCCCTCCTCCTCCAGCAGGCCGACGATGCCGCGCAGGAAGGCGTCATCGCCCTTCAGCACCGCCGGGCCCAGCCGGGCCAGCGCCCGCCGCACCCAGGCGTCGGGCCACAGGCTGAGCATGGAGGGGCGCCTGGCCTGCCCGGCCAGGACCAGCCGCGTCACCCCCTCCTGCCGCAACCGGTCGATGATGGCGCCGGCGGCGCCCGGGCGCTCCTCCATGTGCGGCAGGTGGGCATAGGCGGCGGGGTCGCAGAAGCCGCGCAGGCACACCACGAAGACGCCCCCCTGCCGCGCCGCCGCCTCGGCCACCTTCAGCGGGAAGGGACCACCGGCGGCGATGACGCCGGTGGTCACGCCTCCTCGTCCTCCGCGCCGAACTCGGCGGTCATGCGGCCGGGGCGGATCAGCTCGCGCTTGCGCTCGGCGGAGCGCAGGAAGGCGATCACCTCCTCCACCAGCGCCTGGCCGGCGAACTGCGCCTCCGCCTGGGAAAGCCGCTCGGCGAAGGTTCCCGGCTCGCGGTAGATCAGGCGGAAGGCGGCGCGCAGGGCGTGCAGGTCCTCCCGCGCGTAGCCGCGGCGGCGCAGCCCGATCACGTTCAGCCCCACCAGCCGCGCCGGCAGGCCGAAGGCGTTGCCGAAGGGCGGCACGTCGTTGGTCACGCCGGCCAGCCCGCCGATCATCGCCTGGCGGCCGATGCGCACCGTCTGGTGCACCGCGGCGCCGCCGCCCAGGAAGCAGTTGTCGCCCAGCCGCACATGCCCGCCCAGCATGACGTTGTTGGCCAGGATCACGCCGTCGCCCACCACGCAGTCGTGGCCGACATGCGAGCACGCCATCAGCAGGCAGCCCTCGCCCACCAGCGTCATGCCGCTGCCGCCGACGGAGCCGCGGTGGACGGTGACGTGCTCGCGCAGCTCGCTGCGCGCGCCCAGGCGCACCCCGGTGGGCTCGCCCTTGTACTTGAGGTCCTGCGGGGCGAGGCCCACGGAGGCGAAGGGCGAGAGCTTCGCGCCCGCGCCGATCTCCGTGCGCCCCTCCACCACGTTGTGCGAGGCCAGCCGCGCGCCGGCGCCGATGACGGCCTCGGCGCCGACGATGCAGAAGGGGCCGACCTCCGCCCCCTCCCCCACCACGGCGCCGGGCGCGAGGATGGCGGTGGGGTGGATGCGGGCCGAGGCCGCGACGGCGTCCAAGGCCATCACCGGTCGCGGATCATGGCGGCGAAGGTGGCCTCGGCGCAGACCTGGCCATCCACCCGGGCCTCGCCGCTGAACTTCCACACGTTCATGCGGCGCTGCGCCTTGCGCACGTGCACCCGCACCTGGTCGCCCGGCACCACCGGGCGGCGGAACTTCGCGCCCTCGATGGACATGAAGTAGACCAGCTTGCCCTTGAAGCCCGCGCCCAGCGTCGTGACCACCAGCACGGCGGCGGTCTGCGCCATGCTCTCGATCAGCAGCACGCCGGGCATCACCGGCTCCTTGGGGAAGTGGCCCTGGAAGAAGCCCTCGTTGATCGAGACGTTCTTGATGCCCACCGCGCTGTCGTCCAGCCGCATCTCCACCACGCGGTCGATCAGCAGGAAGGGGTAGCGGTGCGGGATCGCCTCCATCACCCCCTGGATGTCCAGCGTGCTTGCCGTCGCCTCGTTCGTCGCGTCCATGGCCGTCCCTCAGCCGTCCTTGCCCACCGGCCCGCGCCCCTGCGCGGCCAGCTTCCTGACCACCGCGATGTTGCGGAAGGCCTCCCTCACCGGCAGGGCGGGCGTGCCGAACACCTCCGCCCCCGCCGGCACGTTGCCGATCACCCCGGCCTGCGCGCCGATGCGCGCGCCGGCGCCGACCTCCAGGTGGCCCGCAAAGCCGGCCTGCCCGCCGGCCTGCACCCAATCCCCGAATCGGGTGGAGCCGGAGACGCCGACCTGGCTGACCAGCACGCAGCCCCGGCCCAGGCGCACGTTGTGTCCGATCTGCACCAGGTTGTCCACGCGGGTGCCGCGCCCGATGCGCGTCTCGCCCAGGGTGGCGCGGTCCACGCAGGAATTGGCGCCGATCTCCACCTCGTCCTCCAGCACCACCACGCCCAGCTGCGGCACGGTGACGTAGCGGCCCTGCCCGTCCGGCACGAAGCCGAAGCCCTCGTTGCCCACCCGCGCGCCGGCGTTCAGCACGCAGCGCGCGCCCAGCACGGCGTGGGAGACGGAGGCATGGGCGTGGATGCGGCACCCCTCGCCCATCTCCACCCCCGGCCCGACCACGGCGTGCGGGCCGACCAGGCAGCCCGCGCCCAGGCGCGCCCCGGCGCCGATGACCGCGAAGGCACCGACCTCCGTGCCCTCGCCCAGCGTGGCGGTGGGGTCCACCGCGGCGGAGGGATGCACGGCGCCGGACGGCGCGGCCGGCGGGTGCAGCCGGGCGGCGATGCGCGCGAAGGCCAGGGTGGGGCTGGGATGCAGGATGGCGATGCAGCCGGCCGGCACCGCATCGGCCGCGCCGGGCGCCACCACCACCGCCCCGGCGCGGGTGGCGGCCAGGGCGGCGCGGTTCCGCCCGCCTTCCGCGAAGGACACTTCCTCCGGCCCCGCCGCATCCAGCGGCGCGACGGAGCGGAAGGGCCGCGCCGGGTCGCCGTCGGAGGTGGCGCCCCCGGCGGCGGCGAGCAGCGCCGCCAGCGGCAGCGGGCCGGCGGCGGGGTGGAAGCGCGGGTCGGCGGCCATGGGTGCCGCCGCCCTCAGCGGCCGGGCTGGGCCGGGCGCTGCGGGGCCGCCGGCGCCGGCGCCTGGCCGCGCGGCGTGACCTGCTGGGCGGCGGCCGGCGGGGCCAGCGGCGTGGAGCCGTCGCTTTCCGGCGGGACGGTGACGCGGGCGAGCACGCGGTTGAACTGCCCGGCCACTTCCTCGGTCATGTCGAAGGCGGGCTCGTTCATGATGACCAGCGGCCGCGGCAGCACGATGTTGACGTTGCGCGAATTGGCCACCTGCCGAACCACGTTGGCCAGCGCCTCCTCGATCTGCGCCAGCGACTGCTGCGCCGCCTGCTCGATGGCCTGGGAGCGGTTGCGGAAGATGCGCTGGCTGTCGGTGATGCGGTCCTGCAGCTCGCGCTCGCGGGCGCGCAGCTGCTCGGGGTTCAGCTGGGCGCGCTGGTTGGCCAGGGCCTGCTGCGCCTCGCGCCAGGTGTTCTGCTCGCGCTGCAGGTCGTCGTTCAGGCGGGAGCGGCGGCGCTCGATCTCCTCGCGCACCTGGTTGAAGGCGGCGGAGACGCGCTGCACCTCGGGGATGTCCACGATGCCGATGCGCGCGGCGGGCGGCGTCTGGCCCTGGGCCGGGCGGGCCTGCTGCGCCTGGGCGGGGGGCTGGGCCTGGGCCGGGCGCTGCTGCGCCTGGGCCGGGCGCTGCTGGGCACCGCCGCCCCCCTGGCCGGGCACGAACCATTCCTGGTTGCCTTGGGCGAGGGAGAGCGCGGGCACGAGGCCGATGGAAAGCCCGAGGGCGAGACGGAAGCGGCGCATGGTTCTTGTTTGCCTGTCCTCAGATGGTCAGAAGCGGGTGCCGAAGCCGAAGCGCACGACCTGGGTCTCGTCGTAGCGCTGCTTGGCCACCGCCTGGGCGACGTCGATGTTGATGAGGCCGAAGGGCGAGCGCCAGGAGATGCCCACCCCCGCGCCGACGCGCGGCGTCGCGGTGTCGGCGATGCCCGCGCCGGAGATGGTCTGCGAGAGCGAGCCGATGTCCACGAAGGCGCGGCCGATCAGCCCGATCTCGCTGGGCAGCGGCAGCGGGTAGCGCATCTCGGTGCTCTGCGTCCACATGAAGCGGCCGCCCAACGGGTCGCGGCTGGCGAGGTCGCGCGGGCCGGCGCCGGCCAGGGCGAAGCCGCGCAGGTTCTCGCCGCCCAGGAAGAAGCGGTCCACGATGCGCTCGGGCTTGTTGCCGTAGCTCTCGATGATGCCCACCGAGCCGGAGAAGGACAGCACGTAGTCCTGGTCGCCCAGGATGCGCTCGAAGGGCAGGTGCAGCGAGCTGTCGAGGCGGGCGCGCACGTAGGAGACGTCGCCGCCCAGCCCCGCCAGGTCGGTGCCCAGGCGGATGATGTAGCCGCGCCGCGGCTCGATGAAGTTGTCGCGCGTGTCGTAGGCCAGGGTCTGGCTGACCTGGCTCAGCAGCGTCGAGCCCGCCTGCTCGCGGATGAAGCGCGAGGCGGTGGACTGCACGCTGTAGATGTCGCGGTTGACCAGGCTGTAGGAGACGGACTGGCGCAGGCGCTCGTTGAACTCCCAGCCGGCGCGCAGCGCGAAGCCGGCGCGGCGCTCGTTGTAGGAGGCGATGTTGAGCAGGTTGCGCTGGATGTAGAAGATGTCGCCGCCGATGGCCAGGTTGCGGTCCAGGAAGGCCGGGTCGGTCAGCGAGATGTCCACCTGGGAGCGGCGCTGCGCGATGGTGGTGTTGATGCGCGCGTCCAGCCCGGTGCCGGACAGGTTGCGCTCGCGGATGCCGAAATCGGCCAGGAAGCCGGCGTCGGTGGAGTAGCCGCCGCCGATGCTCACCTCGCCCGTCGCGCGCTCCTGCAGGCGCGTCGTCACGATCGTGCGGTCGGGCGTGGAGCCCGGCGAGTTGGTGATCTGCACGTCTTGGAAGTAGCCCAGGTTGCGGATGCGCTCGCGCGAGCGGCGGACCTGGGCTGCGTTGAAGGCGTCGCCCTCCGCCAGCCGGAACTCGCGGCGGATCACGCGGTCCTGCGTGCGGGTGTTGCCCTCGATGTCGATGCGCTCGACGAAGACGCGCGGCCCCTCGTTGACCGCGAAGTTGATGTTGATGCGCCGCGCCTCGGCGTCGCGGGTGATCTGCGGCTGCACGTCCACGAAGGGGAAGCCGCGCAGGTTCGCCGCGTCGGCGATGGCCTGGGAGGTGCGCTCCACCGCGTCGCCGTCGTACCAGTCGCCGGGGCTCACCTCCAGGAAGCGGCGCAGCGTGGCCGTGTCCAGGTTGGGGAAGGCGGAGGAGATGGTGATCTCGCCGAAGGCGAAGCGCTGGCCCTCGGTGACGGGGAAGGTGATGAAGAAGCCGGAGCGGTCGGGCGCCAGCTCGGCGGAGGCGTTGCCCACCTGCACGTCCGGGTAGCCGTTGCGCAGGTAGTAGCGGCGGATCAGCTCGCGGTCGAAGTTCAGGCGGTCGGGGTCGAAGGTGTCGGCGGTGGAGAAGAAGCGGTAGAAGGCCTGCTCCTTGGTCGCCACCACCTCGCGCAGCCGGGCATCGCTGAAGGCCTGGTTGCCGACGAAGTTGATGCGCGCCACCTGCGCGGTGTCGCCCTCCACGATCTCGAACACCAGGTCCACCCGGTTCTGGTCGAGCTGGATGACCTTGGGCTCCACCCGCGCGGCGAAGCGCCCGCGCCGGGCGTAGGTGTCCAGGATGCGCTGGCGGTCGGCCTGGGCCAGCTGCGGCGTGAACACCGCGCGCGGGCGCAGCTGCACCTCGTTGCGCAGGTTGTCGTCGGAGATGCGGCGGTTGCCCTCGAACGCCACCCGGTTGATGATCGGGTTCTCCTGCACGTTGACCACCAGCCGCGCGCCGTCGCGGGTGACGCGCACGTCGCGGAACAGGCCGGTGGCGAACAGGGAGCGCAGCGAGCGGTCGGCCCGGTCGGGGTCGTAGCGGTCGCCGGGCTGCAGCAGCATGTAGGAGCGGATGGTGTCCGCCTCGATGCGCTGGTTGCCGCGCACCTCGATGGCGGTGATGGCGCCGCCCGCCTCGGCGGCGGCGGGGGCCGCGCGGCGCTGCTGCGCCTGGGCCGGGGGCGCGGCCAGGATGGCCAGGCCGGCGGTGGCGAGCAGCAGGGCGCGGAAGGTGGCGTGCAAGGGGCGACCCATCTGTTGGGGGGTGGTGATTCCGGGGCGGACCATAGCGGCGGCGGGCCGCGCCCGCCACCCCGGGAACGAAAGGGCGCCGCGTCGGGCGCCCGGCGGGGCGAGGCTGCCCCGGGCGCCCGCGGGCGGGGCGGGCCTCACCCGAACATCCCCGCCACCCAGCGGCCGATGCCGCCATGCGCGATGTCGTTGAAGGTGGCGAAGACGAACAGCGTGATCAGCACCGCGAAGCCGGCGCGGAAGCCGTATTCCATGGCGCGCGGCGGCAGGGGCCGGCCGCGGATGGCCTCGGCCGCGTAGAACAACAGGTGCCCGCCATCCAGCAGCGGGATGGGGAACAGGTTGAGCAGCGCCAGGCTGATGGACAGCAGCGCCATCAGGTTCACCAGCGGCACGATGCCCAGGCTCGCGGCCTCGCCCGAGACCTCGGCGATGCGGATGGGCCCGCCCAGCTCCTTGGCGCTGCGCTCGCCGGCCAGCATCTCGCCGATGCCCTTCAGCGTCATCCAGGACATGTCGAAGGTCTGCACCGTACCGGCCCACAGGGCGCTGAACGGGTCCAGCCGCTCGAAGCGCGCCTGCCCGCCCTGCACGCCCAGGATGCCGACCGGCTGGGCCTCGCTGCCCGGGCGCACCATGGGCGTGACGGACAGCGTCACCTCGCGCCCCTCGCGCGCCACGCGCACCTCCACCGGCTGGCCGGCGCGGGGCTGGATGTGGCGCTGCACCTGGTCGAAG
Source organism: Sabulicella flocculans (assembly GCF_045449635.1). NCBI lineage: Bacteria > Pseudomonadati > Pseudomonadota > Alphaproteobacteria > Acetobacterales > Acetobacteraceae > Sabulicella > Sabulicella flocculans. Next base: position 274,670 of record NZ_JBJJBR010000001.1, on the reverse strand, counting down.
CGGCTGACGCGCAGCCCGTCGAGGCTGAGGATCTCGTCGCCCGCCTGCAGGCCGGCGCGCTCGGCGGCGCTGCCGGCGGTGACGGCGCCGATGGACGTCATGCCGCGCGGCTGGCCCCAGGTGGCGTAGAGCCCGGCGAACAGCAGGATGGCCAGCAGGAAGTTCGCCACCGGCCCGGCGGCCACCACGATGGCGCGGTCGCGCACCGGCTTGTCGTGGAAGGTCTGGCCCGCGCGGTGCGGCACGCTGTCCGGCTCCTCCGAGCCGTCCAGCGCGTTCTGCCCGTGCAGCTTGACGTAGCCGCCCAGCGGGATGGGCGAGATGCGCCACTCGGTGCCGCGCCGGTCGGTCCATTTCGCGATGGGCTTGCCGAAGCCGATGGAGAAGGCGTCCACGTGCACGCCGCGCCAGCGCGCGGCCAGGTAGTGCCCCAACTCGTGGAAGAAGATCAGCACCCCCAGCACCACGATGAAGGCCAGGGCGGTGCGGGCGATGTCGGGCAGGAAGTCCAGCATGGTCCGGTTGTCCTTCAGGCGGCGGCGCGGTGGGCGGCGATGCGGCCGGCCTCGTCGCGCGCCGCGGCGTCCAGCGCCAGCACGGCGGCGAGGTCGGGCACGGGGGTGGCGCCCAGCGCGGCCAGCGCTTCCTCCACCACCGCGGCGATGTCCAGGAACGGCAGGCGGCGGGCCAGGAACAGCCCGACCGCGACCTCGTTGGCGGCGTTCAGCACGCAGGGGGCGCCGTGGCCGGCGGCCAGCGCCTCGCGCGCCAGGCGCAGGGCGGGGAAGCGCGCCTCGTCGGGGGCCATGAACTCCAGCCGGCCCAGCGCCGCGAGGTCCAGCGGCTTCACCTCCGCCGCCATACGCTCCGGCCAGGCCAGGCAGTGCGCGATGGGCGTGCGCATGTCCGGGCTGCCCAGCTGCGCCAGCAGCGAGCCGTCGGCGTACTGCACCAGCCCGTGCACGGTGGATTGCGGGTGCACCAGCACCTCCACCGGCGGGCCGGGGAACAGGCGCGCGGCCTCGATCACCTCCAGGCCCTTGTTGAACATGGTGGCGCTGTCCACGCTGATCTTGGCGCCCATGGACCAGACCGGGTGGCGCACCGCCTGCTCGGGCGTCGCCGCGCGCATCTCGGCCAGGCTGGCCTCGCGGAACGGGCCGCCGGAAGCGGTGAGGATGATCTTGCTGGCCGCCGTGGCGGGCTTGCCGGCCAGGGCCTGGAAGATGGCGTTGTGCTCGGAATCCACCGGCAGCAGGGTGGCCCCAGTGCGCCGCGCCAGCTCCAGCACGATGTCGCCGGCGCAGACCAGGGATTCCTTGTTGGCGAGCGCCAGGGTGCCGCCGCGCGCCAGCACCGCCAGCGTCGGGTGCAGGCCGACGCTGCCCACGATGGCGGCCATGGTCCAGTCGGCCGGGCGGGAGGCGGCCTCGACCACCGCCTGCGCGCCCGCCGCGGCCTCGATGCCGCTGCCGGCCAGGGCGGCGCGCAGCTCGCCCAGCCGGGCGTCATCGGCCACCACCGCCAGCCGCGCGCGGTGCGCCTGGGCCTGCGCCGCGAGGCCGGCGACGTCCTGCCCGGCCACCAGCGCCTCCACCCGGAACTCGCCGGGCGGCGCCGCCGCGAGCAGGGAAAGCGTGGATCGCCCGATGGACCCGGTGCTGCCGAGAATGGTGACGCTGCGGCCCAAGGGCGCTCTACCTCCAGAGATGGACGCCGGGGCCGAGCACCCAGGCCAGCAGGGCGGCGGCCGGGGCGGCCGCCAGCACCCCGTCCAGGCGGTCCAGCAGGCCGCCATGGCCGGGAATCAGCCCCGAGGAGTCCTTTACCCCGAAACGCCGCTTGATCCAGCTTTCCAAAAGGTCACCCCCCTGGGTGAACACCCCCAGCAGCGCGGCGACCAGCGCGGCGCGGGGGCCGGCCGTGCCGGGCTCCAGCCACGCCGCCGCCAGCAGCCCCACCGCCATGCAGCCCAGCAGCCCGCCCAGCGCGCCGGACCAGGTCTTGTTGGGGGAGACGGCCGGCCAGAGCTTCGGCCCGCCCAGCGCCCGCCCGGCGAGGTAGGCCGAGATGTCCGAGGCCCAGACCACCAGGAACAGGAAGATCACGTTCTCCCGCCCCGCCGCGTCGGCGTGGCGCAGCTCGATCAACGAGACGCCGGCCAGGCCGATGTAGAGCACCCCGAAGCCCAGCCAGGAGGGCGGCACCGCCCCGCGCCGCCGGGCCGAGAAGCGCGCCACGTAGGCCCCGGCCGCCAGCAGCCCGAGCGCCGGCCAGAACAGCCCCGCCACCGACAGCGCGCCGGCCGCCAGCACGAAGGCCGGCACGAACAGGCCGGGGCGCGAGCGGGTGGAGCCGCCGCACATCCGCACCCATTCCCAGGCCAGCCCCGCGACGCAGACCGCCATCAGGAAGGTCCACCAGCCCGCGCCCAGCCAGATGCAGGCGATGGCCGCCGGCCCCAGCAGCGCCGCCGTCAGGGCCCGCTTGCGCAGGTCGGCCCAGTTCCTCAACCCACGCGCGCCCCGAAGCGGCGCTCGCGGGCGGCGTAGTCGGCCAGGGCCTCGGCGAAGTGCGCCTCGGCGAAGTCGGGCCACAGCACGGTGGGGAAGTGCAGCTCGGCGTAGGCGGCCTGCCACAGCAGGAAGTTGCTCAATCGCCGCTCGCCGGAGGTGCGGATGATCAGGTCGGGGTCGGGCTGGCCGGCGGTGAACAGGCGCGCGGCGAAGGCGGCCTCGTCCAGCGCGGCCGGGTCGGCGCCCTCGCGCAGCAGGGCGCGGGCGGCATGCAGGATCTCCGCCCGCGCGCCGTAGGACAGCGCGACGGTGAGGTTCAGCGCGGTGCCGTCGGCGCAGCGCGCCTCCGCGGCCTCGATCAGGCGCAGCGTCTCCTCGCCGAAGCGGTGGCGCTCGCCGATCACGGAGAGGCGCACGCCCTGCTTGGCCAGCTCCGCCACCTCGGCCTTCAGGTAGTGGCGCAGCAGGGCGGTCAGCTCCGTCACCTCGTCGGCCGGGCGGGACCAGTTCTCCGAGGAGAAGGCGAACAGCGTCAGCCAGGGCACGGAATGCCGGATGGCGGCCTCGACCGTGCGGCGCACCGCCTCCGCCCCCGCCCGGTGGCCGAGCGCGGTGGGAAGGCCGCGGCCTTCCGCCCAGCGCCGGTTGCCATCCATGATGATGGCGACGTGGCGCGGCACCGGGGGTGGGGCGCGCTCCAGCATCAGACGGTCTTGATGTCCTTTTCCTTCGCCGCCACCGCGACGTCGATCTGCTTCACGTAGCCGTCGGTCAGCTTCTGCACCTCGTCGGACCAGCGCTTGGCGTCGTCCTCGCTGATCTCGCTCTTCTTCTTCCAGGCGGCCACGCTTTCCATGCCGTCGCGCCGCACGCCGCGGATGGCGACCTTGGCGCCCTCGGCGTACTTGGCCGCCATCTTGGCCAGCTCGTTGCGGCGCTGCTCGGTCAGCGGCGGCAGGTTGATGCGGATGGTCTGCCCCTCGGCCTGCGGGTTCAGGTTCAGCCCGGAATCGCGGATCGCCACCTCGACATGCTTGGTGACGGAGCGGTCGAACACCTGCACCACCAGCATCGCCGGCCCGCCGACCGAGACGTTGGCGACCTGGTTCAGCGCCTGGTTGGCGCCGTAGGCCTCCACCCGGATGTTCTCCAGCAGGGCGGGCGAGGCGCGGCCGGTGCGCAGGCCGGAGAACTCCTTCTTCAGCGTCTCCATCGCGCCGTCCATGCGGCGGGTCAGGTCGGCCTTCAGGACCTTCAGGTCGGGGGGCGCGCTGGCCATGGCTCGGTTCTCCCTGTTCTCAGGCGGCGTCGGTGACGGTGGTGAAGCGGCCCTGGCCCTGCATCACCGCGGTGAAGGCGCCGGCCTCGTGGATGTTGAAGACGATGATGGGCAGGTGGTTCTCCCGCGCCACGGAGATGGCGGCGGCGTCCATCACCGCGAGGTCGCGGGCCAGCATCTCCAGGTAGCTCAGCGTGGTGTAGCGCTGGGCATCGGGATTCTTGCGCGGGTCGCTGTCGTAGACGCCGTCCACCTGGGTGCCCTTCAGCAGGGCGTCGCAGCCCATCTCGGCGGCGCGCAGGGCGGCGGCGGTGTCGGTGGTGAAGAAGGGGTTGCCGGTGCCGGCGGCGAAGATGACGACGCGGCCCTTCTCCATGTGGCGGATGGCGCGGCGGCGGATGTAGGGCTCGCAGATGCTCGACATCTCGATGGCGCTCTGCACGCGGGTGGGCACGCCGATGCGCTCCAGCGCGCTCTGCATCGCCAGCGCGTTCATCACGGTGGCCAGCATGCCCATGTAGTCGGCCTGGGCGCGCTCCATGCCGGTGGCGGCGCCCGCGATGCCGCGGAAGATGTTGCCGCCGCCGATCACCAGCGCCACCTGCACGCCCAGCGCCACGGCGTCCTTGATGTCCTGCGCGATGGCCTTCACCGTCGCGTTGTCCAGCCCATAGGCCTTGTCGCCCATCAGCGCCTCCCCGGAGACCTTCAGGAGCACGCGCTTGTAGGTCGGGGTCATGGGGCGCTTCCGGGTTGTTGGGGCCGCGTGAGGGATTAGCAAAGCGGCCGGGGCGCGGGAAGCACCGCGCCCCGGCGGGGTTCAGCCCGTGATGCCGGCCTGGGCCGCGACCTCGGCGGCGAAGTCGGACACCTCCTTCTGGATGCCCTCGCCCAGCTGGAAGCGGGCGAAGCCGGCCATCTTCAGCCCGGCCTTCTGCACCACGGCGCGCACGCGGCTCTCGCCGTCATGCACCCACACCTGCTCCAGCAGCACCACTTCCTCGTAGTACTTGCGGATGCGGCCCTCGATCATCTTCTCGATCACCGCGGGCGGCTTGCCCGAGGCGCGGGCCTGCTCCTCCAGCACCGCGCGCTCGCGCGCCAGGGCCGAGGGCTCCACCGCATTGACGTCCAGCGCCTCCGGCCGGGTGGCGGCGACGTGCATGCCGATCTGGCGGCCCAGCACCTCCATCACCTCGGCCTCGCCGGCGCCCTCCAGGGCGACCAGCACGCCGATCTTGCCCAGGCCGGGCTTCACGGCGTTGTGCATGTAGGTGGCCACCGTGCCCTCCGCCACGCGGAACACCTGCGCGCGGCGGATGGTCATGTTCTCGCCGATGGTGGCGATGAGCTTGGTCAGCTCCTCCTGCACGCTGTGCTGCGTGCCGGGATAGGTCGCGGCCTTCAGCTTCTCGATGTCGTCGCCGACCGAGAGGGCGAGGCCCGCCACCTCGCTCACGAAGCCCTGGAAGGTCTCGTTGCGGGCGACGAAGTCGGTCTCGGCGTTGACCTCGACCATCGCGGCCACGCCGGGGCCGGAGGCGGTGCCCACCAGCCCCTCGGCGGCCACGCGGCCGGACTTCTTCGCCGCGGCCGACAGGCCCTTCTTGCGCAGCCAGTCGATGGCGGCGTCCATGTCGCCGCCCGCCTCCACCAGCGCCTTCTTGCAGTCCATCATGCCCGCGCCCGTCGCCTCGCGCAGGTCGCGGACCATCGCCGCCGTGATCTCAGCCATGATGCGCGCTCCTCAGGCCGTCGCCTCGGGGGCCGCCTCGGGCAGCGCCTCGGGGACCACTTCCTCCATGGCGCCGGTGTCGCGGCCGGCGGCGGTCATCTCGGCGGAGATGCCGTCGAACACCGCCGCGGCCACCAGGTCGCAGTAGAGGTTGATGGCGCGGATGGCGTCGTCGTTGCCCGGGATGGGGAACTGCACGCCCTTGGGGTCGGCGTTGCTGTCCACCACGGCGATGACGGGGATGCCCAGCACGTTGGCCTCCTCGATCGCCAGCTTCTCCTTCACCACGTCGATCACGAAGATCAGGTCCGGCAGGCCGCCCATCTCGCGGATGCCGCCCAGGGCGCGGTCCAGCTTCTCCTTCTCGCGGGTCAGCATCAGGATCTCCTTCTTGGTGAGACCCTGGGTGTCGCCGGCCAGCTTGGCGTCCATCTCCTTCAGGCGCTTGATGGAGCCGGTGATGGTCTTCCAGTTCGTCAGCATGCCGCCCAGCCAGCGGTGGTTGACGTAGTACTGGCCGCAGCGCGTCGCCGCCTCGGCCACGTACTCGGCCGCCGCCTTCTTGGTGCCCACGAACAGCACGCGGCCGCCGCCGGCCACGGTGTCGCGCACCTGGCGCAGCGCGCGTTCCATCAGCGGCACGGTCTGCTGCAGGTCCAGGATGTGGACCTGGTTGCGCACGCCGAAGATGTAGGGCGCCATGCGCGGGTTCCAGCGCCGCGTGTGGTGGCCGAAATGCACGCCCGCCTCGAGCAGCTGGCGCAGGGAAACCTCGGGCATCGCCATGGCGATCCTCCTTCCTTAGTCCGGTTGGGCCTCCGCGGCGCCATGACCCGGGATGTCTCCCCGGGACCGGACCCTGCCAGAAGCGGAAGGGCGCGCCGCGTGCGGATTTGCCGCGCCGGGGCAGGCCCCAGGAACGGCAGGGGGCCTCATGGCGGAAATCCGCCCTCCGCGCAAGCCCGCAGCAGGGCGGCCAGCGCGGCCGCGCCTTCCTCCAGCGGGCCGTCATTCGCCAGGCGCCGCACCCGCAGCCCGGGCGGCAGCGGCGCCTCCCGCCGCAGCCGCGCCGCGATGGCGGCCGCGTCCTCCCGGCCCCGCGCCGCCAGCCGGGCGGCCAGGACCTCCGGCGGCGCCCAGGCCTCCACCACCAGCAGCGGCGCCAGCCGCGCCGCCTCCTCCAGCACGGTGCGCGAGAGGCTGAGCACGGTGACGGGGGCGCGGCGCACCTCCTCGCGGCGGATGCCGTAGCGCCAGCCATGGGCGCGCCATTGCAGCGCCATCCCCGCCGCGTCGAACGCCGCCTCGGGCAGGTGCTCGTGCGCCTCGCCGCCGGCATCGGCCGGGCGGGTGATGGAGCGCCGGGCGAAGTGGATGCGCGCGTCGCCCGCCAGCAGGGCGCGCGCGCCCGCCAGCAGCGAATCCTTGCCCGCCCCCGAGGGGCCCGCCATCGCCACCCACAGCATCCGCCGCGCCATGCCCGGCGGCGCGCCGCGCGTCCAGGGGCGCGGCGGCGGATGTCACGCAAGGGTCATCCGCCGGTTGACCGGCGCGCCGCCCGGGTGTGGTGTCGCGCCCATGTTCACCACCCGACCCGAGATCGCCGGCACCTTCGGCGTCGTCGCCTCCACCCACTGGGTCGCCTCCCAGGTCGGCATGGCCGTGCTGGAGCGCGGGGGCAACGCCTTCGACGCCGCCGCCGCCGCCGGCTTCACCCTGCAGGTGGTGGAGCCGCACCTGAACGGCCCGCTGGGCGACTGCCCCATCATCCTGCACTCCGCCGCGCTGGACCGGCAGCAGGTGATCTGCGGCCAGGGCCCGGCCCCGGCGGGGCTGAGCGTGACGCACGTCAAGGGCGCGCTGGGCCTGGACCTGGTGCCCGGCACCGGCTTCCTGCCCGCCCCGATTCCCGGCGCCTTCGACGCCTGGGCGCGCATGCTGCTGGAGCACGGCACCTGGCGGCTGCGCGACGTGCTGGACTACGCCATCGGCTACCTGCGCCACGGCGCGCCGATGGTCGGCCGCGTCACCGCCACGGTGGCCTCCATGCGCCGGCTGTTCGAGCAGGAATGGCCCACCTCCGCCGCCCTGTGGCTGCGCGACGGCGGGCCGCAGCCCGGCGGCCTCTACGCCAACCCGGTGATGGCCGGCACCTATGAGCGCCTGCTGCGCGAGGCCGAGGCCCCCGGCCGCACCCGCGAGGCCGAGATCGAGGCCGCGCGCGCCGCCTGGTACGGCGGCTTCGTGGCCGAGGCGGTGGAGCGCTTCGTGCGGACCCCGGCCATGGACACCTCCGGCCGGCGCCACGCCGGCGTGCTGACGGCGCACGACATGGCCGGCTGGCGCGCCGGGGTGGAGGAGCCGGCGCGCGGCCGCTTCCTGGGCCACGAGGTGCTGAAGTGCGGACCCTGGAGCCAGGGCCCCACCATGCTGCGCACCCTGGCGCTGGTGGAGGGCTTCGACCTGGCGCGCCTGGACCCGCTGGGCGCCGACTTCGTGCACGTCTTCGCCGAGGCGATGAAGCTGGCCTACGCCGACCGCGAGGCGCATGACGGCGACCCCCGCTTCACCGAGGACCTGGTGGCCGCCACGCTGGACCCCGCCTACGTGGCGCAGCGCCGGGCGCTCATCGGCGACGCCGCCTCCCTGGAGTTCCGCCCCGGCGCCCCGGGCGGCCGGGAGCCGCGCGGCGTGGACTACGCCGCCGCCGTGCAGCGCGCGCAGGAGATGGCGGCCGCCGCCGGCTCGGGCGAGCCCACGGTGTCGCGGCTGGGCGCCTCGGCCGGGGACACCTGCCACGTGGACGTGGTGGACCGCTGGGGCAACTTCGTGTCGGCCACGCCTTCGGCCGGCTGGCTGCAATCCTCGCCGGCCATCCCGGAGCTGGGCTGCTGCCTGGGCACGCGGGCGCAGATGTTCTGGCTGGACGAGGCGCTGCCCAACGGGCTGGTGCCGGGCAAGCGGCCGCGCACCACGCTCTCGCCCTCCATGGTGCTGCGCGACGGGCGGCCCTACATGGCCTTCGGCACCCCGGGCGGCGAGCAGCAGGACCAATGGCAGCCCATCATGCTGGCGCGCATGGCGGCGCACGGCTTCAACATCCAGGAAGCCATCGACCTGCCGGCCTTCCATTCGGAGCACTGGGTCAGCTCCTTCTGGCCGCGCGGGGCGCGCCCCGGCAAGCTGGTGCTGGAAGGCCGCTACGCGCCGGAGGTGGCGGAGGAGCTGCGCCGCCGCGGCCATGTGGTGGAGGTGGGCGGCGAGTGGAGCGAAGGCCGGCTGACCGGCGCGCGGCGCCTGCCGGACGGGCAGCTGCGCGCGGGGGCCAACCCGCGCGGGATGCAGGGCTACGCGGTCGGGCGCTGATCAGACACGCAGCGCATCGGCGGGCGCGCTGTCCGGGGCCGCGCGGGTGAACAGCCCCGCCAGCAGCGACAGCGTGCCGAAGGCGAACAGCGGCCAGGCGTCGCGCCCGGCGATGCCCAGCAGGAAGGGCGCGCCGACCAGGGCCAGCCCGGCCAGCACGTCCAGGCCCAGGTGGATGTTCATCGGCATCACCCGCCAGAGGCCCAGCTCGTACCGCGTCAGCGCGGCGTAGAGCAGCGCGCCGGCCCCGGCCACCCACAGCAGCCAGGCCGGCAGCCCGTGCAGCCCCATCAGGAAGGGCGTGGCCAGCATGCCCAGCCCGGCCGCGTAGTCGAGGATGCCGTGCAGCCGGGTGGGGAGGAATCGCATCCCCCACCAACGCCTCACCGCGCTTCGCGGTTCCGCACGTGGTGCTCGGTGAGGGTGGGCAGTTCGAGCCAGGATTCCCGCCGCACCGTCCAGAGCTCATAGGTCGGCGGGAACAGGTCCGGCTGGTCGAAGCCGCCGTGGTAGAGTTCGATGCCGCCCGCATCTTCGGCGAAGACGTGGGAGCCGCAGGTGGGGCAGAAGCAGCGGAGGTAGGCGGGCTGGGTGTGGAAGCGGTGGAACACGCCCGTCACCTGCACCTGCGCGCGGTCGAACACCGCGAAGCTCATGAAGGGCGCGCCATGGAGCTTGCGGCAGTCCAGGCAGTGGCACACGCCGACGCGCCGGGGCTCGCCCTCCACGCGGAAGCGCAGCGCGCCGCAGCAGCAGCCGCCCTCGCGCACCGCGGCGGGCGCGCTCACGCCGCCACCTTCTCGGCGCGGGCCAGCTTGGCCAGGTTGGTCACCAAGCCGCGCGCCGCCTTCACGCGCTGGTCGAACGGCATCTCGCGCAGCAGGGCCACCTTGCCGTCGGGGCGCAGGGTGATCAGGCCCTTCTGCCGCGCCGCCCACTCCACCAGCCCGACGGGGTTGGCGAAGTTGCCCTTGCGGAAGGTGACCACGATTCCCTTCGGCCCGGCCTCCACCTTCTCCACGTTGGCCTCCTTGCAGCGCAGCTTGATGGCGACCGTGGCCAGCAGGTTCTCCACCTCGCCGGGCAGCGCGCCGAAGCGGTCCACCAGCTCGGCGCCCATCGCGTCCACCTCGCCCTCCGTCTCCAGCGCGCCGATGCGGCGATACAGGCCCAGGCGCACCGGCAGCTCGCTGACGTAGTTCTCGGGGATCAGCACGGCGAGGCCGAGGTTGATCTGCGGCATCCAGCCGGTGTCGGAATCGGACTTCCGGCGCTGGCCGGCGCGCAGGTCGGCCACCGCCTCCTCCAGCATCTCCTGGTACAGCTCGATGCCGACCTCGCGGATCTGGCCGGACTGCTCCTCGCCCAGCAGGTTGCCGGCGCCGCGGATGTCGAGGTCGTGGCTGGCCAGGGTGAAGCCAGCGCCCAGGTTGTCCAGCGTCTGCATCACCTCCAGCCGCTTCTGCGCGGTGGGCGCCAGGCGGTGGTGCGCCGGCCAGGTGAGGTAGGCGTAGCCGCGCTGCTTGCCGCGCCCCACGCGCCCGCGCAGCTGGTAGAGCTGGCCCAGCCCGAACATGTCGGCGCGCCAGATCAGCATGGTGTTCACCGCCGGCATGTCCAGGCCGGATTCGACGATGTTGGTGGCCAGCAGGATGTCGTGCTTGCCGTCGCCGAACTCGGTCATCACCCGCTCCAGCTCGGTCGCCGGCATCTGGCCATGCGCCTGGACCATGCGGGCCTCGGGCGCGATCTCCTTCATGCGCTCGGCCATCTTGGCCATGTCCTCGATGCGCGGCACCACGCAGAACACCTGCCCGCCGCGGAAGCGCTCGCGCTGGATGGCCTCGCGCAGCACCAGCGGGTCCCAGGGCATGATGAAGGTGCGCACCGCCAGGCGGTCCACCGGCGGGGTGGCGATCACGCTCATCTCCCGCACGCCGCTGAGCGCCAGCTGCAGCGTGCGCGGGATGGGGGTGGCGGTCAGCGTCAGCACGTGTACGCCGGCCTCCAGCTCCTTCAGGCGCTCCTTGTGCTTGACGCCGAAGTGCTGCTCCTCGTCCACGATGACCAGGCCCAGGTCGCTGAAGGCGATGCCCTTGCCCAGCAGGGCGTGGGTGCCGACGATGATGTCCACCTCGCCGCGCTCCAGCGCCGCCTTCACCTCCTTCTGCTCCTTCGCGGTGACCATGCGCGAGAGCTGGGCGATGCGCACCGGCAGGCCGGCGAAGCGGGCGGTGAAGATGCGGTGGTGCTGGCGGGCCAGCAGGGTGGTGGGCACCACCACCGCCACCTGCGCGCCCGACATCGCCACCACGAAGGCGGCGCGCAGCGCCACCTCCGTCTTGCCGAAGCCCACGTCGCCGCAGATCAGCCGGTCCATCGGGCGGCCGGCGGCCAGGTCCTCCAGCACGTCGGCGATGGCGCGGGCCTGGTCCTCCGTCTCGGCGTAGGGGAAGCGGGCGCAGAACTCCTCCCACGCGCCCTCGGGCGGGGCGATGACGGCGGATTCGCGGGTGCGGCGCTCGGCGGCGATCTTGATGAGCTGCGCGGCCATGTCGGCGATGCGCTGCTTGGCCTTGGCCTTGCGCGCCTGCCAGGAGGCGCCGCCCAGCTTGTCCAGGCCCACCCCCGCCGTCTCGCTGCCGAAGCGCGACAGGATCTCGATGTTCTCGACGGGCACGTAGAGGCGGGCGTCGCCGTCATAGGTCAGCTTCAGGCAGTCATGCGGGGCGCCGCCGGCCTGCACCGTCTCCAGCCCCTCGTAGCGGCCGATGCCGTGCTCGGCGTGCACCAGCAGGTCGCCGACCTCGATCTGGGTGGCGTCGGCGATGAACTGTTCGGCGCGCTTGCGCTTGCGGGCGGGGCGCGCGATGCGCTCGCCCAGCAGGTCCTGCTCGGCGGTGACGGACAGGCCGTCGCCGGTGAAGCCGCGCTCCAGCCCCAGCACCGCCACCCCGACCAGGCCGGGGGCCAGGGCCTTGGCCTTGTAGCCGTCCTCCACCGCCTCGGCGGCCACGCGGTTCTCCCGCAGCAGGGTCAGCAGGCGCTCGCGCGAGCCGCGGGTCCAGGCGGCCAGCAGCGGGCGGCGGCCGCGGCCCATCTCGCTCTCGGCATGGGCGGCGTAGGCGTGGAAGACGTTCTCGCCGGCCTGGCGCGCCTCGGCGAAGGTGCGGCCGGCCCGGCCGCCGCCGTCCAGCCCCGGCGCGCCCTCGGGCCGGTGGAAGGGGTTGAAGCGCAGCAGCGGCCCGCCGGACAGCATGGCGTCCCACCCCGCGCGGTCCAGGTAGAGGCGCGCGGGCGGCACCGGCCGGTAGGGCACCTCGCCCTCCGTGATGCGCGCGGGCACCCGCCGGGCGTCGTAGTGGTCGGCGATCATCTCCAGCCGCGCCGCCAGCGCGTCCTCCGCCTGGTGGTCCAGCGAGACGGAGGCGCCGGGCAGGTAGTCCAGCAGCGTCTCCATGCGCTCGTGGAACATCGCGGCCCAGTGCTCCATGCCCGGGTGGCGGCGGCCGGCGGAGACGGAGACGTAGAGCGGGTCCTCCGAGGCGGCGGCGGTGAACAGGTCACGGTAGGCGGTGCGGAAGCGCTCGATGGAGGCGGCGTCGAGGAACACCTCGCCCACCGGGCGCAGCACCAGCCGGTCCAGGTGCTCGCGCGAGCGCTGCGTCTCGGTGTCCAGGCGGCGGATGCTTTCCACCTCGTCGCCGAAGAAGTCCAGCCGGACCGGGTCGGCGCTGCCGCTGGGGAACAGGTCCAGGATGCCGCCGCGCAGGGCGTACTCGCCGGGCTCCATCACCGTGCCGGTGCGGCCGTAGCCGTTGGATTCCAGGAAGGCGACCACCTGGGCCGGGTCCGCGCGGCCGCCCTTGCGCAGCGACAGCGCGGCGCCGGCGAAGGCGCTGCGTGGCGGCACGCGCTGCACCAGGGCGTTCACCGTGGTCAGCACGATGCGCGGGCGGGTCGGCGGCTCGGTCAGCTCGGCCAGGGTGGCCACGCGCTCGGCCACCAGCTCGGGGTTGGGCGAGACGCGGTCATAGGGCAGCACGTCCCAGGCGGGGAAGCGCAGCAGCTCCGCCTCGGGCATGAAGAAGCCCAGCGCCTCGGCCAGCCGCGCCATGCGCGCGTCGTCGCGGCAGGCATGCAGGATGGGCGCCTGGGTCTCGGCGCGGCGGGCGCGCAGCAGCAGGGCGTCGAAGCCCTCGGGCGCGCCGTAGACGTCCAGCGCTGCGCTCACCCCGCGGTCCCGGCGCCGGGGCGCTCCATCTCGGCGGCCATGCGGCGCAGCAGCGGGCCGCCCGCCTCCTCCGGGATGGGGCGGCGGCCGCTCAGCCAATCGGCCAGGTCCACGTCCGGCATTTCCAGGATCGCCTCCAGCTCGTCCAGCTCCAACGCCGTCAGGGCGGGCAGGTGGCGGCGCACGAAGCCGCCCACCATCAGGTCGCATTCCTTGGTGCCGCGGTGCATGGCGCGGAACAGCAGGCGGCGGTGGCGGGGGGAGAGGTCGTCGGCGGTGCTCACGGATGCCATATAGGACGGGTGCCTCCCCCCGTCAGCCTGGATGACCTGATGGCCCCCCTCGCCGCGCTGCCGGGCGTGGGGCCCAAGCGCGCCGCCCTGCTGGCAAAGGCGGCGGGCGGCGAGCGGGTGCTGGACCTGCTGTTCCACCTGCCCGAGCGCATCGCCGAGCGGCTGCGCGTGGCCCACCCCGCCCAGGCGCCGGCGGAGGCCGAGGCCATCCTGCGCGTCACCGCCACCGCCATCCGCCCGGCGAAGTCGCGCCTGACCAACCGCCGCTACGTCGAGGTGCGCACCGCCGAGGGCGTGACCATCCGCATCCTCAACGGCTGGCTGGCGACGGTGGAGCGGCAGTTCCCTCGCGGCGAGGCGCGCTGGGTGTCCGGCAAGGTGAAGCCCGAGGGCGAGGGCTGGTCCATGGCCAACCCCGAGGTGGCGCGCGAGGCGGAGGACCTGCCGGCGCTGGAGCCCATCCACCGGCTGACGGAATCGCTCCAGCGCCCGGTGATGGCCGCCGCGGTGCGCGCCGCCCTGGCCCAGCTGCCCGACGGCTGGCCGGAATGGGCCGACCCGCACCTGCTGGCGCGCGAGAACTGGCCCCCCTTCCCCGCCGCGCTGCGCGCCCTGCACGCCCCCGCGGCCCCGCCCGGCGCCGGGCCGCGCGAGCGGCTGGCCTATGACGAGGCCCTGGCCGGGCAGGTGGCGCTGGGCCTGCTGCGCCGCCGCCACCGCACCAGCGCCGGGCGGGCGCTGCGCGGCGACGGCGCGCTGCGGGCCCGCGCCCTGGCCGCCTTCGGCCACGAGCCGACGCCCGACCAGCACCAGGCCCTGGCCGAGATTTCCGCCGACCTCGCCGCCCCGCACCGCATGCTGCGGCTGCTGCAAGGCGACGTGGGCAGCGGCAAGACGCTGGTGGCGGTGCTGGCGATGCTGCAGGCGGTGGAGGCCGGCGCCCAGGCCGCGCTGATGGCGCCGACCGAAATCCTGGCCCGCCAGCACGCCCGCACCCTGGCCAGGCTGTGCGGCGCCGCGGGGGTGGAGGTGGCGCTGCTGGCCGGCAGCGTGAAGGGCGCCGAGCGGCGGCGGGTGCTGGCCGGGCTGGCGGACGGCTCCATCGCCGTCGCCGTCGGCACCCACGCCCTGTTCCAGGAGGGGGTGGAGTTCCGCGACCTGGGCCTGGCGGTGGTGGACGAGCAGCACCGCTTCGGCGTCAACCAGCGCCTGCTGCTGGGCGCCAAGGGCGAGGGCGCGGACATGCTGGTGATGACCGCCACCCCCATCCCGCGCACCCTGCAGCTGACGCAGTGGGGCGAGATGCAGGTCAGCCGCATCGCCGGCAAGCCGGCCGGGCGGCAGCCCATCGCCACGCGCATCGCCACCCAGGCGCGGCTGCCCGAGGTGGTGGCCCGGCTGGGGGAGGCGCTGGCGCGCGGCGAGCGCGCCTACTGGGTGGTGCGCGCCATCACCGGCGGCGAGCACGACGACAGCGTGGCCGCCGAGGACCGCTTCCGCCAGCTGAGCGAGCGCTTCCCCGGGCAGGTCGGGCTGGCGCATGGCGAGCTGGACATGGAGGTGCGCGAAGGGGCGCTGCGCGACTTCGCCGAGGGCCGCACGCGACTGCTGGTGGCCACCACCGTCATCGAGGTCGGCGTGGACGTGCCGGAGGCCACCATCATGCTGATCGAGCAGGCCGAGCGCTTCGGCCTGTCGGCCCTGCACCAGCTGCGCGGCCGAGTCGGCCGCGGCGCCAGGCCGTCCTCCTGCCTGCTGGTGCATTCCGAGCATCTTTCGGAGAAGGAGAAGGAACGCCTGCTGATCCTGCGCGACACGGAGGACGGCTTCGTGATCGCCGAGGCGGACCTGCGGCTGCGCGGCGCCGGCGAGGCGCTGGGCACCCGCCAGGCCGGCCAAGCCACGCTGCGCTTGGCGCTGCCGGAGGAGGACGCCGCCCGCCAGCGCGACCTGATCGAGATCGCCAACACCGACGCCGAGGCGCTGCTGCACCAGGACCCCGCCCTGCGCGGCCCGCGCGGCGAGGCGGTGCGCCTGCTGCTGCGGCTGTTCGGCAAGGACGAGGCGGCGGCCTATTTGAAGGCCGGCTGAGCCCTGGTATCCCGCGCCGCATGACGGACGTGCTGATCGAGGCCGAGGGGCTGGTGCGCCGCTTCGGCGGCATCACGGCGGTGAACGGCGTCTCCTTCGCCGTGCGGCGGGGCGAGGTGGTGGGCTTCCTGGGCCCCAACGGCGCCGGCAAGACCACCACCATGCGCCTGCTGGCCGGCTTCCTGGCGCCGTCCGCCGGCACCGCGCGCATCGCCGGCCACGATGTCCAGGCCGATGGCGTGCGCGCCCGCGCCGCGCTGGGCTACCTGCCCGAAGGCGCGCCGGCCTATGGCGAGATGAGCGTGGAGGGCTTCCTGCGCTTCTGCGCCCGGGTGCGCGGGCGCGGCGACGTGGCCGCCGCCATGGCGATGGCCCAGCTGGACGGCGTGGCGCGCCGGCCCATCGAGACGCTGAGCAAGGGCTTCCGCCGCCGCGTCGGCCTGGCCGCCGCCCTGCTGCACGACCCCGACGCCCTCATCCTCGACGAGCCGACGGACGGGCTGGACCCCAACCAGAAGCACGAGGTGCGCGCGCTGATCCGCGCCATGGCGCCGCGCAAGGCCATCCTGGTGTCCACCCACATCCTGGAGGAGGTGGGGGCGGTGTGCACCCGCGCCATCATCATCGCCGGTGGGCAGCTGCGCGCCGACGCCACCCCGGCGGAGCTGACCGCGGGGGGGCACGGGCTGGAGGCGGTGTTCCGCGCCCTGACGCTGGGAGAGGCGGCATGATGGCCGTGGCGCGGCGCGAGTTCGCCGCCTGGTTCGCCACCCCGGTGGCCGTGGTGTTCCTGGTCATCTTCCTGCTGCTGTCGGGCAGCCTGACCTTCACCCTGGGCGGCTTCTTCGCCCGCAACCAGGCGGACCTGCTGCCCTTCTTCGGCTTCGTGCCCTGGCTGTTCCTGCTGCTGGTGCCGGCGCTGACCATGCGCCTGTGGGCGGAGGAGCGCCGCGCCGGCACGCTGGAGGCGCTGCTGACCCTGCCCATCGCCACCTGGCAGGCGGTGGCCGGCAAGTGGCTGGCCGCCTGGGCCTTCTGCGGCGTGGCGCTGACGCTGACCTTCCCGCTGGTCGTGACGGTGAACCTGCTGGGCGAGCCGGACAACGGCGCCATCCTGGCCGGCTACGTGGGGGCCTGGCTGGTGGCCGGGGCCTACCTGGCGCTGGGCTCGGCGGCCTCCGCCCTCACCTCCTCGCAGGTCATCGCCTTCGTGCTGGGGGTGGCGGGGTGCTTCGTGTTCGCCGCCGCAGGCTCGCCGGTGGTGACGGACTTCCTGGCCGGCTCGGCGCCCGCCCTGGCGGAGGCGGCGCGCGGCTTCTCCGTCGCCGACCGCTTCGGCGGCTTCGTGCGCGGCGTCATCGCCCTGCCCGACCTGGTGTTCTTCGCCGCCTTCACCGGCTTCTGGCTGTTCGCCAACGTGGTGGTGCTGGACGCGCGGAGGGCGGCGTGACCCGCTGGCTCGCCCTGGCGCTGGCCGCCGTGCTGGCGGTGGGCGTGACGCTGCTGGCCGGGCGCGCGGCGCCCCGGGCGCGGCTCGACCTCACGGAAGGGCGGCTCTACACCCTCACTCCCGGCACGCGGCAGGTGCTGGCGGGGCTGAAGGAGCCGGTGACGCTGCGCCTCTCCTACTCGCGCCGCATCACGGCGGAGGCGCCGCAGGTCGGCGCCCATGCCGCGCGCGTGCGCGCCCTGCTGCGCGAATACGCCGCCGCCAGCCCGCTGATCCGCCTGCAAGTCGAGGACCCCGAGCCGTTCAGCGACGCCGAGGACCGCGTCACCGCCGCCGGGCTGACGCCGGTGCCGCTGAACGAGGGCGGCGAGCAGGTGTTCTTCGGCCTCGCCGGCCGCAACGCGCGCGACGAGGAGCGGGCCATCCCCTTCTTCGACCCCTCGCGCGAGCGCTTCCTGGAAGCCGACCTGACGCGGCTGGTGTTCGAGCTGTCCGACCCGCCGCGGCCGGTGCTGGGCGTGATGACGCCGCTGCCGCTGAACGGCGACCCGCGCGCCCTGCTGCTGCGCCAGCCCGCCCTGGCACGTCCGCAGGTGGTGATGCAGCAGCTGCGCGAATCCTTCGAGGTGCGGGAGGTGCCCCTGGCCACCGCCGCCATCCCGCCGGAGGTGACGCTGCTGCTGGTGGCGCACCCGCAGGGCCTGCCGGACGCCACGCAATACGCGCTGGACCAGTTCGTGCTGCGCGGCGGCCGCCTCATCCTCCTGCTGGACCCGCACAGCGAGATGCAGGCCACCCGCCCCGGCCCGGATGGCCGCCCGCCGCGCGACACCGCCTCCGCCCTGCCCCGGCTGCTCGACGCCTGGGGGGTGGAGGCGCCGGAAGGCCAGGTGGTGCTGGACCTGCGCGGCGCCTGGCGGGTGCGCGCCCGCCCCGGCGACCGCGTGCAGGCGGTGGACTACCTGCCCTGGTTCTCCCTCCAGGGCGACAGCCTGAACCGGCAGGAGGTGGCGACCGCGGCGCTGGAGCCGGTGGCGGTGGCCTCCGCCGGGGTTCTGCGGCGGCGCGAGGGGCTGGCCGGCGAGTGGGTGCCGCTGCTCACCACCTCGGCCCAGTCCATGCTGGTGCCGGCGGAGCGCGTGGGGCTGGAAGCCGACCCGGTGCGGCTGCTGGCCGGCTTCCGCGCCGGCGAGCAGCGCCACGTCGTCGCCGCCCGGCTGCGCGCGCCGCTGGCCACCGCCTTCCCCGACGGCCCGCCCAGCCCCGCCGAGGGGCTGCCGCCGCACCTCGCGCGTTCGCAGGGGCCGGCGACACTCGTGCTCATCCACGACACCGACCTGCTGGACGACCGCTTCTGGGTGCAGCAGCGCGAGGGCGCCGCCACCGCCACGCCCTTCGGCGGCAACGGCGCCTTCATCCTCAACCTCGCGGACGCGCTGGCGGGCTCGGACGCCATGATCTCCCTGCGCTCCCGCGGGGAGGCGCTGCGGCCCTTCGCCCTGGTGGAATCCATCCGGCGCCGGGCGGACGCGCAGTTCCGCGCCTCGGAGCAGGCGCTGACGGAGCGCCTGCAGGCCACGGAGGCCCGGCTGCGCGAGCTGCGCCAGGGCAGCGGTGCGCGCAACGCCGACCAGGTGGTGCTGACGCCCGAGCAGCGCGCCGAGGTGGAGCGCGCCCGCGCGCAGATCGCCGCCACCCGGCAGGAGCTGCGCGCCGTGCAGCTGGAGCTGCGCCGGGACATCGAGGCGCTGGAGCGCACCCTGCGCTGGGTGAACATCGCCCTGGTGCCGGCCCTGCTGGCCCTGGCCGCGCTGGGCGTGGCGCTGTGGCGGCGCCGGCAGCGGGCGGCGTGAGGCGCCGCGGCCTCCTGCTGCTCGGCGGCGCGGCGGCCGCCACGCTGGGGGCGGCGCTGTGGCTGGCCCCGCGGGAGGCGCCGCCGCCGCCCGCCGGCCGCCCGGCCTTTCCCGGCCTCCTCGACCGGCTGGGAACGGCGGCGCGGGTGGAGGTGACGCGCCCCGGCCACCAGGTGACGCTGCGCCGCGACGGCGCCACCTGGCGCATCGCCGAGCGCGCCGGCTGGCCCGCCCGCCCCGCCCGCCTGCGCGAGACCTTCACCGCCCTGGCCGAGCTGCGCCTGCTGGAGCCCCGCGCCCCCGACCCGCGCAACGGCACCGGCGAGGAGGGCACGCGGCTGCGGGTGCTGGACGCGCAGGGTGCCGCCCTGGCGGACCTGACCCTGGGCGTGCGCCGCGGCGCCACCCAGCACCTGCGCCTGGCCGGCGAGGCCGGCGCCTGGCTAGCCGAGGGCGGCGTCGCCGCCGAGCCCGACCCCAACCTGTGGCTGCTGCGTGAGCTGGCGGACCTGCCCGCCGCGCGGCTGCGCCGGGTGGAGGTGCGCCGCGCCGGCGAGCCCGCCCTGGCCATCCAGCGCCCCGGCGTGGTGGACGCGCCGCTGGTCATCATCGCGCCGCGCGACCCGCCCCGCCCCGACGGCGTGGCCCTGGAGGAGCTGGGCCGCGCCTTCGAGGCGCTGACCCTGGCCGAGGTGCGCCGCGCCGATGCCATTCCCGGCGAGGCGCTGGGCGAATCGCGCTTCCTGTTCACCGACGGCCTCGCCATCCGCGCCTGGGCGCGGCGCGCCGGGGACGAGCTGTGGCTGGAGCTGCGCGCCGAGGGCGACGCCGAGGCCGCGGCGCTGAACGCGCTGTGGGCGGGCTGGGGCTTCGCCTTCCCCGCCTGGCGCGAGCGCCAGTTCATCCCGCGCCTGGAGGACCTGCTTGAGCCGTGAGTATCCCGACCGGCCCTGGGTCGGCATCGGCGCCGTCGCCTTCCGCGGCGGGGCCGTGCTGCTGGTGCGCCGCGCCCGCCCGCCGCGCCAGGGCCTGTGGTCGCTGCCCGGCGGCGCCCAGCACCTGGGCGAGACGGCCGAGGCCGCGGCCCGGCGCGAGCTGCTGGAGGAGACGGGGGTGGAGCTGGGCCCGCTGGTGCTGGCCGACGTGGTGGACGCGGTGACGCAGGACGAGGCGGGCCGCGTGCGCTTCCACTACACCATCGTGGACTACGCCGGCGAATGGCGGGCGGGCGAGGCGCGCGCCGCGGATGACGCGCAGGAGGTCAGCTGGGCGCCGCTGGACGCGCTGGATGCCTACGCGCTGACCAGCGAGACGCGCCGCGTCATCGCGCTGGCGCGGGAAAGGCTGGACGCGCGGCGCCGCGGCGCGCCAGCCTGAGGGCAGGAGGACCCCTGCCGATGTTGCGACGAAGCCTGCTGCTCTCCGCCCTCGCGGCGCCCGCCCTGGCGCAGGGGCGCGCCGTGCGCCTCGTGGTGCCCTTCCCGCCCGGCGGCGCGGTGGACCTGCTGGGCCGCCTGCTGGCCGAGCGCCTGGGCCCGGCGCTGTCCGCCAACGTGGTGGTGGAGAACCGCGGCGGCGCCGGCGGGCTGATCGGCGCCGACGCCGTGGCCAAGGGCGAGAAGGACGGCTCCGTCATCGGCCTCATCGGCGTCACAACGCTGTGCGCCTTCCCGTTCATGACCAGCCGCATGCCCTTCGACCCGCGCCGCGACCTCGCGCCCGTGTCGCAGGTGACGGACGGCGCGCTGCTGTGCGTGGTGAACGCCGAGACGGCGCGGCGGCGCGGCTGGACCGACTTCCGCGCCCTGCTGCGCTGGAGCCGCGACAACCCCGACCAGCTGCGCATGGGTTCCTCCGGCGCCGGCACCTCCAGCCACATCAACATCGAGGCGGTGAACCGCTTCAGCGGCGCGCGCATCCTCCACGTGCCCTACCGCGGCGGCGGGCCGGCCATCAACGACCTAGTGGCGGGCAACATCGACATGATGTTCGACGTGATGCCCGCGCTGATGCCGCATGTGGAGGCCGGGCGCTTCCTGGCGATGGCGGTGTCCTCCAACGCGCGGCTGCCCTTCCTGCCCGCCGTGCCCGCCATGGCGGATTTCGCGGATGCCGGGCTGGGGCGGCATGGCGTCAACACCTGGAACGCCATCATGGCGCCGGGCGGCACCCCGCCGGAGGTGCTGGCGCGGCTGCACGCCGCCATCCGCCAGGCCGGCGCCCAGCCCGAGCTGGTGGAGCGCCTGACCCCGCTGGGCTACGCCACCGTGACCAGCGAGAGCCCGGCGGCGCTGGCCGCGCTCATCGACTCCGACACGCCGCGCTGGCGGGAGCTGGTGGAGATCAGCGGCGCCCGGCTGGACGGCTGAGGCGGCCGCTCAGGCCCACAGGCGCTCCCTTTGCAGGGAGCCGTAGAGGCCGCCCACCCACTCGCCATAGCCGTTGAACAGGCGGGTGGGCACGCGCTCGCCGCTGCCCAGCAGGCGCTCGGTGGCCTGGCTCCAGCGCGGGTGCGGCACCTCCGGGTTCACGTTGGCCCAGAAGCCGTACTCGCTGGCCTGGATGGTGGGCCAGAAGGTGCGCGGGCGCTGCTCCGTCAGGGTGATGCGCACCACCGACTTGCCGGACTTGAAGCCGTACTTCCACGGGAACACCACGCGGAACGGGCCGCCGTTCTGCGCCGGCAGCGGCTTGCCGTACATGCCCACCGGCAGGAAGGCGAGCTCGTTCGCCGCCTCGGCGATGGTGCAGGCCTCCATGTGCGGCCAGGGATACCAGCTCTGCCGCAGGCCGGGCATCACGCTGGGCAGGCTCGCGGTCTCGAAGGCGACGTAGCGGGCGCTGGCGGCGGGCTCCACCCGCTTCAGCAGCTCGGCCAGGGCGAAGCCGTTCCAGGGCACCGTCATCGCCCAGCCTTCCACGCAGCGGAACCGGTAGATGCGCTCCTCCAGCGGCATCAGGCGGATGAGGTCGTCGAGGTCGAACTCGCGCGGGTTGGCCACCAGCCCGTCCACCCGCAGGCGCCAGGGGCGCTGGGGCATGCGCTGCGCCTCGCGCCACACGGTCTTGGTGGTGCCGAACTCGTAGAAGTTGTTGTAGGTGGTCGCCTCGCGCTCCGGCGTCACCTCGCGGCCCGCCGGCCAGGCGTCGTTGCGGCCGTGCTGGGGCAGCGGCGGCGCGCCGGGGGCCTGGGCCAGCGCCGGGCGGGCGGCCAGGCCGGGGGCCAGCAGGGCGCCGGCGCCCAGCAGGGCGCGGCGGTTCATCGCCCAGTCCTGCGGCGTCACCTGGGATTCGGGGGCGTTCCAGCCGGGGCGGCGCAGGATCATGGGGGCGGTCTCCGTTCCTCGTGCCCGTATGTGGGGGCGGGCGGGCCTGGGGGAATGGGCGCAATCAGCCATACCCCGTCCAGCCGCCGCAAGCGCCCCGGCAGGCCGGCCCGCGCCGCCTCCAGCGCCGCCGCGTTCCGCAGCACGTGGAGCACGCCCGGCTCCGGCTCGCCGGCGCGCAGGCGGGCCAGCACGGCCTCGCCCAGCGCGGCCGCCGCGGCGGGGTCGGTGCGGGCGAGGTAGGTGGCGTCGGTCGGGCGGCCGGCGGTGGCGGCCAGCACCGCCACCTCCTCCCACAAGGGGCCCTGGTTCATCGCCGGCACCAGGCGGATGGCGCTGGCCTGGGCCGCCAGCCGCCGCCATTCCGGGTCGCCCAGGCGCAGGGGCAGCCGCGCCTCGGTGGGCGGGAAGAAGTGGGCGATGCGCGCATAGGCCGGGCGGAGGTCCCAGGCCTGCAAGCCCAGCAGCGCCAGCAGCGCCCAGCCGGCGCGGCGCGGCCCCAGCCGGGCCGCCAGCCCGCCCGCCCCGGCCAGCATCAGCGCGTAGGCCATCGGCCACCAGTAGCGCTCGGAGGCGCGCAGCGCCCCGGCCATCTCCAGCAGCGCCGGCGGCAGGGGCACCTCCAGCAGCAGCCGCCCGCCCAGCATCACCCGGTGCGAGACGGCGAAGGCCAGCATGGCCCCCAGCACAGCCGCCAGCGGCCAGGCCCCGCGCCGCCAGGGCCGCAGCAGCGCGCAGCCGGCCAGCACCAGCCCACCCAGGCCGAGATAGGAGGAATTGGCTTCCGGGTGCTCGGCGCTGCGGATGTCGGGCAGCAGGGAGCCCCAGGGGCCGCGGTCGAGTGGGGCCAGCAGGTCCATCTGCATCTGGCCGTAGCCGGCGGTGCCGTGGCCTTCCGCCAGCACGAAGAAGCCGGCCAGCCACAAGGCGGCCAGCGCGGCGCCGGGCACCAGCGGCGCTTCCAGCCAGGCGCGGCGGCGCCAGGCATCGGCCAGCCACAGCGCCAGCACCATGGGCAGGATGTAGGAGTGGATGAGGGCCGTCGCCGCGGCCAGCGCCGCCCAGCCCCAGGGGCGGCCGCGCGTCGGCGGCGCCCACCACAGCCACAGCCCCGCCAGCACCAGCCACTGCCCGCCCAGCGCGAAATGCCCGCCCAGCCGGTTGATGAGCAGGGGCGAGAGCGCCATCAGCCCGCCCGCCGCCACCTGCGCCAGCGCCCCGCCGCCCAGCCGGCGCACCGCCAGCGCGGCGAACAGCGCCTGCAACGCCCCGCAGGCCACCAGCCACAGGCCCCAGTACTGGTCCACCGGCGCCAGCGGCCACAGCGCCTTGAACAGGAAGGCCAGCAGCGGGATGGCATCGGCGTAGAAGACCGAGGAGGACAGCTCCATCCCGTAGCGCGGGTTCAGCCCGGGCGGCCAGCGCCAGGCGTCGTCGCGGAAGAAGGCCCAGCCCAGCCAGTACTGCACCGGGTCCGGCCCCACCTGCCCGGACAGCATCCAGCCGGTGCGCCAGGGCGGCACCACCCCCGGGCCCCAGATGAGCAGGATGATGGCCGCCCCCAGCAGCGCGGCCCCCAGGGGGGGCCACCATGTCTCGCGTCCCGGCGGCATCGCCGGGGTTCAACACGGCGATGATGGCAGGGTTGCGGCGCTCAGTTCTCCAGCATGATGTTGGCGGCGCGGATCACCGCGCCCCAGCGCTCGCGCTCGGCGCGCACGAAGTCGGCCAGCCCCTCGGGCGTGGTGGCCTCGGGCGCGGTGGCCTGCTGGCGGAACACCTCGGCCACCGCGGGCTGGCGCAGGGTCTCCGCCGTGGCCTGCGACAGGCGCAGCACCGCCGCCGCGGGGGTGCGCGCCGGCACGTGGAAGGCGAACCAGTTGCCCGTCACCACCTCCGTCCCCGCCTCGCGCAGGGTCGGCACGCCGGGCAGCAGCGCCAGGCGCTCGGCGCTGGTCACCGCCAGGATGCGCACGCGCCCGTCCCGCGCCAGCGCCTCGGCGCCGCCGGCGGGCAGCACCATGGCGTCCACCTGGCCCGCCGCCACCGCCGTCATGCCCGGCGCCTGGCCGGTGAAGGGCACGTGCAGCATCTCCACCCCCGCCGCGCGCGCCACGCGCTCCATGGACAGGTGCGAGGCCGAGGCCACCCCCCAGGAGGCGAAGGTCACCTGCCCCGGCCGCTGCCGCGCGGCCGCCAGCAGCCCGGCAAGGTCGGTCACGCCCCGCTGCGAGGGGCCGACCATCAGCGCGAAGGGCACGCGCGCGAACAGGGAGACGGGGGCGAAATCCGCCTGCGGGTCGTAGGGCAGGCGGCGATAGGCGAAGGGGTTAATGGCGTGGGTGTCGGCGTTGGAGACGAACAGGGTGTGCCCATCCGCCGGCGCCCGCGCCGCCGCCTCCGCCCCCACGCCGCCATTGGCGCCGGCCCGGTTCTCGATCACCACCGGCTGGCCCAGCCCCGCCTGCAGGGAAGGCGCCATGGCGCGGGCCAGGATGTCCGTCACGCCGCCGGCGTTCCACGGCACGATCACCCGCAGCGGGCGGTCGGGGAAGGCCAGGGCCGGGGTGGCCAGCAGGGCGGTGCCGCCGCCCAGCAAGGCGCGCCGCGTGGCATGGGTCATGGTCGGTTCCTCCGGATGGTGTTCTTGCCGCGGGCGATTGTTGCGGCAGGATGCCAGGGGATGCCAGGGGGGAGGCCAAAGCCATGCCATGGAGCGGATTGCGCGACGCCTGGGGCGCCGCCCTGCGGGAGGACCCCGCCCTGCCGGCCATGCTGCACGGCACCGGCGCGCGCTTCGCGCTGGACGATGCCGTGGTGCTGGCGCTGGCCGAGGGCGGCGCCACGCTGGAGGAGCCCGGCCCGGCCGACGCCGCCTTCCACGCGCCGCCCGGGGCGTGGGAGCGCTTCCTGCGGCCGCTCCCGCCGCGGCACCACCACAACCTGTTCGCGCTGCGCATGCGCGTGCCCGGCTTCAGGGTGGAAGGCGACGAGCGCGCCTGGGCCCGCCACGCCCGCCCGCTGCGCCGCGCGCTGGAGGTGGCGCGCTGGGTCCGCAACGGCGGCCGCGGGGCGCCCCCCGCCCGGCTGCGCCCCGCGCTGGGCACCCCCGCCCCCTGCCCCGCGGCGCGCGGCCGCTACGTCACCGTGCGCGCCCAGGGCCGCGACTGGGTGCTGCATGGCGAGGAGGCGGGCGACGGCCCGGCCATCCTCGGGCTGCACACCGCCGGCGCCGATGGCCGCCAGTTCCACCGGTTGATGGCCGAGCCGCGGCTGGCCAGACACCGGCTGGTGACGATGGACCTGCCCGGCCACGGCCGCTCGCCCGCCGCGGCCGCCCCGGGCGAATGGGCGCTGACGACGGACCTCTATGCCGAGCTCATCCTGGGCTTCATGGACGCCTGGGGCTTCGCGGCGCCGCCCGTGCTGCTGGGCGCCTCCATGTCCGGCGAGATCTGCCTGGAGATGGGGTTGCGCGCGCCGGAGCGCTTCCGCGGCATCGTCGCCTGCGAGGCGAGCGCGCACATCGCCGGCCGCCGCACGCCCTGGCCGCTGGATGCCGGGGTGAACGCGATGGCCTTCACCCCCGAATGGGTGGAAGGGCTGATGGCGCCGCAATCCCCCGCCGAATGCGCGGAGGAGGTGTGGTGGCACTACTCCCAGGGCGGGTACGGCACCTTCCCAGGCGACATCCTGTTCTATTCGGGCGGGTGGGACGCGCGGGAGCGCATCCACCTGCTCGACACCTCACGCTGCCCGCTGGTGATGCTCACCGGCGAGTACGACTACTCCTGCACCGCCGAGCACAGCGAGGACACCGCGCGCCGCATCCCCGGCGCGCGGTTCGCGATGATGGAAGGGCTGGGCCACTTCCCCTTCGCGGAGAACCCGGCCCGCTTCCTGGACCACCTGCTGTCGGCGCTTCAGTCGTTCCCGGAGACGTCCACCCAGCGCAGGTAGGGCCGGTCGGCCTTCCAGCCCTGCGGGAAGCGCGCCTTGGCGTCCTCGTCCGACAGGCTCGGCACGATGATGGCCTTGTCGCCCTTCTGCCAGTTCACCGGCGTGGCCACCTTGTGGCTGTCGGTGAGCTGCAGGCTGTCGATGACGCGCAGCACCTCGTGGAAGTTGCGCCCGGTCGAGGGCGGATAGGTCAGCGTCAGCCGCACCTTCCGCTGCGGGTCGATGACGTAGACGGTGCGCACGGTGACGGAGGGGTCGGCCTCCGGGTGGATCATCCCGTAGAGCTCCGAGACGTGCTTCGCCGGGTCGGCGATCATGGGGAAGTTCAGCGCCGCGCCCTGCGTCTCGCGGATGTCCTCGGCCCAGGCGTCGTGGCGGTCCAGGCCGTCCACCGACAGGCCGATGACCTTGACGTTGCGCCTGTCCCATTCCGGCTTCAGCCGCGCGGCCTCGCCCAGCTCCGTCGTGCAGACCGGGGTGAAGTCCTTGGGGTGGGAGAAGAACACCACCCAGAAGCCCGCCGCCCAGTCGGAGAAGCGGATGGGGCCGGCGGTGGTGTCGGCCTCGAAGTCGGGGGCCACCTGGCCCAGGGAGATCTGCGTCATGTGATGGTCCTTCCGTCAGAGCAGCCGTGCCAGCAGCACGACCAATGCAAGCACGCCCAGGCTCAGCGTCGCCACGTCGCGGGCCGGGGCCCAGTCCTCCTCGTCACGCATGGACGCACCCCTGGGGCAGGCGGCCTGTCGGCTGTTGATCGTCCATGTGAAATCCAGGCCCCACCATTGCGCTTGCGTGGAACGTAGATTGATGTTTTCACTCTTGGCAAGCGGATTGAGCGAGGCGACGCCATGAAATCTTCCCCGGCCGAGGACATCAAGCGCGGCAGCCACGGCCTGCGCGGCCCCATCGCCGCCGAGCTGGACGCCAGCCACGCCAAGGGCGGGCTGAGCGAGGCCGCTTACACCCTGCTGAAGTTCCACGGCACCTACGAGCAGCACGACCGCGACACCGCCACCGCCCGCAAGCAGGCCGGCGAGGACAAGGACTGGTCCTTCATGGTGCGCGTGCGCGCCCCGGCCGGGCGGCTGAGCGCGGCGCAATGGCTGGCGCTGGATGCGCTGGCGGACAGCCACGCCGACGACACCCTGCGCCTGACCACCCGCCAGGGCGTGCAATTCCACGGCGTTTTGCGGGAGAACCTGCGCGGCACCATCGCCGGCATCCACGGCGCGCTGCTGACCACCCTGGCCGCCTGCGGCGACGTGGTGCGCAACGTCATCACCACCCCCGCCCCGCGGCGCGACGCCATCCATGCCCTGCTGGAGCGCGAGGCCTTCGCCCTCTCCGACGGGCTGCTGCCGCGCACCCGCGCCCATCATGAGATCTTCCTGGGCGGCGAGCCGGTGGCGGGCGAGGCGGAGGACGCGCTGTACGGCGCCACCTACCTGCCGCGGAAGTTCAAGATCGCCCTCATCCACCCCGACGACAACTCCGCCGACGTGCTGGCCAACGACCTGGGCTTCATCTGGCAGCCCCAGGGGTGGATCGTCACCCTGGGCGGCGGCATGGGGATGACGCACAACAAGCCCTCCACCTTCCCGCGCCTGGCCGACCCGGTGGCCTTCATCGGCCACGGCGAGGTGCTGGAGGTCGCCCGGGCCGCCGTGCGCCTGCACCGCGACCATGGCCGCCGCGACGACCGCAAGCAGGCCCGCCTGAAATACGTGCTGCACGAGAAGGGCGCGGAGTGGGCGCGCGCCCGGCTCTCCGCCGACCTCGGCCGCCCGCTGGCGCCGCCGCCGCCGCTGCCGCGCCTGTCGGTGCCCGAGCACCTGGGCTGGCACCCCCAGGGCGACGGGCGGCTGTGGCTGGGCCTGTCCATCCCCTCCGGCCGCGTGGCGGGGGAGTGGCGCGCGGCGCTGCGCGAGGTGGTGGAGGCCACCGGCGCCGACCCCATCGCCACCCCCCAGCAGGACCTGCTGCTGAGCAACATCCTCCCCACCGACCGCTCGGTGGTGGAGGCCATCCTGCGCTTCCACGGCATCCCGCTGCCGGAGACGCTGTCGCCGCTGGCGCGCCACACCCTGGCCTGCGTGGCGCTGCCGACCTGCGGCCAGGCGCTGGCCGAGGGCGAGCGCGTGCGCGACGCCATCGTCGAGGGCATCGAGGCCGAGCTGCTGGCGCTGGGCCTGCTGGGCGAGCGCATCTCCCTGCGCATCACCGGCTGCCCCAATGGCTGTGCCCGCCCCTACCAGGCGGAGATCGGCGTGGTGGGGCGGGCTCCGGGCCTCTACACCCTGTTCATCGGCGGCGCCTTCGAGGGCACGCGGCTGAACCGCGCCGTGGCCGACAAGGTGCCGCTGGACGAGATCCCGCGCAGCTTGCGGCCCTGGCTGCGCCGCTGGGCGCAGGAACGCGGCGCGGGCGAGGGCTTCGGCGATTTCTGGGCGGCGCGCGCGGAGGCGGCGCTGGCCCTGGCGTCCTGAAGGGGGAGGTTGGTAGTGGTGGGCGGACTTGAACCGCCGACCCCGGCATTATGAGTGCCGTGCTCTAACCAGCTGAGCTACACCACCGCGTGGCGCGCGGTTTACGCCGCCGCTCCCGCCGCGTCAACGCGGGCGGCACGGATGAAGCCCGCCGCCAGCACCCGCGCGCCGTCATACAGCACCGCCGCCTGGCCGGGCGCGGCGATGGCCGGGGCGTCGGGCCGCAGGCGCAGCGTCGCGCCGTCCCACAGGGCGGTGGCGGGCTGCGGCTCCTCACGCGCGCGCAGCTTCGCCGTGCAGCGGAACGGGCTCTCCGGCGGCGGCGCCAGCCAGTTCACCTCGCCCGCCAGCACCTCGGGCACCGGCACGGCGTCGCGCGGGCCCACCACCACGCGGCGGCGCCCGGGCTCCAGCGCCGTCACGAACAGGCGCTCGGCCGCGGCGATGCCCAGGCCCCGGCCCTGCCCCACCGTGTAGCGCGCGATGCCCTGGTGCCGCCCCAGCACGCGGCCCGCGGCGTCCACGATGTCGCCGGGCTCCAGCGCCTCGGGGCGCAGCTTGCCCACCAGCGCGTCGTAGCGGCCCTCGGGCACGAAGCAGATGTCCTGGCTGTCGCGCTTCCCAGCCACCGGCACGCCCAGGCGCTGGGCATGGCCGCGCACCTCCGCCTTGGTCGGCATGCCGCCCAGCGGGAACAGCACGCGCGCCAGCTGGGCGCGGGTGGTGTGGGCCAGGAAGTAGCTCTGGTCGCGCTGCGGGTCGGCGGCGCGGTGCAGCTCGGCCTCGCCGCCGGGCCCGTCCAGGCGGCGGGCGTAGTGGCCGGTGGCCAGCCGGTCACAGCCCAGGTCGTCGGCCAGTTCCAGCAGGTCGGTGAACTTCACCGTCTGGTTGCAGCGGATGCAGGGGATGGGGGTCTCGCCGCGGGCGTAGCTGTCGGCGAAGTCGCCGATCACGGCGTCGCGGAAGCGCTGCTCGCGGTCCAGCACGTAGTGGGGGATGCCCAGGCGCTGCGCGACGTCGCGCGCGTCGCGGATGTCCTGCCCGGCGCAGCAGGCGCCCGGCTTCCGCACCGCCGCCCCGTGGTCGTAGAGCTGCAGCGTGGCGCCCACCACCTCGTGCCCCTGCTCCACCAGCAGGGCGGCGACGGCGGAGGAATCCACGCCGCCGCTCATGGCAACCAGCACCCGCATCACCTTCGCTCCGCTGCGGCGCTGCGGGGGGCAACCAGCACCCGCATCACCCTCGCTCCGCTGCGGCGCTGCGGGGGACAACCAGCACCCGCATCACCCTCGCCCTGCTGCGGGGGGCGGCCAGCACCCTCACCCCGCGTTCAGCCCCTGCTGCCAGAAGCGTTGCTCCAGCCGCGCCGCTTCCGCGAAGTCGCGCGCCAGGCGGGCGAAGCGCGCCTCGCCGCCGTGGCTCACGCCCAGCGCGTCGATGCGAAGGGCGGCGGCCGAGGCCAGCTGCTGGTAGTCGGCGGCGCCATAGGTCTCGATCCAGGAGCGGTAGGGGTTGCCCTCCAGCACCGTCGCCGGGTCGGCCAGGATGCGGCGCGCCACCTCGCCATAGCCCACCGTGCAGGGGGCCAGCGCCACCTCCAGGTCCAGGATGTCGCCGGCCAGGCCGCGGTCCATCACCCAGCGGGTGTAGGAGACGGTCTCGGCCGTCTCGGGCACCGCGGTCACCTCGGCTTCCGAAAGCCCCCATTCGGCGCAGTAGCGCAGGTGCAGCTTGGTCTCGTCGAGGATGGCGAGCACGGCGGCGGCCTTGCCGCGCATCGCCTCCAGGCTCTCGCCCTTCACCACCGCCAGCGCCTTGGCGCGGGCGAAGTGGATAAGGAACAGGTAGTCCTGGATCAGGTAGTGCCGGAACGCCGCCAGCGGCAGGGTGCCGCGCGCCAGCCCCTGCACGAAGGGGTGCCAGGTGTAGCCGGTCCAGTCCCCACCGGCGGCGTCGCGCAGGCGGCGGAACAGCCCGCCGGGCGCGCCGAACGCCAGCGGGTCCAGCCTCACTTGGAGGAGGCGGGCAGCTTCACCACCAGCCCGTCCAGCGCCTCGGTGATGATGATCTGGCAGCCCAGCCGCGACGTCTCCTGCAGGTCGAAGGCGAGGTCGAGCATGTCCTCCTCGTCCTCCGTCGGCTCCACCAGCCGGGGGAACCAGGAGGGGTCCACCACCACGTGGCAGGTCGAGCAGGCGAGGCTGCCCTCGCAGGCGCCCTCGATGTCCACGCCGTGGCGATGCGCCACCTCCAGCACCGACAGGCCCAGCGCGGCGTCCACTTCGCGGCGCGTGCCGTCGCGCTCGATGAAGGTCATCTTCGGCATGGGCTTGGCTACTCCGCGGCGTGCTGGTGGTGGGTCAGGCGGGCCCAGGCGTCGCAGAGCAGTCGCGCGGCGGCATGGGCTTCGGCGGGCGAGGTAAAGCGCCCCAGCCCCACGCGCAAGGTGGCGGCGGATTCCGCGGCGTCCAGCCCCATCGCCGTCAGCACGTAGGAGGGCGCCACCTCCGCCGAGGAGCAGGCCGAGCCTGTGGACAGGCACAGCTCCGGCACCGCCGCCATCAGCGCGGCCGCCGAGACGCCGGGGAAGGTCAGGTTCAGGTTGCCCGCCACCCGGTGCTCCAGCGAGCCGTTGACGCGCAGGCCGGGGATGCCCGCCCGCAGCCCGGCCAGCAGGATGTCGCGCTGGGCGGCGATGCGCCCGGCATCCAGCGCGCCCTCGGCCGCCGCGATGCGCGCCGCCGCGCCGAAGCCCACCGCCAGCGGCGCCGGGACCGTGCCGGAGCGCAGCCCCCGCTCCTGCCCGCCGCCGCTGAACAGCGGCTGCAGGCGCACCCGCGGCCGCCGGCGCACCCACAGCGCGCCGATGCCGCGCGGCCCGTACATCTTGTGCCCGGACAGCGAGACGAGGTCGGCGCGCATCTCCTCCACGTCCAGCGGCACCCGGCCGGCGGCCTGGGCGGCGTCCACGTGCAGGAAGGCCCCGGCCGCCTTGGCGATGGCGCCCAGCGCCGGCAGGTCCTGCACCACGCCGGTCTCGTTGTTCACCGCCATCAGGCTGACCAGCAGGGTGGGCACCTCCAGCGCCGCGCGCAGCGCCTCCGGGTCCAGGCGGCCATCGGCCTGCACCGGCAGCACCACCGGCTCGAACCCCTCGGCGGCGAGGTCGCGCACGGATTCCAGCACGCATTTGTGCTCGGTGGCGGCGGTGACGACGCGGCGGCGCGGCCCGTCGCGGTGGAAGCGCGCCAGCCCCTTGATGGCCAGGTTGTTGGCCTCGGTGGCGCCGGAGGTGAACACCACCTCGCGTGCCTCGCCGCCCAGCAGCGCCGCGACCTCGGCGCGGGCGGACTCCACCGCCTCCTCCACCGCGCGGCCCATGGCGTGCTCCGTGCTGTGGGGATTGGCGAAGTCGTCCTCCCAGAACGGGCGCATGGCCTGGCGCACCCGCGGGTCCAGCGGGGTGGTGGCGTGGTGATCCAGGTAGATGGGGCGGTTGGGGCGCATGGCCCGCCCTACATGGCAAGCCGGGCGCGGCGTGACGAGAGGCGGTCGCGCATGGCCCGCCATGCATGGAGGAAGCGCTCCGCCGCGTCCTCCGGCGCGTTCCAGGGCAGGGAGACGCGGATGCCGCACCCCGCATCCTCCCCGAACCCCATCGCCGCCAGCACGTGCGAGCGCGCGACCTTGCCCGAGGAGCACGCCGCCCCCGCCGACACCCGCACCCCGGCGAGGTCCAGCGCGATCACCTGCGTCTCGGCCGGCAGGCCGGGCAGCACCAGCAGCGCCGTGTTGGGCAGGCGCGGCGCGCCCCGCCCGGCGACGACGGCGCCCTCCGCCCCGGCCTCGATGGCGTCGCGCAGCGCGGCGAGGCGGGCGGCGGCGTAGGGCGCGGCGGCGGCGGCGCCCAGGCCGGCGATGGGGGCCAGCGCCTCCGTCCCGCCGCGCGCGCCGCGCTCCTGCCCGCCGCCGGCCAGCAGCGGCGGCACCGGCAGGCCGCCGCGCACCAGCAGCGCGCCCGCGCCGGCCGCCCCGCCCAGCTTGTGCGCCGACAGCGCCAGCGAATCCCCGGGAACCGGCGCATCCAGCCGCGCCGCCTGCACCGCATCCACGTGCAGCAGCGCGCCGTGGGCGCGGCACAGGGCGGCGATGGCCTCCAGCGGGTGCAGCACCCCCGTCTCGTTGTTGGCGGCCATGGCGCAGACCAGCGCCGGCGGGCCGTCGCGCAGCGCGGCCTCCAGCGCCGCCAGCGCCAGGGTGCCGTCGCGCTCCACCGGCAGTTCCGCGGCGCCGGGCGCGGCGGCGCGCACCGCCGCGTGCTCCGTGGCGCCCAGCAGCACGCGCCGGCCCCGGCCGAGCGCGTGCAGGGCCAGGGCGTTGGCCTCGGTGCCGCCGGAGGTGAACACCACCTCGCCGCCCCAGCGCCCGGCCAGCACGCGGCGCGCGCCCTCGATGACGCCGCGCGCCGCGCGCCCGCCGCCATGCACGGCGGAGGCGTTGCCGCCGAGGTCCAGCGCCCCGAGGATGGCCGCCCGCGCCTCAGGGCGCAGCGGCTCCGTCGCGTTGGCGTCGCAGTCCAGCGTCAGGGCGCGAGCGCCTCGTGGCGCTGCGGGCGCAGGGCGCGGCCGGCCACGCGGCCCTCCGCCACGTCGGCCAGGGTCACGCCCTCCAGGAAGATGCGGATCTGCTCGCCCAGCTCGGTCCAGAGGTCGTGCGTCAGGCAGCGCCGGCCATCCAGGCAGCCGGGCGAGCCTTCCTCGCAGCGGGTGGCCTTCAGCGGCTCGTCCACCGCGTCCACGATGTCGGCCACGGCGATCTGCGCCGCCGGCCGCGCCAGCCGGTAGCCGCCGCCCGGCCCGCGCGCCGAGGCGACCAGGCCGGCGCGG
This sequence comes from Sabulicella flocculans, assembly GCF_045449635.1. NCBI lineage: Bacteria > Pseudomonadati > Pseudomonadota > Alphaproteobacteria > Acetobacterales > Acetobacteraceae > Sabulicella > Sabulicella flocculans. The sequence goes on along the minus strand of NZ_JBJJBR010000001.1, from coordinate 241,195 downwards.
CGCAGCGGGCCGAACAGCTGCTCCAGGTAGGCGAGGGACAGCATCTGCGAGGCCGCGATCTCCGCCAGCGAGACCGGCGGCGCGGTCTTGCCGGGCAGGGGCTGGGGCCCGCGGGACTGACGCGCCGCGAGCTCCACCATGGCCATGACCGCGTAGCGGCCGCGTGTGGACAAGCGCATGACCAGAACCCCTTACCCGCCCGGCCGGGCTTCCCGTCATGCATCCTGCCGAACCCAGCCATGCGGAGGCCATGACGATTATATTAGAAAACGGCGAAACGGATGCCTATGATACAGGCACCCCGCAAGACCACCGGCGGGGCGCCCCGCACGGCCGGCCACACGCCCCTTTTCCCTTCCGGGAGGAGGCTAGGCAAGGCATTGGCCCGGCGCAACCGCGCGGGCTTCCAGGGTGGGAACGAAGCCGGCGCCCGCCGGTTGCTTTTGCGGCTTGCCGCGCCACAGGCGCGCGGGGCCGGTCCTGGCAGCCCCCCGGCTGCCCGGGCCTGCCCCACGCGCCCCAGAACGAAGACGGACGCGAAAGGACACCATGCCTGAAGTCATGTTCGCCGGCCCCGATGGCCGCCTGGAAGGCCGCTACCACCACGCCAAGCGCCCGAACGCGCCGGTGGCGCTGGTGCTGCACCCGCACCCGCTGCACGGCGGCACCATGAACAACCGCGTCGTCCACGGCCTGTACGGCCGGTTCGAGGCGATGGGCTTTTCCGTGCTTCGCTTCAACTTCCGCGGGGTCGGCAAGTCCCAGGGCCGCTACGACGGCGGCATCGGCGAGATCGGCGACGCCGCGGCGGCGCTGGACTTCCTGCAGATGGTGAACCCCAACGCCGCCATGCTGTGGGTCGCGGGCTATTCCTTCGGCGCCTATGTGGGCATGCAGCTGCTGATGCGCCGGCCGGAGATGGGCGGCTTCGTCTCCATCGCCGCCCCGGCCAGCCATTACGACTTCGGCTTCCTGGCGCCCTGCCCGTGCTCCGGCATGATCGTGCACGGCGAGGCGGACGAGCTGGTGCCCGTCTCCTCCGTCGGCAAGCTGGTGGACAAGCTGAACACCCAGAAGGGCGTCAGCATCGACTACCGCACCATCCCCGAGGCCGGCCACGTCTTCAACGCCGAGCAGGCGGCGGCGCTGGCCGACATGACGGAGGACCACGTGATGGGCGTCCTCAACCGCTCCCGCATGGCGCTGGCGGCGGACTGACGCGGCGCCTCTTCGCCCGCGTGGCAGGGGCCGGCTCCCGCAGGGGGGCCGGCCCCTTCTCGTTTCCCCTCCGCCGCTAGGCCGGCGGGGCGCCTTGCGCCTATCCTCCGCGGCCGGACGCCACGTCCGCGACGCGCGCGCCGCCCAAGCCGCGCCGGAGGAGATGCCCATGCTGCGCCGTGCCGTGCTCGCCCTGCCCCTCGCCGCCCCGGCCCTGGCCCAGCCCGAGTGGCGGCCCGAGCGCCCGCTGACCATGGTGGTGGCCTTCGCCGCCGGCGGCGGCACCGACCTGGCGGCGCGCACCATCGCCCGCTTCATGGAGAAGGACCTGGGGCAGTCCGTCGTGGTGCTGAACCGCCCCGGCGCCGGCGGGGAGATCGGCTTCGCCGAACTCGCCCGCGCCCGGCCGGACGGGCACACGGTCGGCTTCATCAACACGCCGCACATCGTGACGCTGCCCATCGAGCGCCGCACCCGCTTCCGGCTGGAGGACTTCCAGCTGCTGGGCAACATCGTGGACGACCCGGGCGGGCTGTGGGTGCGCGCCGATTCCGACATCCGCGACTTCGCCGCCCTGCTGGCCGCCGCCCGCGCCCGGCCCGGCACCATCGGCTACGGCACCACCGGCGTCGGCTCGGACGACCACCTGGCCATGCTGGCGCTGGAGCGGAAGTCCGGCGCCTCCTTCCTGCACGTGCCCTTCGGCGGCTCGGCGCAGGTGAAGCAGAACCTGCTGTCGCGCGCGATTCCCGTGGCGGTGATGAACGTGGCCGAGGGCGTGCACGAGATGCGCCAGGGCGTGCTGCGGCCGCTGGCGCAGATGGGCGCCGCGCGCTGGCCGGTGCTGGCCGAGGTGCCCACCCTGCGCGAGCTGGGCTTCGACGTGGTGGAGGGTTCCATGCGCGGCATGGCCGCCCCGGCCGGCCTGCCGCCGGAGGCGGTGGCCCGGCTGGCGCTGTCCGTCCGCCGCACCGTCGAGGACCCGGACTTCCAGGCCGCCGCCGTGCAGCAGAACCTGCCGCTGCGCTTCCTGGACCCCGCCGCCTACCTGGCCGAGCTGGCCGCCCTGCGCGCTGGCTACCAGGCGCTGTGGGACCAGCATCCCTGGCGGGAGTGACGCAACCAGCGCCCGCGTTCATGCATTGTTCGCCGCATGAGCGACGACAATCCCAAGACCCACCCCGAAGGCAACGCCGAGAAGGACCCCAAGGACTGGACCACCGGCGACGAGCCGATGACCGGCGCCCAGGCCTCCTACCTCAAGACGCTGTGCGAGGAGTCCGGCGAGGCCTTCGATAAGGGGCTGACCAAGGCCGAGGCCTCCATGCGCATCGACGAGCTGCGCGGGAAGACCGGCAAGGGCGGCTGAGCGCCGCCCCTGCCGCGCCCCTCACGCCGAGGGGTCGATCCAGCCGATGTGGCCGTCCTGGCGGCGATACACCACGTTGATCGCCTCCGAGGCGCGGTTGCGGAACACCAGCACCGCCAGCCCTTCCAGGTCCAGGCGCATGGTGGCCTCGCCCACCGTCAGCATGTGCACGTCGCGGGTGTCCTCCGCCACCACCGCCGGGTGGTCGGCGGATTCGATGGGCGTCGCCTCGTCGGCCAGGTCCTCCTCGGCATGGACCACGTATTCGCGCGCCACCCCGGCGGCCTCGCGCTCCGACGCCTGGCCGCGGGCGTGCTCGTTCACCCGGCGGCGGTAGCGGCGCAGGCGCTTGGCCACGTGCTCGGCCGCCACGTCGAAGGCGCGGTGGGCGTCCGCCCCCTGCCCTTCCCCGCGCATCACCAGGCCGCGGCCGGCATGGATGTTGATGTCGCAGGCGAAGGTGCCCGCGCCCTTGGCCGCCTTGGAGAAGGTCACGCGCGCCTCCAGCGCGTGGTCGAAGTACTTGTTGGTGATGGTGCCCAGCCCTTCCTCGACATGGGCCCGCAGCGCATCGCTGGTGGAGACCTGCTTGCCGGCGACGGTGATGTGCATCGTGCGATCTTCCTCCATCTGGGGTGCGGCCCGGCAGGGGCCTCCCCCGATCGCCAACGGCCCTGCCCGCGCTGGGCTTCAGGAAGCCGCGGCCTTGGCGCGCCGCCGTTCCACCGAGGAGGGGATGCGCAGCGCGTCCCGGTATTTGGCCACCGTTCGCCGCGCGATGTCCACGCCTTCGTGCCGCAGCCGGTCCACGATGGCGTCGTCGCTCAGCACCGCATCCGGCGCCTCGGCATCCACCATCGCCCGGATGCGGTGGCGCACCGCCTCGGCGCTCACCGCCTCGGCGCCGCCGGCGCCGGGCAGGGCGGTGGTGAAGAAGAACTTCAGCTCCAGCAGGCCGCGCGGCGTGGCGATGGACTTGTTGGCGGTGACGCGGCTGACCGTGCTCTCGTGCAGCTCCACCGCCTCGGCCACGTCGCGCAGCGTCAGCGGGCGCAGGAAGGCAATGCCGTGGCGCAGGAAGCCATCCTGCCGGCGCACGATCTCCGCGCCCACCTTCATGATGGTGCCGGCGCGCTGCTCCAGGCTCTTCACCAGCCAGGACGCGGCCTGGAGCTGCTCGGCCACGAAGGCGCGGTCCTCCTTGGCGCGGCAGGCCACCTGGGCGCGGGCGGCGAAGCCGCGGTTCACCAGCACGCGGGGCAGCGTCTCGGGGTTCAGCTCCAGCGTCCAGCCGCCCTCGTGGTCCGGGCGCAGCAGCAGGTCGGGGATCAGCGGGCGCAGCGGCGTGTCGTCGGCCCCGGCGCCGGGCTTGGGGTCCAGGCGGCGCAGCTCGGCCACCATCTCCGCCAGGTCCTCGGCGTCCACGCCGCAGGCGGCGCGCAGGGCGGCCATGTCGCGCCGCGCCAGCAGCGGCAGGTTGTCCAGCAGCCGCGCCATGAAAGGGTCCATGCGGCCCCGCTCCAGCAGCTGCGCCTCCAGGCATTGCCGCAGGTCGCGCGCGAACAGGCCGGGGGGCTCCATCTGCATCAGCCGGGCGCGCACCGCGGCGACCTCCGCCTCGGCGCAGCCCAGGGCGCGGGCGAACTCGGCATCGGCGGGCGCGACGCGGCCGGCGCCGTCCAGCGCCGCCAGCATCGCCGCGGCGATCACCTGCTCGCGGCCCGGGGCGCAGCCCAGGCGGATCTGCGCCGCCAGCCGCTCGCGCAGGGTGGGGCCCGGGGCTTCCGCCAGGTCCAGCGCGTCGGCGCCCTCGGCGAAGTCCGCGCGGCCGCCGGGGCCCATGGCGGGCTGCCACGCCTCGCCGTCCTCGCGCGCGTCGGGGGGGCCGGCGTCCAGCGCGGGGGGCAGGTGCGCCTCGGCCGCCGCGGCGGCGGCGGCGTCGGGCGGCGGCGCCTCCGGCGCGGCGGGGGCGGTGCCCTCGGCCATCTCCAGCAGCGGGTTGCGCGCCAGCTCCTCCTCGACGAAGGCGGCGACCTCCTGGTTGGAAGATTGCAGCAGCTTGATGGCCTGCCGCAGCTGCGGGGTCATCACCAGCGATTGCGTCTGCCGGATGTCGAGGCGGGGGGTCAGCGCCATGGCGTCAGCCGCGCCGCGGGCCGGAAGGGGGTGGCGTGGCGGGTCCCTGCACGGCGGCCCTAGAGGCTGAACTTCTCGCCGAGGTAGACCCGGCGGACCCCCTCATGCGCCACGATCTCCTGCGGGCGGCCCTCCATCAGCACCTGCCCGTCATGCAGGATGTAGGCGCGGTCGATGATCTCCAGCGTCTCGCGCACGTTGTGGTCGGTGATCAGCACGCCGATGCCGCGGTCCTTCAGGTGCTTCACCAGGTCGCGGATCTCGCCCACCGCGATGGGGTCGATGCCGGCCAGCGGCTCGTCCAGCAGGATGTAGGCGGGGTGGGTGGCCAGCGCGCGGGCGATCTCGCAGCGCCGGCGCTCGCCGCCCGACAGCGCCAGGGCCGGCGCCTTGCGCAGGTGGGAGATGCCGAACTCCCCCAGCAGCCCGTCCAGCATCTGCTCGCGCAGCTCGTGCTGGGGCTCCACCACCTCCAGCGCGGCGCGGATGTTGTCCTCCACGGAAAGGCCCCGGAAGATGCTGGCCTCCTGCGGCAGGTAGCCGATGCCCAGGCGGGCCCGGCGGTACATCGGCAGCCGCGTCACGTCCACGCCGTCCAGCGTGACGCGGCCGGAATCGGGCTTCACCAGCCCGGTGATCATGTAGAAGGTGGTGGTCTTGCCGGCGCCGTTGGGGCCCAGCAGCCCCACCGCCTCGCCCCGCCGGACCGAGACGGAGACGCCGCGCACCACCGGGCGCTTCTTGTAGCGCTTGCCCAGCTCCTCCGCGACCAGGCCGCCGCCGCCCTGGATGGCCTTCAGCGTCATCGCGGCGCCGCCCCCTGCCCGCGCTCGGGCACGATCAGCCCCTGCACGCGCGCGCCGGGCGCGGAGACGATGCGCGACACGCCGGTGTTCATGTTCACCAGCGCCTCGCGCCCGTTCACCTGGTTGTTGCCGCGGGTGATGCGGACATTGCCCAGCAGGCGCGCCAGCCCGGTGCCGGCGGAATAGACGCCGCGCTCGCCGCGCACCACCTCGGTGGCGGTGCGAATCTCCACGTTGCCGAACAGCTCGATGCGGTCGATGCGGCCCTGGCCGGGCGGCGGGGCCGCCGTGCCTTCCGTGCCCGGGCGGGGCTGCGCCACGCCGGGGCGGGCGGAGGCCTGGGTGGCGGCGCCCGGCTGCGGGTCGTCCAGCATGTAGGCCACCAGCGTGTCGGCGGTGATGCGCCGCCCGTCGGTGGTCACCACCACGGCGTCGCCGCGCGCCACCGCCATGCGCCGCGCGCTCCAGTACTCCAGGCTGTCGCGCGAGGTGATGGTCTGCTGCGGCGTGACGTAGGACAGGTTGCGACCGGTCATCACCAGCACCGCCTGGTCCATGTCGTAGACGCCGCGGTCGCCGGTGGCGGTGTCGGTGGCGGTGAAGATGCGCACGCCGCCCTCCGCCTCCATGCGCCAGATCTCGTTGCCGCCGCTCAGCGGCGTCTCGCCGGCCTGGGCGGGAGGCGGGGCGGGCGCGCGCGCGGCGGCGCCGCCGGCGGGGCGGTAGCGCGCCAGCAGGCGCTGGGCCTCCACCGTCGTGCCGTCGCGCACGGCGCGGGCGTTGCCGCGCGCCACCACCACCTGCTCGGCCTGCCGCCACTCGATGCCGTTCTCGGCCGTGATGTCCACCGGCCCGCCCTGCGAGAGGTCGAGCCCCTGCGCCGCGGCCAGGCCGGGCGCCAGCAGCAGGGCGAAGGCCAGGCGCCTCATTGCTGGCGCCCTTCCAGCACGGCGCGGGCGCGGCCGGTGAACACCATCACCGCGCCGCGCTCCGTCATGCGGAAGCCCTCGCTGTCGATGGTGCCGAAGGAGCCCTGGGCCTGGGTGGGGCGCTCGCCATGGGCACTGCCCTCGTTCAGCAGCACGGTCGCGGCCTCCGTCACGAAGAGGGTGCCGCCATCGTGGAAGATGCGGACATCGCCGTTCAGCTCCAGCACATGCGCGGGCTTGTCGTAGCGCCCGTCGCGCGATTCCACGAAGACCCAGGCGCCGTCGTTCAGCAGGATGTCGGCGCGCGGCGCCTCCAGCAGCATCACCTCCTCCTGCCCCACCTGCCGTCCGAGGCGGGCGGTGACGGTGAAAGGGCGGTTCAGCTCGTCCACGCCCTGGAAGCGCGGGCTGACCACCTGCAGCGATTCCCCCGTCACCGCCGGGCCGCGGCGGAAGGACAGCCGCCCTTCCCGCCCCTCGATCTCCGGCCACAGGAACAGCACCGCGAGCAGCGAGACGGCGATGGCCGGCAGCGCCAGCTTGACCAGCCACACCGCCCGGGCGCGGCGCTGCACCTGCCCCGCCGAGGGGGCCAGGCGCGCGCGGGACGGGTTGGGCACCCGGCGCCGCGCGGGGATGGCGGCGACGGCGGCCGGAGCCGGGTTCTGGGTCACCGGGGCTGTATGCTGCGACGGGGTCATCTGGTCAACGCAACTTCCGTGCCAGCTACACCCGCTCGCTGACCTTGATGGCCACCTTGCAGCCCAGCTTGATCGCCGCCGAGAGCAGGCGGTAGCCCGGCGTCAGCTCCGCCTCGTTGGCCAGGCCGATGTCGCGGTGCTCCAGCTCCTCGGCGCGGAAGCGGCGGATCTCGGCCTTCAGGGCGGCCTCGTCCTCGCCCAGCGCGGCTTCCTGGGCCTGGTAGTGCTCGTCGATCGCCTCCTCCACCGCGACGGTGCAGGCCATGGCGGCGCGCGCGCCCATCGCCGCGGTGGCGGCGCCCAGGACGAAGCCGGCGACGTGCCACACCGGCAGCAGGGCGGTGGGCCGCACCCGGCGCCTGGCGATGTGGCGGGAGAAGGTGTCCAGGTGCTCCTGCTCCTGCTCCTGCATGTGGCGGATCGTCGCCTCGTGCCGGGTGCCCTTCAGCACCGCGAGCTGGCCCTGGTAGATGCGCTTGGCGCCGTACTCGCCCGCGTGGTCCACGCGGATCACCCGCTCGAGGTAGCGGCGCGGGGTGGGGGTGGTCTCGGTCATCGCGGCTCCTTGGCGGCCCGCCGCGCGGCCAGCGCGGCGAGGCCCAACCCATAGATGAGGTTCATCCCCGCCATGGACAGGGGCAGCCCGGGGAGGAGGAAGGCGGGCTCGTCGCAGGGCCTGGTCGGCAGGGGGCGCAGGGCGGCCATCATCTCCTCCAGCGACTGCGCGGCGTTCAGCGTGGGCGCCTGGCAGCCGGCCAGCGGCGAGGGCCACCAGCGCCACTCCACGCCCAGGTGGAAGGCGGCGATGGCGGCGGACAGCGCGCAGCCCGCGCCCGCCGCCCACAGCAGCGCCCGCCGCCGCGCCGGCCAGGCCGCCGCCGCCAGGGCCAGGGCGCAGGCCGCCCAGTAGGGCGCGCGCTGCCACAGGCACAGCTCGCACGGCGCCAGGCCCCAGACGGATTCGCTGAGGCGCGCGAAGGCCGGCGCGAAGCCGGCCAGCAGGGCGATGAGGAGGGCGCCGGCCATCCCCGCCTTGTCGCGCCGCCCGCCCCCTTCCGCAAGCGCGCCCCCCGCGCCACCCTGCCGCCCAAGCCGGGGGGAGAGACGCGACATGCTGACCATCTGGGGGCGCGCCAGCTCCTCCAACGTCATGAAGGTGCTGTTCCTGTGCGAGGAGCTGGGCCTGCCCTTCCTGCGCAAGGACGCCGGCGGCGCCTTCGGCGTGACGCGGGACGCCGCCTACCTCGCGATGAACCCGATGGCGCGGGTGCCCACCATCGCCGAGCCCGACGGCTTCACGCTGTGGGAAAGCAACACCATCCTGCGCTACCTGTGCGCCCGGCACGGCGGGGCGGCGCTGCACCCGGCGGAACCGCGGGCCCGCGCCGCAGTGGAGCGCTGGATGGACTGGCAGCTGGCGCACCTGAACCCGCCGATGACCACCATCCTGTTCACCCTGTTCCGCACGCCGGAGGGGGAGCGCGACCTGCGCCGCCTGGCCCGCGCCACCGCCGAGGCGGAGGAGCTGTGGGCCATCGTCGAGGCCGCGCTGACGGGCAGGGCGTGGCTCTCGGGCGACGGGCTGGGCCTGGCCGACATCGCGCTGGCGCCCTACCTGCACCGCTGGCTGAACTTCCCGCTGGAGAAGCAGCGGCGCCCGGCGCTGGACGCCTGGCACGGGCGGCTGCTGGGCCGGCCGGGCTTCGCCCGCCACGTCGCGGTGCCGCTGGCATGAGGACCACGGTGACCCACGCCGCCGGCCGCGCCTTCGACGGCGGGCTGCGCGCCTTCTTCGCCTATGCCGGGCTGGGGGTGGCCGAGGCGACCGGCGGGCGCTTCGGCGCCCACGTCATCCGCGCCGTCCCCGGCGCGCATCCCGAGCCCAGGTGGCACTGGCACGAGCTGGAGTTCCAGCTGGTGTGGGTGGTGCGCGGCTGGGTGCGCTTCGAATACGAGGACATCGGCGAGGTGACGCTGGAGGCCGGCAGCAGCGTCCTGCAGCCGCCGCGGGTGAGGCACCGCGAGGTGGCGCACAGCGACGACCTGGAACTGGTGGAAATCACCGCCCCGGCCCAGTTCGCCACCCACCTGGCCGACTGAGCAAAAAAAATGGCGACCCATCGCTGGGCCGCCAAGTTTAGGGAGGAAACGTCCAAGAAAGCAACGAAGCGTGCTTCGCTGCTGCACCGGGATATAGCGCCCCAATCGTTCGCGTGCAAGCGATTTTTTGCATTGCAGCATGAGCGGCGCGCATGGGCCTCGCTGGCACGGCCCTTGCAGCGGGCGGGACATGCGACGCCTCCTCGCCATGCTGCTGTTCCTGCTGCTTCCGGTGCTGCCGGCGGGGGCGGAACCCACGCAGCTTTGCCGCGCCGCCATCGCTCGCGCCGAGGCCGCGGCGGGCATTCCCGCCGGGCTGCTGCAAGCGATCGGGCGGGTGGAATCCGGCCGGCGCGACCCGCAGACCGGGCAATTCGGACCCTGGCCCTGGACGATCAATGCCGAGGGGCGTGGGCATTTCCTGCCGAGCCGCGAGGCTGCGCTCGCCCTGGTGCGGGAGATGCAGGCGCGCGGGGTGCGCTCGATGGATGTCGGCTGCATGCAGGTGAACCTGCTGCACCACCCGCGCGCCTTCCCCTCGCTGGAGGAAGCCTTCGACCCGGACGCCAATGCCCGCTACGCGGCGCGCTTCCTGTCCGAACTGCAATCCACCCGCGCCGACTGGATGCTGGCCGCCGCGCACTACCATTCCCAGACGCCCCACTTCGCCGAGGCCTACCGCGCCCGCGTGCAGGCGGCCTGGGCGCAGACCGCGCCGCAGGCGGCGCAGGACCGCGCCCTGGCCCAGGCCCCGCCCCCCGCGGCGCCGCGGGTGCTGGCCAACGGCGCCGACCGCGTGCAGGTGGCGATGGCGGCGACGCCGGGTGCGGGGCGCGGGCTGGACGCCTACCGGGCGCAGCCGGTGCCGCTGGCGGCGCGCACGCTGCTGCCGGCCTTCCGACGGTGAAATAAACTGGACGCAATCATCTTGAAAGGTTCCCAACCTGCTGGCACATGGCTGACCAGCCGGGAAGGCATGGCTTCCCCGGGGGAGAGCAGGGAACCGAGCGATGAAGCGACTTTCCGTCCTGGCGGCCGCCGCGGCCGCCTTCATGACCTTCGGCGTCGGCGAGGCGCTGGCCGGCCGCGACCTCGACCAGATCAGGCAGCGCAACGTGCTGCGCTGCGGCGTGCAGGGCCCCTCCAACCCCGGCTTCGGCGTGCCGGACAGCCAGGGCCGCTGGCAGGGCTTCAACGTGGAGATCTGCCGCGCCGTGGCGATCACCATCTTCAACGACCCCAACCGGGTGGAGTTCGTCCCCGTCACCACGCAGAGCCGCTTCCCGGCCCTGGCGGCGGGCGAGGTGGACATCCTGTCCAACAACTCGACCTGGACGCTGACGCGCGATTCCAACGTCAACCGCTTCAACTTCCCCGCCATCGTCTTCTACGACGGCCAGGCGGTGATGGTGCCCCGGCGCCTGAACGTGACCAGCGCCCGCCAGCTGAACGGCGCCACCGTCTGCGTGCAGCCCGGCACGACCACCGAGATGAACCTGGCCGACTACTTCCGCCAGAACAACCTGCGCTTCACCCCGGTGGTGATCGCCGACCTGGACGAGCTGCGCCGCGCCTATGACAGCGGCCGCTGCGACGTCTTCACCAACGACTTCGCGGCGCTCGCCGCCCAGCGCACCCTGCTGACCCGCCCGGCCGACCACGTCATCCTGCCCGAGCGCATCTCCAAGGAGCCGCTGGGCCCGGTGATCCGCCAGGGCGACGAGGAGCTGACCAACATCGTCGCCTGGACCGTCTTCGGCCTCATCGACGCCGAGGAGTTCGGCATCACCGCCGCGAACGTGGAGCAGATCGCCGGCTCGGCCACCGACCCGCGGGTGCGCCGCCTGCTGGGCGCCGAGGGCAACATGGGCGAGAGCCTGGGCGCGGCCAACCCGCAATACATGCGCACCATCATCCGCGCCTTCGGCAACTACGGCGAGATCTTCGAGCGCCACCTGGGCACCCAGACCCCGCTGGGGCTGGAGCGCGGCCAGAACAACATCTGGACCCGCGGCGGCCTGCTCTACGCGCCCCCGGCGCGCTGACGGCCTGCAGCTTCCGCCGGCGCGCCAGTGCGCCGGCGGCCTTCCTGTTTGCCGGGGCAGGCGAATGAGCAGCACGACCATCCCATCCATGCCGGCAGCCCGCCCGCTGCTCCCGTTGCCCGGTGGCGCCACGGCGCGCGGCCTGCTGTGGCAGGCGCTGCTGCTGGCCGCCGTGGTGCTGCTCGGCTGGTCGCTCTACGACAACATGCTGCGCAACATGGCGGCGCGCGGGCTGCAGTTCGGCTTCGGCTTCCTGTCGCGCTCCGCTGGCATCCCCATCGGCGAGTCCGCCATCCCCTACACCCCGGCCGACACCTACGCCCGCGCGCTGACGGTGGGGCTGCTGAACACGCTGCGCGTCGCCGTGGTGGGCATCGTCCTCTGCACGGTGCTGGGCGTCGCGCTGGGGCTGGCGCGGCTCTCCTCCAACCCGCTGCTGCGCGGGCTGACCGGCGGCTACATCGAGCTGATCCGCAACACGCCGCTCGTGCTGCAGCTGGTGTTCTGGCACACGATCATCCTCCAGCTTCCTTCCGTGCGGCAGGCGCTGAACCCGCTGCCGGGCGTGTTCCTGTCGCAGCGCGGCCTCAAGCTGCCGGCGCCGCTGGCCGAGCCCGCCCTGTGGTGCGTCCTGCTGGCCGCGCTGGGCGGCGCCATCCTGTGGCACGCGCTGCTGCGGCGCGAGCGCGCCCGCCAGGCCGCCACCGGCGAGCGCCGGCCGACCGTGCTGCCCGGCCTTGCCGCGCTGCTGGGGCTGCCGCTGCTGTCCGCCCTGCTGATCGGCGCGCCCACGCTGCAATGGCCCGAGCTGGCGGGCTTCAACTTCGAGGGCGGGCTGGCGCTGTCGCCCGAGTTCTTCGCCCTGCTGGTCGGGCTGGTCGTCTACACCTCCGCCTTCATCGCCGAGATCGTGCGCTCGGGCATCCAGGCGGTGCACAAGGGGCAGTGGGAGGCCGCGCGGGCGCTGGGCCTGCCGGGCGGGCGCATCATGCGGCTGGTGATCCTGCCGCAGGCGCTGCGCGTCATCATCCCCCCGCTCACCTCGCAATACCTGAACCTGACCAAGAACTCCTCCCTGGCGGTGGTGATCGGCTACCCGGACCTCGTTTCCGTCGCCAACACCTCCATCAACCAGACCGGGCAGGCGGTGGAGGTGATCGCCATCTTCATGGCGGTCTACCTGCTGATCTCGCTGCTCACCTCGGCCCTGATGAACGCCTACAACCGCGCGGTCGCGCTGAAGGAGCGCTGAGCGATGAGCGCCGCCGCCCCTGCCCTGCCCTCCTTCGCCGGGCGCGCCATCGCCTTCGTGAAGGCGTGCTTCACCGGGCCGCTGAACATCCTCATCAGCCTGGGCTGCATCGCCCTGCTGGTGTGGCTGCTGCCGCCGGTGCTGGACTGGGCGCTGTTCTCCGCCACCTGGAGCGGCGACGCCGCCGCCTGCCGCGCCAGTGGCGGCGCCTGCTGGGCCTTCATCCGCGAGAAATTCTGGTTCTCCGTCTTCGGCCTTTATCCCTACGAGGAGCGCTGGCGGCCGGCGGCGATGCTGCTGGTCCTGGTGGCGATGGTCGTCGCCTCCACCCAGCGGCGCTTCTGGAACCGCTGGCTGCTGGTGGCCTGGGCGGTGGCGGCGCCGCTGATGCTGCTGCTGCTGGCCGGCGGCGTCTTCGGCCTGCCGCACGTGCAGACGCGGCAATGGGGCGGGCTGGTCATCACCGGCGTGATCGCCGTCTATGGGCTGGCGCTGGGCTACCCGCTGGCGATCCTGCTGGCGCTGGGCCGGCGCTCCAGCCTCCCGCTGGTGCGCTGGTTCTGCACGGCGGTGATCGAGGTGGTGCGCGGCGTGCCCCTCATCTCCCTGCTGTTCATGGCCGCCATCATGCTGCCGCTGTTCCTGCCCGAGGGCGTGACGCTGGACCGGCTGGCCCGCGTGCTGGTGGCCTACACCCTGTTCACCGCCGCCTACATGGCCGAGGTGGTGCGCGGCGGGCTGCAGGCCATGCCGCGCGGCCAGTACGAGGCCGCGGAGGCGCTGGGCCTGCCCTACTGGAAGAAGATGCGGCTGGTGATCCTGCCGCAGGCGCTGTCCCTCACCATCCCGGCGCAGGTCAACACCTTCATCGGCCTGTTCAAGGACACGACCCTGGTGGTGGTGATCGGCGTGTTCGACTTCTTCACCACGCTGCGCGCCGCCCTGGGCGACCCCAACTGGCTGGGCTTCCCGACGGAGGCCTACGTCTACGCCGCCGGGGTCTACTTCATCCTGTGCTTCACCATGAGCAAGTACAGCCAGCGGCTGGAGGCCGACCTGCGGCGCGGCCACCGCTAGTAGGTGGCCCGTCCGCCCGAGCAGTCGAACACCGCACCGGTGGTGAAGGACACGCCGTCCGAGCACAGGAAGGCGGCCATCTCCGCCACTTCCTCGGCCAGGCCGAAGCGGCCCATGGGGATCTTTGCCTTCATCCACGCCACCTGCTCGGGCGTCATCTGCCGGAACAGCTCGGTCTCCACCGCCGCGGGCGCGATGGCGTTCACCCGCACCCCCGTCTCCGCCAGCTCCTTGCCGAGCGACTTCACCATCCCAATGACCCCGGCCTTGGCGGCGGAATAGGCGGAGGCCATCGGGTTGCCCTCCTTGCCGGCCACGGAGGCGATGACGACGATGCGCCCGGCGTCGCGCAGGCGCATGCCCGGCACCACGGCGCGGCAGCACAGGAAGGCGCCGACGAGGTCCACCTCGATCACCCGCCGCCACTCCGCCACTGGGTAGTCCTCCAGCCGGTGGTTGGGCCCGGTGATGCCGGCATTGGCCACCAGGATGCCGACGGGGCCCAGCGCTGCCTCCGTCGCGGCGAGGGCACGCGCGACCGAAGCCTCGTCGGTGATGTCCACCACCTGCCGGTCATCAGCCGGCTGGGCGGCGAGCGCCGCGGCGTCCATGTCCCACAGGGCGATTCGCGCGCCCTCCGCCGCCAGCCGCCTGGCGATGGCGAGGCCCAGGCCCCGTGCGCCCCCCGTGACGACCGCCACCTGCTCCCGGATGCCTTGCATCGGACTTTCCCTCCGTGTTGCGGCAAGCAGGCCGCTTGCAACCATCGCCGTCAAGCATACCCATGCCTCGTCAGTAATTATCAAGACATGTCCAGAAAAATCTCGGTAATCTCTTTATTGGACGTTGCTACCGGTTGTGCAACATGAAATGGCTGCACCCAGCAAGCATCATGCGCGCCGGGGATTCGACCCGGCGTGGCGCTGGAGGAATGCATGGCCGCCACCCCGACCGTTTCCTTTCTCGACGGCGCCAGCGTTTCCCCGTTCCTCGGCACACAGCAAAGCCTCACCCTGCGGTTCGACAACACCGGCGCCCCGGGGGAAACCGGCTATGCGCCCTACGTCAACCTCTACATCCCCCGCCTGGGCGCCGATGGCGCCGGCGCAGCCGCCGATGACGGGCTGAGCCTCGTCTCGGCCACTCACCTCGGCGCCGAGGTGGAGATGGAGCTGCTGACCTTCGACGCCTTCGGCCAGGCGGTGCATCCCTTCGCCACGGACGGCGGCGGCGCGCGCATCGTGCTGTCTGGCGCCCCGGGCGACCAGGTGGCGGTGCTGCGCCTTCCCTTCGGCTCCTTCACCGATTCGCAGACCCCGGCCGACATCCAGCTCACCCTGCGCGTCTCCAACCTGGCCGACCTCGGCACCGCGCTGCCGGTGCGGGCGGTGGGCGGCTTCGCCTTCGGCGCCGACCCGCTGGACAAGCCGCTGACCGACGCGCCCATCACCGGCGCCCCGGCGAGGCTGGACGTGGTGCCCACCGTCGCGCGGCTGGACGTGCGCTACCTGGGCCCGGAGCAGGAGACCGCCACCGGCCCCTCCTACCCGCGCGCCTGGGAGTCCACGGCGGAGCTGGCCACCGGGCAGCCCTTCACCCACCTCACCATCACCGACACCATCCCCGACGGCGTGGTCATCACCGGCACCAGCCTGCTGAACAAGGCCACCGGCCTGCCGATGGCGGGCAGCATCAGCGTGGTCGCCAACCCGGACGGCACCCAGACCGTCACCGCCACCTTCGACGGCACCGTGGTGGGCGGGCCGGGCATGCAGCCCACCCTGCACACCGACTGGTACGTCACCGAGTTCCTGCATGACGGAACCCCGGTGCTCGACCCCGCCTCCGGCGCCTTCCGGCCGCTGGAGCAGGACAGCGCGCTGGACGCCGACTGGCAGCCGCTGGATGGCCGCGACGCCCTGGCCCACATCCGCATCGACCCGGCGGGGCCGGAGGACGTGGTCGTCGCCAAGTCCATCGCCATCCAGAAGGGGGTGGAGCTGGTCAGCGCCGCCGCCCAGCCGGCCGGCACGCTGCGCTACACGCTGGACGGCCAGGTCTCGAACTACTTCGAGATGCAGGACCTCGTCGTCACCGACACGCTGGGCGACGGCCAGACCTTCAAGCCCGGCTTCACGCCGACGCTGAAGGTGACAGAGGCCGGGCAGGCCCCGGTCCTCATCGACCTGACGGGCTTCTTCACCGTCGGCGCCAAGGACCCCGCCACCGGCCGCAGCGTCGTCACCTTCGACGTGTCGGGGGCGATGGCGGCATCGGGCCTGGTGCCGGACGCGGTGCTGGACGGCAATGGCGGCGGGCTGGGCGCCACGCCGCACGCCACCGACTACCACCAGGCCACCATCCGCATCGTCTTCGAGACCACGCTGGACGAGCAGTGGACCGCCCCCGCCTCCCACGGGCCCAACGACCCCTGGGTGGACCAGGGCGACACCGTCGGCAACGAGGTGGAATACGACGGCGACGTGCTCGCCACCGGCCTGCGCATCGGCGACGACAGCGCGGCGGCCGAGGCCCTGCCGGTGAGCGAGGTCGGCAAGGCCATCGTCGCCATCAACGGCGACACCTCCCGCGCCACGGACGACTTCGACCAGCCCGAGCGCGTGCAGTCCGGCGACGCCATCACCTTCCGCCTGACGCTGGACCTGCCGCTGACCTCGGCGCACGCCATCACCCTGGTCGACTACCTGCCGCTGCCGGTGCTGGAGGCGCTGGCGCTGGCCTACGACCCCACCGACCCGCTGCCCGGCATCGGCGAGTTCCGCTTCGACGGCGCCACCGACGAGTGGCTGGCGCGCACCGGCATCGTCCCCGGCGTCGCCTTCAGCGCCACCGGCAACTCCATCACCTTCGACTTCGGCGGCATCGCCGGCAGTGCGGTTACGCCGGCCTACGCGCCCACCCACCTCGACCTGCTGTTCACCGTGCAGGTGAACGACGCGCGCTTCGGCGACGGCCTGCTGCTGACCAACCAGGTCACCTCCTCCGAGACCAACAGCCAGGGCGTCGTCAGCCAGGACAACGCCATCATCCGCTTCGAGCTGGGCGAGCCGGTGCTGCGGGTGACCAAAGGCATCGTCGCCACCGACAACCCCGACGGCGTGCTGGTCGGCTCCGTCGGGCCGGTCGCCTTCACCGCGGTGGGCAGCGCCGGGCCGCGCTTCGCCGGCACCATCGACAGCCTCGACATCGCCGCCAGCCCCATCAACGCCAACCTGCGCAACGTGGACGCGGGCGACACCGTCACCTTCGCCATCGTGGTCGAGAACCAGGGCTCCGGCTGGAAGGGCGCCTTCGACACCGTCATCCGCGACGCGCTGCCCCCGGGCTTCGCCATGCCGGCCGGCGGGTGGAACCTGTCGGTCACCGACGGCACCGGGGCGGCGCT
Source organism: Sabulicella flocculans (assembly GCF_045449635.1). NCBI lineage: Bacteria > Pseudomonadati > Pseudomonadota > Alphaproteobacteria > Acetobacterales > Acetobacteraceae > Sabulicella > Sabulicella flocculans. The sequence goes on along the minus strand of NZ_JBJJBR010000001.1, from coordinate 224,156 downwards.
GGCCTTCAACGACCTGGGCGGCGGCCTGTTCGGCAACGGCATCGAGCTGACGGACGGCGTGCAGGACGGCGCCATCGGCGCCTATTCCCAGTCCTCGGGCCACAACATCGCCATCATCACCTTCGACGCCCGGCTGGTGGACACCCTGGCGGTGCCGCAGGCGCTGACCAACACCGGCCTCGTCGCCTCCTACGCGGCGCAGGAGGGCGGGTCGGACTTCGCGGCGACCCAGCCCCGGCCGGCCAAGTACCCGCTGAACGACATCGCCACCGTCAGCGTCGCGCCCTCGCTGTCCAAGGTAGTGGCCTCCACCTCCAACAACACCGGCTCCGGCCAGGGCGACGCCGCCATCGCGGACGCCACCATCGGCGAGCTGGTGACCTACACCATCACCGTGCGCATTCCCGAGGGCGTGCTTTCCGGCGTGACGCTGCAGGACATCCTGCCGCGCGGCGCCGCCGGCGTGCTGGAGGCGGTGTCGGGCACGCTGGTCAGCGTCGGCACCAACCTGTCCGGCCCGGTGGGCGGCACCGCCGCCACCATCGCCGACGGCGACGGCGACGGCATCCTCGACACGCTGTCCTGGGACCTGGGCGGCATCACCAACCAGGTGGACAACGTCAACGACGCCCAGGACCTGCTGACCTTCTCCGTCACCGCGCGCGTGCTGGACGACGCCCGCAACGCCGCGGGCGACCTGCTGACCAACACGGCGCGGCTGACCAGCGAGGACCCGCTGGGCGGCGCGCCGGTCACCCAGACTGCCACGGCGCGCATCGAGCTGGTCGAGCCGGACGTGCGGATCGCCAAGTCCGTCACCCCGGGCGGCGGCGATGCCGGCGACGCCTTCACCTACACCATCGCGGTCACTAACCAGGCCGGCGCCTTCGACGCCACCGCTTACGACCTCGTGGTGAAGGACCTGCTGGACACCCTGCTGCCCACGCTGGTCTACAACCCCGGCTCCCTCGCCATCACGGCCGCGCCCGCCTACGCCAACGCCGCCATCGTCACCGGCGGCGCGCCGGGCCAGCCGGTCGAGCTGCACGCCGACAGCCTGCGGCGCGGCGACACCATCCTGCTGAGCTTCACCGCCACCGCGGCGCCGGACGCGCTGACCGGCACGGTCGTCACCAACATCGCCTCCGTCGCCTCCGACACCCTGCCCGGCGCGCAGGTCGAGGAGCGCGGCAAGACCGCCACCGACGACGCGGTGGTGCGCATCACCAGCCCCACCATCACCAAGGCGGTGGTCGCCACCTCCTTCGCCGACACCGGCAGCGGCCGCGGCAACCCGGCCAACCCGGACGTGAAGGTGAACGAAATCGTCACCTACCGCATCACGGTGACGCTGGCCGAGGGCGAGGCGCGCGACCTCACCGTCTCCGACCTGCTGGCCGACGTGCTGGCCACCGGCACCGGCTCCGGCGCCCTGGCCTACGTGGCGGGCAGCGCGCAGGTGGTGTCGGTGGGCGCCAACCTGTCCTCCGTCGGCGGGGCGGTGAACCTGCTGAACCCGGCCATCGCCGTCACCGACACCGGCGCCAACGGCAATGCCGACAAGGTGGTGCTGAGCTTCGGCACCGTGCAGAACGCCGCCGACGGCGTGAGCGACGCCAAGGACCGCATCGTCATCGAGCTGCAGGCCAAGGCGGTGGACGTCCCGGCCAACCAGAATGCCGACACCCTGGTCAACTCCGCCCAGGTCACCACGAGCAACACCTCCGCCAGCGCCTCGGCCGCGGTGGACTTCGTGCAGCCGCTGCTGGACGTGCAGAAGTCGGCCTCCCTCGCGACGGGCGATGCCGGCGACCTCGTCACCTACACCATCACCATCCGCCACGCCGCCGGCTCGACCAACGCGGCCTACGACATCGCGCTGGGCGACGTGCTGCAGCCGGGCGTGCAATACGTCGCGGGCAGCGCCACCGCCAGCGCGGGCACGCTGACGGACGCGGGCGGCACCATCGGCCTGACGCTGGCCGCGCTGCCGCTGTCCGGCCCCGGCTCCTCCGTCACCATCACCTACCAGGCGCGGCTGCTGGACGGGGTGGTGGACGGCCAGGCCATCCGCAACGTCGCCGACCTCACCTACGCCACCGACAGCGACCCCGCCCTGTCCCGCCGCCTCGCCGACAGCGACGACGCGACGGTGACGGTGGACATCCTGGACGGGCTGTCCAAGCAGATCATCGGCACGGACAACCCCTATACCACCGGCACCAACCTTGCCGCGGGCGAGACCGTCACCTACCGCATCACCGCGACGCTCGGCGAAGGCACGCAGGGCATCCGGCTGGTGGACGCGCTGCCGGCCGGGCTGGTCTACCAGTCCTCCGCGGTCCACTCCGTTTCGCCCTCCATCACGGCGGGGGCGCCGGTTGTCAGCTTCGACGCCGCCACCAACCGCCTGACCTACGACTTCGGCACGGTGGTGAACGCCGGCAACAACACCGGCACCGACACCATCGTGATCGACGTAGTGGCCAAGGTCGCGGCCGGGGCGTCGGGCAGCATCGTGAACACGGCGACGCTGACGCCCTCCGTGCCGGCCAACCCCTGGGGGGTGGCGCCGGGCAACGGCGCGCCGGTCAACGCCGCGGCCTCGGCGCCCGTGGTCCATGCCCAGGTCGGCAACTACGCCTTCGAGGACTTCAACGGCAACGGCGTGCAGGATGCCGGCGACACCGCGGTGGCCGGCGTCACGGTCGAGCTGCGCGACTTCGCCACCGGCAACGTGGTGGCCACCGCCACCACCGGTGCCAACGGGCTCTACCTGTTCACCAACGTCGTGCCGGGCAAGTACTACGAGACCTTCCAGAAGCCCGCGGGCTGGGAGTTCACCCAGGCCGGCCAGGGCACCCCGGCCAGCGACAGCGACGCCGACCCCGCCACCGGCCAGGGCGCCGCCTTCGAGCTGGTGAACAACGCCTCCGACCTTTCGCATGACGTCGGCCTGTACCGCCCGGCCAGCCTGGGCGACGCGGTGTGGGAGGACGTGAACGGCGACGGCGTGCGCCAGGCCGGCGAGGCCGGCGTCGCCGGCGTCACCGTCAACCTGCTGGATGCCGCGAACGCCATCGTCGGCACCGCCACCACGGATGGCAACGGCGTCTACCAGTTCACCGGGCTCAAGCCCGGCGCCTACACGGTGGCCTTCGCGAAGCCCGCCGGCTGGGCCTTCACGCCGCAATTCCTGGGCGGCGACACCACGACCGACAGCAACGCCGACACCGCCACCGGCCAGGCGCCGGCGGTGACGCTGCGCTCCGGCACCTCCAACCAGACGGTGGATGCGGGCATCTACCGCCCCGTCAGCATCGGCGACACTGCCTTCGTGGACGCCAATGGCGACGGCATCCAGCAGGGCACCGAAGCTGGGCTGGCCGGCGTGGTGGTGAAGCTGCTGGACGGCGCCGGCACGGTGGTCGGCACCGCCACCACCGACCTGAACGGCAGCTATTCCTTCACCGGCCTGCGCCCGGGCGCCTACCAGGTGGAGTTCGCCACCCCCGCCGGCTGGAAGCTCACCAAGGCCGACCAGGGCGCCGATGCCCTGGACAGCGACGCCAACCCCGCCACCGGCCGCACGCCGCTCAAGACCTACGCCTCCGGCGATGCCGACGCGACGGTGGATGCCGGCTTCTGGCAGCCGGTCGTGCTGGGCGACCGCGTCTGGAACGACGCCGACGGCGACGGCATCCAGGATGCCGGCGAGGCCGGGCTGAACGGGCTGACGGTGCGGCTGCTGGCGGCCGACGGCGTGACGGTGGTCAAGACCACCACCACCGCCGGCGACGGCAACTACCTGTTCGACGACCTCTCGCCCGGCACCTACACTGTGGCGTTCTCCAGGCCCGCGGGCTGGTCCTACACGCAGGCCGGCCAGGGAACCGCCGCCACCGACAGCGACGCCATCCCCGCCACGGGGCGGAGCGCGCCGGTGACGCTGGCCACCGGCCAGTCCGACCTGACGGTGGATGCCGGGGCGTGGCACCCGGTCACCATCGGCGACAAGGCCTGGGTGGACGTCAACGGCGACGGCGTCTTCCAGCCGGGCAGCGAGGCCGGGCTGGGCGGGGTGACCATCCAGCTGGTCAACGCCGCCACCGGCGCGGTCGTGGCCACCACCACCACGGCGGCCGACGGCTCCTACCTGTTCACCGTGCCGCCGGGCACCTACAAGGAAATCTGGGTCCCGCCGGCGAGCTACGTGCCCACCATCACCGGCCAGGGCACCGCGGCCACCGACAGCAACCCCGACCCGCTGACCGGCGAGACGGCGCCCCTCACCCTGTCCGGCGGCCAGTCCGACCTGACGCAGGATGGCGGCTTCTACATCCCGGTGAAGATCGGCGACACGGTCTTCGAGGACCAGAACGGCGACGGCGTGCAGGATGCCGGCGACACGCCGCTGGCCGGCGTGACGGTGCGCCTGCTGGACGGCGCGGGCAATGTCGTGCAGGCCACCACCACGGCGCCCGATGGCTCCTACCTGTTCAGCGGCGTGCGCCCCGGCACCTACCAGGTGGAGTTCGCCAAGCCGGCCGGCTTCACCTTCACCACCAGGGATGCCGGCGCCGACGACGCCACGGACAGCGACGCCGACCTCGTCACCGGCCAGACGCCGCTCAAGACCTACGTCTCCGGCGACGTGGACCGCGACGTGGATGCGGGGCTGTGGCGCCCGGTCACCATCGGCGACAAGGCCTGGCTGGACGTCAACGGCAACGGCATCCAGGACGGCGCGGCGGAGGCCGGCCTCGGCGGCGTGACGGTGAAGCTCTACGACGCCACCACCGGCGCGCTGCTGGGCACCACCACCACGGCGGGCGATGGCTCCTACTGGTTCACCGGCCTCAAGCCCGGTTCCTTCCGCGAGGAATGGACGGCCCCGGCCGGCCACGTCTTCACCCGGCCGGACCAGGGCGGGGACGACGCGGCGGACAGCGACGTGCTGGCGGCCAACCTGCCGGCCGGCGCCACCGCCCCCTTCGCGGTGCGCAGCGGCCAGACCGACGCGACGCGCGACGCCGGGCTGTACCAGCTCTCCTCCATCAAGGGCACGGCGTTCCTCGACCTGCCGCCGGGCGTCTGCCCGCCCAAGTGGGCGCAGGCGGTGTTCGCCGGCATCACGGTGCAGCTGCTGGACGGGCTGGGCCACGTGGTGGGCAGCGCCGTCACCGGCAGCGACGGCGCCTATGAGCTGGGCGGCATCGCCCCGGGCACCTACACCGTGCGCTTCCTGGAGCGCGACGGGCTGGACCTGATCGCCAAGGGCGCGGGCAACGCGCCGCTCATCACCTCCGACGTGGACGCCGCGACGGGGCAGAGCGACGCCATCCTCATCACCAGCAACACCCACGTCACCGGCGTGGATGGCGGCTTCACCCACGTCACCGGCACCGCGTACGACGCCGCGCCGGCCCAGGTGCAGAGCGGCTTCGTGCAGGGCCCCGGCGGGCCGGGCAGCTACGTGCTGGACGGCTTCGGCGCGGCGGTGCTGACCCAGGCGGGCTCCTTCCTGGTCGGCACCGGGCCCACCTACGCGGCGGCCTCGGCGCCGGGCGCCTACATCGTCGCCGGGCCGGGGGCCAGCAGCCTGGCGCTCCACCCCTCCGGGCCCGGCTACCTCTACGGCTCCACCGGCTACAACGTCAGCGAAGGGTCCGGGCACAACGACATCATCGTCTCGGGCTGCGCCGGCTCCAACAACCAGGGGCTGGGCGCGCAGTGGGACGGCACGCGCGACTGGGACCTGCTGGTGGGCGGCACCGGCAAGGACACGCTGGAAGGCAATGGCGGCAAGTCCGTGCTGCTGGGCGGCGCGGGCGACGACCGGCTGATCGGCTTCGGCGAGATGGCGGGCGGCCCGAATGACGGCGCCATCGCCGTCTCGGGCGGGGCGGTGACCTCCTACCGCGTCGGCGACACCCTGGTGCCGAACCACCTGGGCAGCACCAGGATCACCTACAACGCCGGCGACGGCGTGCAGATGATCGTCGGCTACGTGCCCGCCATGGGCGACAGCATCGAGGTTTACGGCTTCGCCGGCCCGGCCCAGGTGCTGACGGTGGACGGCATGGGCGTGCTCTACTTCGGGCCGGACCAGGCGCTGATCTTCCAGAACTGGAATCCGGCGAATGACGGCCCCGGCCTGCCGGCCGGCATCACCTTCCATGCCGACGCCAGCCGCATGCCGGGCGCCTTCGGCGACTTCCAGCCCCTGCCGCCGGCCGTGCTGGGCGCCGCCCAGGCCATCTTCTACGGCACGCAGGGCGACGACATCGCCGTGGCGCATGACGGCACGGACACCACCTTCTTCGGCGGCGACGGCCAGGACCTGCTGCTGGGCGCCTCGGGCAACGACCTGTTCATGCTGGGCCAGGGCGGCACCACCGCCCTGGGCGGCGAGGGCCGCGACATCTTCCAGGGCGCGCTCGGCGGCGCGGCCGACCGGCTGGAAGGCGGGCTGGGCGACGACACCTTCGTCATCACCCACCGCCACACCGCCGTGCTGGAGAAGACCGGCGAGGGCCAGGACGGCGCCCTGGTGGCGGTGGATGGCTGGACCGTGGCCGACGAGGTCGAGACGGCGATGCTGGTGCTGGGCGCCACGCAGATGACCGGCGGCGCCACGGCGCAGACCCTGGTGGCCAACGCCGCCCTCGCCTCCGACATCACGGCGGGCGCGGGCAAGACCACCATGGTCGGCGGCGGGGTCGGCAGCGTGTTCCGCGGCAACGACCTCGGCGGCTCCTTTCTGAACATGGGCGCGGCCGACACCTTCATCGGCGGCAGCGGCGACGACACCTACACAGTGGCCAACACCGCCACCCGCATCATCGAGGCGGCCGGCGGCGGGCACGACGTGGCCTTCGTCTCGGTGAACGGCTGGACGGCGGCCGATGGGCTGGAGGTGGTGGTGCTGCACGGCGCCGCCAATGCGGTGAACCTGGGCACCTCCGGCGCGCTGGTGGTGGCCAACCCGGGGCTGGGCAGCTTCGTCTCCGCCCAGGCCGGCAACAACTACTTCTTCGGCGGCGCCGGGGCCGACACCTTCGTCGGCGGCTCGGGCAGCGACGCCTTCTTCGGCGGCACCGGGGCCACCCGCATGGAGGGCGGCGCGGGCAACGACACCTTCGTCGTGCACAACGCCGCCTCCGTGGCGGTCGAGGCGGCGGGCGGCGGCACCGACGTGGCCTGGGCGATGGCGGATGGCTGGACGCTGGGCGACCACATCGAGATCGGCGCGCTGGGCGGCACCGCCACCCGGCTGGCCGGCAACGGCACCGGCGCCACCCTGTTCGCCAACGCCAACCTCGGCTCCACCCTGCTCGCCGGCACCGCGGCGACGGTGATGGTCGGCTCCTCCCACGACGACGTCTTCGTCGCCGGGCGCGGCGGCGACGTGGTGTTCATGAACGGCGGCGCCGACACCCTCAAGCTCCAGGGCCACTGGGGCATGATCGCGGTGACCGACTTCTCCGGCGCCTGGGGGGAAGGCGACCGGCTGGACTTCCGCGGCACCGGGCTGACCGCGGCCGACGTCAGCGTGGCGCGCTATGGCAACGACATCCTGGTGGCGCACGGCACGGACGCCATCACGCTCTGGAACGTCTCCCAGGACCTGACGGCGGCCGACTTCCTCTGGGCCTGACCGTCAGGACGGTTCCAGCCCGACCTCGCGCGCCAGGCGCGTGAGGTCGGTGATCTGGCGCTGCAGGAAATCGCGCCACTCCTCCGGCGCCATGGCGCGCGGGGCGTAGCCCAGCCGGGCCAGCCGCTCGCGCGTCGCCTCCTCGCCCAGCACCCTGGCGACGGCGGCGTTGAAGCGCGCCACCACCGGGGCCGGAGTGCCGGCCGGCGCGGCGATGCCGAACCACACGATGAGCTCGTAGCCCGGCACGCCTTCCGCCACCGGCGGGATGTCGGGCGCCAGGGGGAAGCGGCCGCGGCTGGTCACGCCCAGGGCGCGCACCCGCCCTTCCCGCGCCTGGGCCAGCCCGGCCACCAGGTCGGTCAGGGTGCAGTCGATGCGCCCGGCCATCACCTCCGTCAGCGCCTCCGGCCCGCCGCGCACCGGCACCGGCAGCATCCGCACCCCGGCCATGCGGCTCATCTGCTCCGTGCCGATGAGGGCGGAGGCGTTGCCATGGCTGAAGGTCAGCTCGCCCGGGCGGCGGCGGGCCAGCTCCATCAGCTCCGCCGTGCTGCGGGCGGGCGAGGAGGGCGGCACCACCAGCAGGTAGGGCGCCTCGGCCAGGAAGGCCATGTGGGTGAAGTCGCGCAGCGGGTCGTAGCCCAGGTTGCGCACCAGATAGGTGTTCAGCGCCGCGTTGGTGACGGACATGATGGCCATGGTGTGCCCGTCCGGCGCGGCGCCCTTCATCGCCATGGTGCCGACCACGCCGTTGCCGCCCGGGCGGTTGTCCACCACCACCGGCTGGCCCAGCTCGCGCGACAGCGGCTCGGCGATGTTGCGGGCCAGGCTGTCGGTCACGCTGCCGGCGGGGAAGGCGACGATCAGGCGGATGGGCCGGTCGGGCCAGGATTGCGCGGCGGCGGCCAGCGGCAGGGCGGCGGCGCCCAGGACGGCGCGGCGGGGGATGCTCATGGCGTGGCCTCCAGGTGGCGGTGGATCTCGGTGTTGTCGGCGCGGGGGCCGCGGGCGGCGACGGCCGCCGCCCATTCGGCGCGCAGCAGCTGCAGCAGCCGCGCCGGCGTGCCGGTGCCCTGCGCGATGGCGGCCGCCGTCTCGATGTCCTTGCGCATCAGCCCCAGCTGGAAGCCGCCGGCGTAGCGGCGCGGGGTGATCTCCTGCGCCAGCTTGGTTTCGGAGGCGACGTTGCGGCCGGAGGAGGCGTTGAGCACCTGCGCCAGCACCCCCAGGTCCAGCCCCTCGCGCTCCGCCACCAGCGCGGCCTCGCTGACGGCCAGCAGCCCGGCGGCATAGACGAAGTTGTTCAGCGCCTTCATGGCGTGGGCGCTGCCCAGCGGGCCGGTGCGGATGACCGCCTCGCCCATGCGGCGCAGCAGGGGCTCGGCGCGGTCCAGCGCCGCCGCCTCGCCGCCGGCCATGATGGCCAGGGTGCCGGCGCGCGCCTTGGCCACGCTGCCGGAAACCGGCGCGTCCACCAGGGCGGCGCCGCGCCCGGCCAGCGCGGCGCCCCAGCGCCGCGTCTCGGCCGGCAGGGAGGAGCCCATGTCCACCACCAGCGCGCCCGGGCGCAGGGCGGGCAGCGCCGCCCCCAGCACCTGCGCCACCGCCGGGCTGTCGGGCAGCATCAGCACCAGCACCGGGCAGCGCGCGGCCAAGTCGGCGGCGTCGCGCGCGGCGGGCGCGCCTTCCAGCCCGGCGCCGGCGGCGTCCAGCGTGACCAGTTCCGTGCCCTTGGCGCGCAGGTTGGCGGCCATCGGCCCGCCCATCATCCCCAGGCCGACGAAGCCCACCGGGCCGTCCATGCCGCTTCCTCCGTTTCCGTCCCTGGGGAGGGAGCATCGCGGCTGGCGGGCGGCTTGTCACCGCCCCCCTGGAAAACCGGGGCGGGACGTGCCAGTTAATGGGGTGCCGCTTGCGGCTATGGCGATAAACGTTGCGTGGAATAAGCGTTGCGGACCCGGGGGCAGTGCCCGGCGTCTCCACCATCTCACCCTCCCTTGTCGGGGAGGCGGGCACGGGGACGAAACAGGCTCGACGCGCGAGGTAAAGACGCAGCTTTTGCCCGGCATTGTACCGCCGTCATCGGGCTAAATCACAAGTGCCAACGACAACAGCCGCGAGGCTGTGGCGCTCGCTGCCTAACATTAGGTAAGCGCGGTTGGGGGGGCACCGGGCAACAGAAGCCCCCCGCTTTCGCGCCCCATGGCAGCGCCCGGACGGCTCCGGGCGTTCGGAGGCCATGCCGGCCCTGCGCCCCTTCGACTGGGACATCGCGTTCGAGCGGCTGCGCGCCCACCTGCGCGGCGTGCCGCCCGCCGCCATGTTCGCCCTGCGCGACGAAGGCTTCAACAGCCTGTTCGAGCAGCTCGTCGCCTCCCTGCTTTCCGCCCGCACCCGCGACGAAGACGTGCTGCCCGCCTGCCGCCGCCTGTTCGCCGTCGCGCGCAGCCCGGCGGCGCTGGCGGCGCTGGACGAGGCGCGGCTGCTGCCGCTGCTGGCCGGCGTCACCTTCCCCGAGCCGAAGGCGCGCGACCTGCTGGCCCTGGCCCGCCGCATCCGCGACGAGCACGGCGGCGCCACGCCCGACACCCCCGAGGGGCTGATGGCGTTCCGCGGCGTCGGCCCCAAGGTGGCCGCCCTGGCGCTGGGGGTGGCGCTGGGCCGGCCCTTCATCGCGGTGGACATCCACGTCCACCGCATCACCAACCGCTGGGGCATCCTGGCCACGCCGACGCCGGAGAAGACCCAGGCGGCGCTGGAGCAGCTGCTGTCCGCCGCCTACCGGGTGGAGATCAACGAGCGGCTGGTGCCCTTCGGCAAGACCACCTGCACCGGCTTCCGCCCGCGCTGCCCGGAATGCCCGTTGCTGGACATGTGCGCGCAGGTCGGCGTCGCCACGGCTTCGCCACGATCGGCATGAAATCACCTTGTTCCCGGCGCGCGCCCGACACCCCCGCGGACCATCTTCCGCCCATCAGGAGGTTTCCCCCCATGCGCAAGCTCCTCGTGCTCCCCGTCATCGCCCTGCTCGGCCTGGGCGCCTGCACCGACCCCTATGGTCGGGTGGACCCGGTGGCCACCGGGCTGCTGGGCGCCGGCATCGGCGCCGCCGCGGGCATCGGCATCGCCGCCGCCTCCCAGCCGCGCTACCCGGCCTACTCGCACGGGCCGGGCTGGGGCCATGGCGGCGGCTGGGGGCGGCCGGTCTACGCCTACCGCCCCGCCCCGCGCCCCTATTGGGGCGGCGGCTGGGGCCATCGCGGCTGGTAGGTCAGCCGAAGCCCAGGAAGCCTTCCATCCCGCTGATGGGGGGCGCCTTGGCCAGCGCCGCCACGTCCGGCACCGGGCGCGCCGTCGCGGCGTCGCCCGCCAGGGCCTCCTCCACCGCGGCGGCCACGCCCAGCAGGTAGGCGTCGCCGCCGCGCGGGCCGATGAGCTGCAGGCCGAAGGGCAAGCCGTGCTCGTCCAGCCCCACCGGCAGGCTGATGGCCGGATGCCCGGTCAGCGTCACGTAGTAGGCCAGCGCCAGCCAGTGGAAGTAGGACCGCACCGGCTGGCCGTCGATGGTTTCGGGATACAGCTCCCGCCATGGCCGCGGCGAGCAGGTGATGGCGGGCGTCACCAGGATGTCGTGCTTCGCGAAGAAGGCCTGGAAGCCGCGGTAGATGCGGGTCTGCGCCGTGCTGGCCCGCGCCACGTCCTCCGCCGAGTAGCGCAGCGCCTCCTCCACGTTGGCGTGCAGGTTGGGGCCGCAATCGGCCGGGCGTTCCCGCACCTTCTGCCCGTGCGCGGCGATGACCGCGACGGCGCGCAGCACCTCGAAGGCCTCGTCGCCGCCGCTCACGTCGGGCGTGGCGGCCTCGGCGCGCGCCACGTGGCGGGCGATGGCCTCCACCGCCACGCGGAACTTGCGGCGCACCGCCTGCTCCACCAGCGCCTGGCCAAAATCCTCCGTGAAGGCGAGGCGCACGGTCGAGAGGTCGATGCGGCGCGGCGGGTGGAACAGCGCCGGCTCGCCGCGCACCGGGCGGGCGTGCAGGGTGTAGGCCAGCGGGTCCTGCGCGTCGTCATCCGCCATGGCGGAGAGCATCAGGCACAAATCCGGCACGTTGCGCGCCATCGGCCCCAGCACCGGCAGGGGGGACCAGCCATGGCCGCGCCGCTCGCTGGGCACCAGCCCGGGCGAGGGGCGGTAGCCGACGATGCCGTTGTGCGCCGCCGGGTTGCGCAGGCTGCCGCCGGTGTCGCTGCCGGTGGCCAGCGGCACCATGCCGGTGGCCAGCGCCACCGCCGATCCGCCGGAGGAGCCGGCGGCGTTGCGCGTGGGGTCGAAGGCGTTGCCGGTGGCGCCGTAGACGGCGTTGCGGCTGTTCGCGCCCAGGCCGAATTCCGGCACGTTGGTCTTGCCCAGCACCACGCCGCCGGCCTTGCGCAGGTTCGCGACCATCGCCTCGTCGCGCTCCGGCACGTGGTCCTTGAAGATGGGGCTGCCCCAGGTGGTGCGCAGGCCCTTGGTTTCCTCCAGGTCCTTGATGCCCAGCGGCAGGCCGGCCAAGGCGCCGAGCGATTCGCCCTTCGCCAGCGCCGATTCGACTTGCCTGGCGGCGGCACGGGCGGCGGCCTCGTCCATCGCCACCATGGCGTTCACCGCCGGGTTCACCGCGGCGATGCGCCGCAGGCAGGATTCCAGCAGCTCGGTGGGCGACAGGCGCTTCTGGCCGACAAGGCGGCGCGCCTCGACGGCGGTCAGGTCACAGGGCTCGGTCATGGGCTTGGCTCTCCTCGCCGGGCAGGGTGGACCGGGCGGGGGCGATGGGGAAGGTGCAGCCAGCAGGCGAAGCTGCTGGCCGCGAAGCGTCATCGCAGTCCTGGCTGCCCGCGGCATGGCGCCGAGCGGCCCGCGAAACCAACCAGGACCGGCGCCGCCCACGAGGATGCGGCCGCAAGGCGGCCGCCGCGCCCGGACCAACCGCCCGGCCAGGACGCCAGCTGCGGAGCGCAGCCAAGCCGCCGGAGGCGGCGCCCGGCGCCTGAGGGCACAAAAAAGCGCTCGGCTAGTAGCCCAGCGCGCAGCCATCCTTGCGCGGGTCGCTGCCGCCGATCAGCGCGCCGCGCTCGCGGTCGATGACGATGGCCTGGCCGCCGCCATGCGGCTTGGCGAAGGGGATGCAGTCATGGCCCATGGCGTTCAGCCGGGCCACCACCTCCGCCGGGATGCCGCGCTCGCACTGGATCTTGCCTTCGCGCGGGAACAGGCGCGGGGCGTCCAGCGCCGCCTGCACGTCCATGCCGAAATCCAGCATGTTGGTGAGCAGCAGGGTCTGGCCCATCGGCTGGAAGTGCCCGCCCATCACGCCGAAGGGCATGAAGGGCTGGCCGTCCTTCATCGCCATGCCGGGGATGATGGTGTGCATCGGCCGCTTGTGGGGTGCGATGCAGTTCGGGTGCCCCTCCTGCAGGCGGAAGCCGAAGCCGCGGTTGTGCAGCATCACCCCGCTTTCCTCGCCCAGGATGCCCGAGCCGAAGCTCTCGAACAGCGAGTTGATGAAGGAGCAGGCGTTGCCGTCCTCGTCCACCACGCAGAGGTAGACGGTGTCGGCGTGCACCGGCAGCAGCGTCTCGCCGGGCGGCGGCAGCTCGGCGGCCTGGCCGTCGCGGATGCCGCGGGCCAGGGCGCGCAGGTAGGAGTCGGAGAGCAGCTTCTCCACCGGCACCTCCACCTGCGCCGGGTCGGCCACGAAGGCGTCGCGGTCGCGGTAGCCCAGGCGCGCGGCCTCGATGTGGCGATGCAGGCGGGCCACGCCCATCGCCCCGCCCTCGGGCGCGTCGAAGCCCTCCAGCATGCCCAGCATCATCAGAGCGATGATGCCGGTGCCGTTGGGCGGGCATTCGAAGATGTCCAGGCCGCGGAAGCGGCGCTGGATGGGGGTGACGAATTCGGGGCCGTCCAGCCCGGCGGCGAAGTCGGCCTCGGTGTGCAGCCCGCCCGCCTCGCGCAGCGCCCGGACCATGTCGGCGGCGATGGCGCCCTCGTAGAAGGCGCGCGCGCCATCGCGGCCGATGGCGCGCAGCGTGCGCCCCAAGGCGGGGAGAGCCATGCGGGTGCCGATGCGCGGCGCCTCGTTCCCCACCAGGTAGTGCCTGGCGCTGGCGGCGTGGCCGCGCAGCTTGTCCGCCGCCTCCTCCCAGTCATGCGCCACGCGGGCATGGACGAAGAAGCCGTCCTCGGCCGCCTTGATCGCGGGCTGCAGCAGGAAGTCCAGCGGCTTGCGGCCGTAGGCGGCGTTCAGCTTGGCCCAGGCGGCGACGGCGCCGGGAATCGTCACGGAATGGGCGCTGTCCGCCTTCATCGCCGTCAGGCCGGCGGCCCGCAGCCTCTCCGGCGTCGCCGCGCCGGGCGCGCGGCCGGAGCCGTTCATGGCGATGACCTGGCCGGTGCCCGCCGGGGCGTAGAGGCAGAAGCAGTCGCCGCCGATGCCGGTGCTCTGCGGCTCGATCACGCCCAGCAGCGCGGCGGCGGCGATGGCGGCGTCCAGCGCGTTGCCGCCCGCCTTCAGCACCTCGATGGCGGCGAGGCTGGCGGCGGGCATGGAGGTGGCCGCCATGCCGCGCCCGGCGATGACGGGGGAGCGGCCGGGGGCGTGGAAATCGCGCATGGCGGGGGTTCCTTGGGACGTTGGGCTGCTTCTACCGCGCGACGCGGCATGCGACACCCCCCTTCCCTTGCGCGCGGGGTTTGGCTAGGGCGCGAACATGGACCAGCCCATCCCGTTCGCGGCCTTCGAGGCGGTGGAGATCCGCGCGGGCACGGTGGTGGACGCCCAGCCCTTCCCGGAGGCGCGCAAGCCCGCCCTCAGGCTGTGGCTGGACTTCGGGGCGCCCATCGGCGTGAAGCGCTCCTCGGCGCAGGTCACGGCGCGCTATGCGCCGGCGGCGCTGCTGGGGCGGCAGGTGCTGGCGGTGGTGAACCTGGCGCCCCGGCAGGTCGGCCCCTTCGTGAGCGAGGTGCTGGTGCTGGGCGTGGCGGACGCGGATGGCGCGGTGGTGCTGGTCGGCCCCGACCAGCCGGTGCCCAACGGATCAAGGATGCATTGAGATGGCGCAGCGCTACTACACCGTGTCCTGGGACCAGCTGCACCGCGACGCCAAGGCGCTGGCCTGGCGCCTGGTGGAGAAGGGCCCGTGGAAGGGCGTGGTCGCCATCACCCGCGGCGGGCTGATCCCCGCCGCCATCGTGGCGCGGGAGCTGGAAAGCCGCATCATCGAGACCGTCTCCGTCGTCACCTACGACGAGGAGGTGAAGGGCGATCCGCGCGTGGTGAAGGCCCCCGCCGCGGCCGGCGACGGCGAGGGCTGGCTGCTGCTGGACGACCTGGTGGACACCGGCACCACCGCCAAGGTGGTGCGCGCCATGCTGCCCAAGGCGCATTTCGCCACCGTCTACGCCAAGCCCGCTGGCAAGCCGCTGGTGGACACCTTCATCACCGAGGTCAGCCAGGACACCTGGATCCTGTTCCCCTGGGACACGGAGCAGCAATTCGTCGCCCCCATCGCCAAGGCGGCAGCCGGGAAGTAGCCGGAACCTATTTTGTCAAGGGAAACCAAGGGTTTGCGGTCGTCGTTCCACCCGGACCGCAACCCATTCCCGAGGTTTTCCCCCATGCTCCATCGCCGTCATGCCGGCCTCGCCCTCGCCGGCGCCGCCCTCGTCCTGCCCGCCATCGCCCGCGCCCAGGGCTCGGCGGACCTGCGGATGCAGGCGCTCACCGCCTCCACCGCCTCGCTGAACTCCGCGCGGCTGGGCGTGCAGCGGGCCCAGAACCCCATGGTGCGCCAGTTCGCCCAGCTGGAGGCGGAGGAGCAGATGGCGGCGATGGAGGCCATGCAGCTCGCCGGCATCACCGTCCCTGCCCAGGTGTCCATGCGCGACGACACCGCGCGGATGATGGCGTCCGTCCAGGCCGCCCAGGGCGCCGAGTTCGACCGCGCCTTCCTGGCCATGCAGAAGGCCGGGCACGAGGACCTGCTGCGCATCCACACCCAGGTGAAGGCCAGCGGCGCCACCGAGGCCGAGCGCATCATCGGCACCATGGCGGTGCCGGCCATCAAGTCGCACCTGGCGACCATCGAGATGCTGATGAACCAGCGGGGCTGAACCCCCGCCCTGCGGCTGGGCGGGCGTTCAGCCCGCCAGCACGCCCTGCAGCGCCGCGACCATCTGCGGCGCGGTGTAGGGCTTGGGCAGCACCGGCGCGCCGCGCAGCTCGGCCGGGACGTCCTGGCCCTGCATGCCGGTGGCCAGCACGAAGGGGATTCTCCGCGCCGCGAGGGTCTGGGCGAGGGTGTAGCCGCTCTCGCCCCCGCGCAGCCGGACGTCCACCAGCACCACCTCCGGCGTCGCGGAGTCCAGCAGCGCCAGCGCGGGCGCGACGGCGGCGGCGGTGCCGACCACCTCCGCCCCCGCATCCTCCAGCGCCATCTCGGCGAACATGGCGATGAGCGGCTCGTCCTCGACCAGCAGGACGCGCCGCCCGGTCAATGCCGTCACCCGCCGATTCCCTTCACAACCATTCGCGACGATGTACCCCGGCTCGATGCATCACCGCAAATGGTTCTGATGCGGGAAGCCTTCAGCTGTCGGCGCGGATGTTGTTGTCCGTGATGACGCGCGCCCACTTGGCGACCTCCGCCTCGATGAAGCGGCGGCACTCCTCCGGGCTGCTCGCCACGATGTCGCAGCCCTGCTCCTCGATGCGGGACTTCACCTCGGGCTCGTTCAGCACGCGGGACAGCGCCTCGTGCATGCGGCGCACCAGCGGCTCGGGCGTGCCGGCGCGGCCCAGCATGGCCCACCAGGTCGGCGCCTCGAAGTCGCCGAAGCCCTGCTGCGCGAAGGAGCGCGTGTTGGGCACGTGGCGCGTCTCGCCCCGCGTGGTGACGCCAAGCGGCCGCAGCACGCCGTTGCGGATGTGCTGCGAGACGATGACGACGTTGGTCATGAACAGCGGCACGTGGCCGGCCACGGCGTCCTGCACGGCCGGCCCGCCGCCGCGGTAGGGAACGTGGACGATGCGGAAATTGCCCTGCTGCTGCAGCAGGGTGGTGGAGACATGCGCCAGCCCGCCGACGCCGGACGTCGCGTAGTTCAGGGTTTCCGGCGCGCGGCGCGCGGCGTCCACCACCTGCTGGAAGTTGGTGAAGGGGGTGGACTGGTGCGCCACCATCACCAGCGGCCCCGAGGCGGCCAGGGAGACCGGCACGAAGGCCTCCATGGTGCGGAAGGGCAGGCGCATCACCGTCTCGTTGGTGGCCTGGGTGTCGTAGACGAACATCCAGGTCGAGCCGTCGGCGGGCGCGCGCGCGCCCTCGATGGCGCCGGTGGCGCCCGAGGCGCCGCCGCGGTTGTCGATGATGACCGGGCGGCCCAGCACCTCGGCCAGGCGGGGCTGGAACAGGCGGGCGATGGTGTCGGTGGAGCCGCCGGGCGGCCAGGGCACGATCAGCCGGAGGGGACGGTCCGGGAAGGTCTGGGCGCGCAGCACGTGCGGCGCGAGGAGCCCGGCCCCGGCGAGGCCCAGGACGTGGCGGCGATTCATGGCGTTCCCTCCAGCGAAGCTGCGCCGTTACTTGCGCGCAAGCTCAGCCCTGCGCAAGGGCCAGCACGAAGACCTCCCGCCCCGGCCGGGCCAGCCCGTCGAGGTCGGCGCCGAGCATCAGCGCGGCGGAAGCGGCGCCCGGGCGGCCCAGCAAGGCGGTGGTCAGCCCCGCCACCTGCCCCTGCGCGTTCACCACCGGCCCGCCGGAGAAGCCCATCAGCGCGCCCAGCCGCGCCGTGAAGCCGCGCCCGTAGCCCGGCAGGTGCAGCGACGGCCGCAGCACCGGCCCGGAGGCCACGGCGCGGCCCAGCCCTTCCGGACCCACGGCCCAGAGCGGTTCGCCCACGCGGGGCGGGCGCTCGGCGGTGGCGGCGGGGCGCAGGAAGCCGGGCGGGAGGTCCAGGAAGGCCAGGTCGGTGCCCGGCACCTCGCGCACCGCGCGCGGCGCGACCTCCACCCCCGAGGAATCGCGCAGCAGCAGCGGGCGGGCGGCGGCGCGCACCACATGGGCGTTGGTAACCGCCAGCCCCGGGGCCACCGCCACCGCCGCGCCGGCCGGCACCCCGCTGGCGATGACGCTGGCGGCCGAGTGGCGGGCGACCGCCGCCGCCGGGGTGCCCATGGCCTGCTCCGCCGGCAGGGCGGCGCAGGCGCCGAGGCCGGCCAGCGGCAGCAACAGGATGGAACGCCGGGAATTCATGGCCTCGCCTCCGCGCCGACTTCAGCACGGAAAGTAAAGGCCACACATGAAAGAACGGTTGATTACGCCGCCAGCGCCGCGGCACACCACCGCAAGTTGCGGTGGCGCGGTGACGACTTGCCTGGGGCGTGCAAATTCAGCCGGCGAAGGGGTCGCGCAGGGCGATGGTGTCGTCGCGGTCGGGGCTGGTGCTCAGCATCATCACCGGCGCCTCCACCAGCTCCTCGATTCGCCGCACGTACTTCACCGCCTGCGCCGGCAGCTCGGCGTAGGAGCGCGCGCCCATGGTCGAGCCCGCCCAGCCCTCCATCACCTCGTAGATCGGCTCGGCGGCGGCCTGGGCCTTCATGCCCGGCGGCAGACGATTCATCTCCTGCCCGTCCACGCGGTAGCCCACGCAGATCTTCAGCTCCTCCAGCCCGTCCAGCACGTCCAGCTTGGTCAGCACCAGGCCCTGCACGCCGCCCAGCTTCACCGCCTGGCGCACCATCGCGGCGTCGAACCAGCCGCAGCGGCGCTTGCGCCCGGTCACGGTGCCGAACTCGCGCCCGCGCTCGCCCAGGCGCTCGCCGATGGCGTCGTGCAGCTCGCTCGGGAAGGGGCCGGAGCCGACGCGGGTGGCGTAGGCCTTGGCGATGCCCAGCACCAGTCCGATGGCATCCGGCCCGACGCCGCTGCCCGCCGCGGCGTTGCCGGCCACGGTGTTGGAGCTGGTGACGTAGGGGTAGGTGCCGTGGTCCACGTCCAGCATCACCGCCTGCGCGCCTTCGAACAGGATGCGCCGCCCCTCCTTGCGGGCGGCGTCCAGGCGCTCCCACACCGGCTCGGCATAGGGCAGCAGCAGCGGGGCCAGGGCCAGCAGCTTGTCCAGCAGCGGCGCCTTGTCGAACAGCGGCGCCCCCAGGCCGGTCAGCAGCGCGTTGTGGTGCAGCAGCAGCTCGTCCAGCTTGGCCGACAGCGTCTCGGGTTCCGCAAGGTCGCAGAGGCGGATGGCGCGGCGGCCCACCTTGTCCTCGTAGGCCGGGCCGATGCCGCGGCCGGTGGTGCCGATCTTGTCGCCGCCGCGCGCCCTCTCGCGCGCCTGGTCGAGCGCCGGGTGCAGCGGCAGGATCAGCGGCACGGTGTCGGCGATGCGCAGGTTGTGCGGGCCGACCTCCAGCCCCTGCTCGCGCACCTTGGCGATCTCGCCCAGCAGGGCGTCGGGGTCCAGCACCACGCCATTGCCGATGACGCCCAGCTTGCCGCGGACGATGCCCGAGGGCAGCAGCGAGAGCTTGTAGGTCTTGTCGCCCACCACCAGCGTGTGGCCGGCATTGTGCCCGCCCTGGAAGCGCACCACGATCTCGGCGCGGCTGGCCAGCCAGTCCACCACCTTGCCCTTGCCCTCGTCGCCCCACTGGGCGCCGATCACCGCCACGTTCGCCATCACTCGCTCTCCACGGAAACCAGGCTGCCGCCGTCCCAACGGTGGGTGCAGCGCAGCGCCATCGCGTCATCGGCGGCCGACAGCGCAGCCACGGTGGCGTGCCCCTCGGCGCGCAGCGCCTCGCCCACCGCGGGCGGGGTGCCGGGCGGCAGGAAGCAGCGGCGGCGCGGCGGGCGCGGCGGCGCGGCGCGCATCACCGCGTCGGCGTACAGGGTCATGCCGGTCGCGGGCTCGTCGCCCTGCGCCAGGTAGCGGCCGCCGCGCGCCAGCTCGCCCGCCAGGCCGGGGCCGAACAGGGTGAAGGCGACGCCGACATGGTACTGGAAGCCGCGGAACTCCACCGGGTCCACCGTCACCCGCAGGGCGGGGGCGCGGGCGCGGATGGCGCGCACCACCTTCAGCGCGTTGGCGGCGATGGCGCGGGCGGCGGGCGGCAGGTCGGCACCCTCCAGGGCGCGCACCGCCTCCTCCGCCGGGCCGGCGGCGGCCAGCAGGGCGGGCAGCAGGGCAGCCACCGGGCCGCGCCCCGCCACCAGCCGCGCCACCGCGGCGGCGTCCTTGCGGTCCAGCGCGCGGGCCAGCGGCTCCGCCTCCGCGCCGGCGATGCCCGCCTCCTGCATCAGCGCCTCGGCCATGCGCGGCAGGCCGACATCCAGCGAGATGCCGCCGATGCCCAGCCGCGTCACCGCCTCCACCGCCACCAGCGCCACCTCGGCGTCGGCCTCGGGCGCGGCGCCGCCGATCAGCTCGATGCCGGCTTGGCGCACCTGCCGCGCCGGCGCCAGCTCGCTGCCGCGCACGCGCAGCACCTGGCCGGCGTAGCACAGGCGCAGCGGGCGGGCGGCGCCGGCCATGCGGGTGGCGGCGATGCGCGCCACCTGCGGCGTCATGTCGGCCCGCAGCCCCATCATGCGCTGGCTCACCGGGTCCATCAGGCGGAAGGTCTGCTCCGCCACCGCGGCGCCCGAGCCCGCCAGCAGCCCCTCCTCGAACTCCAGCAGCGGCGGCGTCACGCGCTCGTAGCCGTGCAGGGCGAAGGATTCCGCCAGCGCCTCCGCCAGCCAGGCCTCCTGCTCGGCCTCGGGGGGAAGCAGGTCCACCAGGCCGGCGGGCAGCAGCGCTAGGGGGGCGGGGTCGCTCATCTCATGGCGCCGTGTGCCAGCGGCGGCGGAATGGGGCAAGCTGCGCCCATGACCCGACGCGCCCTCCTCCTGCTCCCCCTGCCGCTGCTGGCCTCCTGCACGCTGGACCCCGCGGCCGACTACCTGGGCGGCTTCGGCGAGCCGCTGCGCGGCGCCGCGCTGAACGCGCCCCGCAACCTGGGCGACACCAGCATCTACCAGGGCAACCCCGCCGGGGCGCTGATGGCCGCCGCCCACATGGAGTTCCTGGCCCGGCGGATGACGCCGGCCGACCCGCGCTGGGGCCCCGGCATGTCCCCCACCATCCAGCCGAAGCTGGAAGCCGGGCGCGACGAGTTCCGCGCCGCCATCGGCCTGAACCCCCGCCTGGGGGGCGAGGCCGCGGAAGCCGCCCTGCGCGCCGCCGCCCAGCGCCTGCGCGCCACCGTGGCGGCCCAGGCCTTCACCGACCGCAACGTGTTCACCCTGGGCCAGGAGGAGACGCTGCGCCGGCTGAACACCCTGCCCCGGCTGCCGCAGGTGCGCTTGGCCGCCGGCGCCGCCGCGGCGGAGATGGACCGCATGGAGCGCCGGCGCTGAGGCGCGCCGCGCCCGTCAGGACAGGCTGACCGCCGCCTCGGCCGGTGCGCCCGCCGCCCCGGCCTCCACGGCGTCGATCCACACCCGGGGCTTGCCACAGCTCACCTTGCCGCGGGGGGTGCAGAAGGCCACCCCGGCGGCGTCGGCGGCGACGCCGATGCGCACCAGCCCGTCCGGCGGCGCCATGCGCGTGGGGTCGAACAGGAACCAGGCGCCGCCCTGCGGGCCTTCCAGCCACGCCTCCATCACCGCGTGGAAGTCCGGCGGGTCCAGCTGCCAGGCATAGGCGCTGACGAAGCGCGCCGGGATGCCCAGCCCCCGGCACAGCCCGATGGCCAGGTGCGCGTAGTCCCGGCACACCCCTTCGCGCTGCACCAGCGTGTCGCAGGCGGTGGTCTCCTCGTCGGAGGAGCCGCGCACGTAGTCCAGGTGGTCGCGCACCCAGTCGCACAGGGCGGTGACGCGGGCGTGGCCCGGCGGCAGCGCGCCGAAGGTCTTCTCCGCGAAGCCGGCCAGGCGGTCGGACTCGACGTAGCGGCTGGGCAGCAGGTGCGGCAGCAGCGCCATCGGCAGGTGGTCCGCCGGCACCTCGCGCACCGCGCCGGGGTCCAGCACGGCGGGGGCCGCCTGCACCAGCGCCTCGTGGCGCAGCTTCAGCGGGCCGGGGCCGGCGCGCACCCGCAGCAGGCGGTTGCCGGTGTCGGGCTCCACGAAGCGCTCGGCCTCCAGCGGCGGGGTGAAGGCCAGGTGCTGCTCCAGCACGGCCTGCCCGTCGCGCTCCTGCGGCTCGACGTGGAACAGGAAGGACGCCTCGCCCTCCTCCACCTCGTAGTCCAGTTCGCATCCCAGCCTGAAGCGCATCGCCCGCATCTCTGTCGCCGCCATTCGGAGTTCCCGCTGCGGGAAGCCGTGGGCGGCGCGGGGGTTGCAGCGGTTTCAGCCGGGCTGGCATGCCTCCCACGCGGCATCCAGCCAGGGCAGCAGCGCCTCCACGTCGGCGCGCTCCACCGTGGCGCCGCACCAGATGCGCAGGCCGGGCGGGGCGTCGCGGTAGTTCGCCACGTCCAGCGCCACCCCCTCGCGGTCCAGCCAGGCCGCCATGCGCCGGGCCACCCCGGCCTCGTCCGCCGCCGCGCCGGGGCGGAAGCGCAGGCAGACGGAGGTGCAGGAGCGCTCCTCGGGGCGCCCGGCCAGGAAGCTGGCCCAGGGGCTGCGGGCCTCCCAGGCGGCGATGGCGGCCAGGTTGGCCTCGCTGCGCGCCACCAGGGCGGGCAGGCCGCCGGAACCCTCGGCCCAGCGCAGCCCGTCCAGCGCGTCCTCCACGCACAGCATGGAGGGGGTGTTCACCGTTTCCCCTTCCCACACGCCCTGGCCCAGCCGGAACAGCTTGGGCAGAGGCCAGGCCGGGCGGTGGGCCTTCAGCCGTTCCTGCGCGCGCGGGGACAGCGCCAGCATGCCATGCGCCGCCTCGCCGCCCAGCGCCTTCTGCCAGGACCAGGTGACGACATCGAGCCTGGACCAGTCCATCTCCATGGCGAAGGCGGCGGAGGTGGCGTCGCAGATGGCCAGCCCCTCGCGATCCTCCGGAATCCAGCCGGCGTCCGGCAGCCGCACGCCCGAGGTGGTGCCGTTCCACACGAACACCACGTCGCGCCGCCAGTCCGCCGCGCGCAGGTCCGGCAGGCGGCCGTACTCCGCCTGCAGCACGCGCACCTCGGGCAGGCGCAGGTGGTCGCGCGCGTCCTTCGCCCATTCCAGGGAGAAGCTTTCCCAGGCCAGCACGTCCACCCCGCGCGGGCCCAGCAGGTTCCACATCGCCATCTCGATGGCGCCGGTGTCGCTGCCCGGCACGATGCCGCACACCCAGCCCGCCGGCATCCCCAGCACCGCGCGGGAGCGCTCGATGACCTCGCGCAGCTTCGCCTTGGCCGCCGGCGCGCGGTGGGAACGGCCGAGCATCGCCCCCTCCAGCGCCGCCAGCGACCAGCCCGGCCGCTTGGCGCAGGGGCCGGAGGAGAAACGGGGGTTGGCGGGCTTCCTCATGCGGCATGGCTTACGGCCGGACGGCGTTGCCCTCAATCCCGCGGCGGCGCAGCATGGCCGGCCATGGATGCCCTCGACGCCTGGTGCCAGGCGCTTCCCAAGACGGAGCTGCACATCCACCTGCTGGGCGCGGTGCTGCCGGCCACCTTCGCGGAATGGGCGGCGCGGGCCGGCATGCCGGCGGCGGAGGCCGATGCGCTCTATGCCCGCGACGCCAGGCCCAAGGGGGTGCTGCACATCCTGCGCGCGCTGGAGCAGCGCCTGCTGAAGCGCCCCGCCGACCTGCACCGCGCCGCCTACGAGCACCTGGCAGCCGCGGCGGCGCAGAACGTCCGCCACAGCGAGCTGTTCTGGAACCCCACCGGCACCGCGCACCTGTTTCCCTACGCCACCGGGGCGGACGCCATCCTGGCCAGCTTCGCCGACGCGGCGGCGGAGTTCGGCGTCTCGGCCCTGCTCATCCCCGCCATCGACCGCGAGGACACGCCCGAGGCCGCGGAGCAGCTGGTGGAATGGATGGCCGCCCACCGGCGCGAGGGCATCGTGGGCCTGGGCATCGACTACCGCGAGACCGACCGCCCGCCCGAGCTGTTCTGGCGCGCCTGGGCCGCGGCGAAGCGCGCCGGCTTCCGCCTGACCGCCCATGCCGGGGAGTTCGGCTGCCACCCGCGCAACATCCGTACCGCGCTGGAACTGGTGGGGGTGGACCGGCTGGACCACGCTTACACCGCGGTGGAGGACCCCGCCCTGCTGGCCCGGCTGCGCGACTCCGCCATGGTGGTGACGGTGGTGCCCACCAACAGCCACTACCTGCGCACCCTGGCGCCGGAGCGCTGGGCGCTGGACCACCCCATCCGCGCCATGGCGGCGGCCGGGCTGGCCATCCACCCCAACACCGACGACCCGCCCATGCACCGCGTCACCCCCGCGCGATGCTGGGCGATGATGGCGCGCGACTTCGGCTTCGGGCGGGAGGAGCTGCGCCGGTTCACCCTGAACGGCGTGCGCGGCAGCTTCCTGGAGGACGCCGCGAAGCGCCACCTGGAGGCCAGCTTCGCCGCCGCCTTCGACGCGCTGGAGTTCCCATCCGTATGACGATGTCCCGCCGCCTCCTGCTTTCCCTGCCCGGCGCCGCCGCGCTGCCGCTGGCCGCCCGGGCGCAGGCCTGGCCCAGCCGCCCGCTGACCCTGATCGTGCCCTTCGCCGCCGGGGGCAACGTGGACACGGTGGCCCGGCTGGCCGCCACCGAGCTGGGGCGCCGCCTGGGCCAGCCCGTGGTGGTGGAGAACGCGCCCGGCGCCGGCGGCACCATCGGCACCGAGCGCGCGGCCCGCGCCGCGCCGGACGGGCACACCCTGCTGCTAGGGGTGGAATCGCCCCTGGCCATCGCCCCCGCCGTCACGCCCGCCGCCGTGCGCTACGACCCGCTGACGGATTTCGCGGCGCTGGGGATGCTGGCCTCCCTGCCGCTGGTGCTGCTGGCCCGGCCCAACCTGCCGGCGCGCAACCTGCCCGAGTTCCTGGACCTCGGCCGGCGGCAGGTGGGCGGGCTGACCTACGGCACCTCCGGCACCGGCACCTCCTTGCACCTGTGGGGCGAGACCATCGCCCAGCGCGCGGGGCTGCGGCTGGAGCACGTGCCCTACCGCATCGCCGCCCAGATCCCGCCGGACCTGATCGCCGGGCGGCTGGACCTCGCGGTGCTTTCCCTCACCACCGCCCGGCCGCTGCTGCGCGACGGGCGGGTGCGGGGGCTCGCGGTGTCCTCGGCCCAGCCGCACCCGGCCATCCCGGAGGTGCCGCCCCTGGCCAGCCTGCCCGTCTTCGCGGGGCTGGAGATGGTGGCGTGGCAGGCCGTCTTCGCCCCCGCCACCACCCCCGCCGCGGTGCAGGAACGGCTGGCCACGGAACTGGCGGCGATGTTGGAGGATGCGGGCTTCCGCCGGCAGCTCGACGCCGCCGGGATGACGCCATGGCCGCTGCCGCCGCGCGCGGTGGCGGCCCTGCTGCGCGAGGATGCCGGGCGCTACGCCGCCATCGCGCGCGCCGGCGGGATTCGCGCAGACTGAAAGCGGCGGCATTCGTCGCCCAAGCATGGGATGTTTCGCGGCCGGGCCTGCGTGACGGCGTCGGATTCCTTTACATCGACCGAGGATTTTCGGAAGGTTGAGATGAACCTCCAGCAATGTGAGAGCTAACTCGCGACACGGGTTCAGAAAATTTGGACGCCCGGGCGTGCTGCATCCTGGCATGGCGTTTGCACTTGCTCTCCTTGCCCGCCGTTGCCGGGCGCCTGTCCCCGGGAAGGGACGGAGCCACCTGGAGAGGACTGCAAGCCATGCTCAAGACACTCCTGCTCGCCAGCGCCGTTTTCGGCGCTGCCGTGCTGCCCGCCCAGGCCGCGCTGAACGTGGTGGAGGCGCCGACCGGCTTCTTCGCCCCCGGCGCCGCCGCGACCTTCAGCGCGCCCTACTACCGCGGCAACGGCCAAGGCTGGGGCTGGACGCACGGCGCGCTGGGCCTGCCCACCACCTCTGCCACGCTGCAAGTCAGCGCCTTCGACGTGGACGCGCCCTTCGAGCAGGACCGCATCGACGTCTTCGACGCCGCCACCTCCACCTGGCTCAGCCTCGGCCTGCTGGCGGGCGCCAACAACGTCTACGCCTTCACCGACTTCGCCCTGCCGACCGCGGTGTGGGACGATATCACCACCGGCCTGCAGGTGCGCATCGTCATCGACCTGGGCAATGACGGCTGGTTCGTGACGCTGGCCAAGTCGGCCCTGTGCACCGACGCCGTCTGCTCGCTGAACCCCAACCCGGGCACGCCCACCGGGGTGCCGGTGCCGGCCTCCTTCGCGCTGTTCGGCCTGGGGCTGCTCGGCCTCGGCGCCGCCGCGCGCCGCCGCGCCTGAGGCGCCGGGCGCCGCCCGGGCCTCAGAACCGGGCGGCGTCCACCGTCACGCCGTGGTCCAGCGGGCCGTGCCCGGCGCCGTAGCCGGGCGCGGCCAGGATGGCGGCGCGCACGTAGCGCCGGGCGCGGGCCACCGCCTCCGCCAGCGCCAGCCCCTGCGCCAAACCGGTGGCGATGGCGCTGGCCAGGGTGCAGCCGGTGCCGTGGGTGTGCCGGGTGGGGATGCGCGCATCCTCGAAGCGCACCACCCCCTCCGGCGTGGCCAGGATGTCCACCAGCCCTTCACCCGGCATGTGGCCACCCTTCAGCAGCACCGCGGGCACGCCCAGGGTCAGCATCGCCTCAGCGGCCTCCAGCATCGCCGCCTCGTCGGGGATGGCCATGCCCGACAGCACCTCCGCCTCGGGGATGTTGGGGGTGATGACGGTGGCCAGCGGCAGCAGCAGGCGCTTCAGCGTCTCCACCGCATCCGGGGCCAGCAGGCGGTGGCCGCCCTTGGCCACCATCACCGGGTCGGCCACCAGGGGCACGCCGGGCGCGCGCGCCGCGATTTCGGCGCACACGGCGGCGATGGTGGCGGAATCGGCCAGCATGCCGGTCTTCGCCGCGTCGGCGCCCAGGTCGTCCAGGCAGCTGGCCAGCTGCCGGCGGATGAAGCCTTCCTCCACCCCCAGCACGGCCTGCACGCCCAGGGTGTTCTGCGCGGTCAGCGCCGTCACCGCCGTCATCGCGAAGCCGCCCAGCGCCGTCACCGCCTTGATGTCGGCCTGGATGCCGGCGCCGCCGCCGGAATCGCTGCCGGCGCAGATCAGCACCCGGCCCTTCACGCGGCGATGCCCTTGCGGATCACGGCGGCCAGGCGCTCCGTCACCGCCTCCACCATGTCCTCCTCCTCGGCCTCGGCCATCACGCGGATCACCGGCTCGGTGCCCGAGGCGCGGATGAGGACGCGCCCGGCCTCGCCCAGCCGGGCCTCCTCCGCCGCGATGGCGTCCTTCACCTCGGTGCGGCCCAGCGGCGAGGCGCCGGCGTAGCGGATGTTCACCAGCTTCTGCGGCAGCGCCGCGAAGCGGCGGCACACCTGGCTGGCCGGGGCCTTCGCCTCCACCAGCACGGCCAGCACCTGCAGCGCCGCCACCAGCCCGTCCCCGGTGGTGCCGAAGTCGGTCATGATCATGTGGCCGGATTGCTCGCCGCCCAGGTTGGCGCCGATCTCCCTCATGCGCTCGCCGACGTGGCGGTCGCCCACGGCGGTGCGGTGCAGGGCGATGCCCGCGGCCTTCAGGTGGCGCTCCAGGCCCATGTTGCTCATCACCGTGGCCACCACCTCGGGGCGGGACAGGCGGCCGGCGCGCTGCCAGCTCTCGGCCACCAGGGCGATGATCTGGTCGCCGTCCAGCACCACGCCTTCCTCGTCCACCAGCACCACGCGGTCGGCGTCGCCGTCCAGCGCGATGCCCAGGTCGGCCCGGCGTTCCCGCACCAGGGCGGCCAGGGCGGCCGGGCTGGTGGAGCCGACGTTGCGGTTGATGTTGAAGCCGTCCGGCGCGACGCCGACGCTCACCACCTCCGCCCCCAGCTCCCACAGGACGGTGGGGGCCACCTTGTAGGCGGCGCCATGCGCGCAATCCACCACCACCCGCAGCCCCTCCAGCGTCAGGCCGCGCGGGAAGGATTGCTTGGCGGCCTCGATGTAGCGGCCCGGCGCGTCCTCCAGCCGCGAGGCGCGGCCGAGGCGGGAGGGCGCCACCAGCACGCTGGACAGGTCGCCGGCCATCAGGGCCTCGATCTCGTCCTCCTGCGCGTCGCTCAGCTTCAGGCCGTCGGGGCCGAACAGCTTGATGCCGTTGTCCTCGTAGGGGTTGTGGGAGGCGGAGATCATCACGCCCAGATCCGCCCGCATGGAGCGCGCCAGCAGCGCGATGGCCGGGGTGGGCAGCGGCCCCACCAGCACCACGTCCATCCCCGCGCCGACGAAGCCCGCCGTCAGCGCGGGCTCCAGCATGTAGCCCGAGATGCGGGTGTCCTTGCCGATGACGACGCGGTGGCGGTGGGTGCCGCGGTTGAAGAAATGCCCCGCCGCCTGGCCCAGCCGCAGCGCCGTGGCGGCGTCCATGGGCGCGCGGTTCGCGGTGCCCCGCACGCCATCGGTGCCGAAAAGTCGCTTGCCGCCCATCTGGCCCCCATCCTGTCCGCGCCCACTGAAGCCTTCGCTAACCCGCCGGGGGCGGTGGACACAACCGCCCCCGCCCCGCACCCTGCCCCGCGATGGAGACACCCCGCGCCCGTGCCGCCCGCTTCTGCGCCGGATGGGGGCTGCGCGTCCCCATCCTCCAGGCGCCGATGGCCGGCGCCTCGCCCCCTGCCCTGGCGGCGGCGGTGGCCAATGCAGGGGGGATGGGCGGGCTGGGGGCGCTCACCAGCGGGCCGGACGCCATGCTGGCCTGGGGTGCCGCGGTGCGCGCCGCCTCCAACGGCGCCTTCCAGGTCAACCTCTGGGTGCCCGACCCGCCGCCGGCGCGTGATCCTGTGCGGGAGGACGCGGCCCGCGCCGCCCTGCGCGCCCTGGGGCCGGAGCCGCCGGAGGCCGGCGACGGCCCCTGGACGGAGGATTACGCCGCCCAGTGCGCCGCCCTGCTGCGGCTGTGCCCGGCCGTCGCCTCCTCCGTCATGGGCCTGTTCGAGCCCGGCTTCGTGGCCCAGCTGAAGGCGCGCGGCATCCGCTGGGTGGCGGCCGCGACCACGCTGGAGGAGGCGCTGGCCGCCGAGGCCGCCGGGGCCGACGCCGTGGCCGCCCAGGGCAGCGAGGCCGGCGGCCACCGCGGCAGCTTCGAGGACGCCGCCGCCGGCCGGCGCGACCTGCCGCTGATGGCGCTGCTGCCGCGCCTGGCCGATGCGCTGCGCGTGCCGGTCATCGCCGCCGGCGGCATCATGGACGGGCGCGGCGTCGCCGCCGCCCTGTGCCTGGGCGCCAGCGCCGTGCAGATGGGCACCGCCTTCCTGCGCTGCCCCGAGACCGCGCTGCCCGCCCCCTACGCCCGCGCCCTGGCCGCCGCGACCGGCGAGGACACCGTGCCCACCCGCGCCTTCAGCGGCCGGCTGGCGCGCAGCATCGCCAACGACGCCACCCGCGCCTTCGAATCTGCGCGCCCCGCCCCCTACCCCATCCAGCGCCACCTGGCCGCGCCGATGCGCGCCGCCGCCCAGGCGGCGGACGACCCTGGCCGGATGCAGCTCTGGGCCGGGCAGGGCGTGGCGCTGGGCCGCGCGGAACCGGCGGGGGAACTGGTGGCGCGGGTGTGGCGGGAGGCGGAGGTGCTGCTGGCCTGACGCCGCCCCCGCCCCTACCCTGCGGCCATCCAACGAGGGGCAGAGCATCCGATGGACCGATTCTTCGGCCTTTCCGCCAACAACACCACCGCGCGCACCGAGGCGCTGGCGGGCGTCACCACCTTCCTCACCATGGCCTACATCCTGGTGGTGAACCCCTCCATCATGGCGGCCGCGGGCATTGACCCCGGGGCGGCCTTCGTCGCCACCTGCCTGGCGGCGGCCATCGGCTCGGCGCTGATGGGGCTGCTGGCGAACTACCCCATCGCCATGGCGCCGGGCATGGGGCTGAACGCCTACTTCGCCTTCGGCGTGGTGGGCGCCATGGGCGTGCCCTGGCAGGTGGCGCTGGGCGCGGTGTTCCTGGGCGGGGTGCTGTTCTTCCTGGTGTCGGTGCTGCGCATCCGCGAATGGCTGATCGGCGGCATCCCGCTCTCGCTCAAGCTGGGCATCGCCGCCGGCATCGGCGCCTTCCTGGGCCTCATCGGGCTGAAGAACCTCGGGCTGGTGGTGGACCACCCGGCGACGCTGGTGGGCATGGGGCGCTTCACCGCCCCGGTGCTGCTGGGCTGCGCGGGGCTGGTGCTGATCGCCGCCCTGTCCGCCCGGCGCGTGCCCGGGGCGGTGCTGCTGGGCATCCTGCTGACGGCCGCGGCCGGCATCCCGCTGGGCCTGACGGAGTTCAAGGGCATCGTGGCCCCTCCCCCCTCCCTCGCCCCCACCTTCCTGCAGCTCGACCTCGCGGGGGCGCTGCAGCTGGGGCTGCTGGGCATCGTGTTCACCTTCTTCCTGGTGGACCTGCTGGACAACACCGGCACGCTGATCGCCACCACCCACCGCGCCGGGCTGATGCGCCCGGACGGCACGGTGCCCCGGCTGGGCCGCGCCCTGCTGGCCGACAGCGGCGGCGCCATGATCGGCGCCACGCTCGGCACCTCCACCACCGTCAGCTACATCGAGAGCGCGGCCGGCATCCAGCAGGGTGGCCGCACCGGGCTGACGGCGCTGGTGGTGGCGCTGTGCTTCCTCGGCGCGCTGTTCCTGGCGCCGCTGGCGGCCTCGGTGCCGGCCTTCGCCACCGCCCCCGCGCTGGTCTTCGTCGCGGCGCTGATGGCCCAGGCGCTGCGCGGCCTGGATTGGGAGGACGAGACGGAATACCTGCCGGCCATCCTCACCATGCTGGCGATGCCCTTCACCTTCTCCATCGCCACCGGCATCGGGCTGGGCTTCGTGGCCTATGCCGCCATCAAGGCGCTGGCCGGCCGCGCGGGCGAGGTGCACGGCGCCGTCTGGCTGCTGGCCGCGCTGTGCGTGGCGAAGTTCGCCCTGGGATGAAGGGGCCGCCCCGCGCATGAGGCGCCCGGCCGCCCTGGCCCCGCTGCGCCACCCGGCCTTCCGGCTGCTCTGGCTGGCCAACCTGGTGAGCAACACCGGGCTGTTCGTGCAGAGCACGGCGGCCGGCTGGCTGATGACCGGCCTGTCGGGCGACCCGCTGATGGTCAGCCTGGTGCAGGCCTCCTCCATGCTGCCGGTGTTCGTGCTGGCCCTGCCGGCCGGCGCGCTGGCCGACATCCTCGACCGCCGCCACTTCCTGATCGGCGCCCAGCTGTGGATGACGGCGGTGGCGCTGCTGCTCTGCGCGCTGACCTTCCTGGACGCCATCTCGCCCTGGGGGCTGGTGGCGCTGACCTTCGCCCTGGGCGCCGGGCTGGCGATGAACTTCCCCGCCTGGGCCGCGACCACGCCCGAGCTGGTCCCGCGCGAGGACCTGGTGGGCGCCATCGCGCTGAACGGCATCGGCTTCAACCTCACCCGCGCCGTCGGCCCGGCGCTGGGCGGGCTGGTGGTGGCCTGGGCCGGCATCGGCGCCGCCTTCGCGCTGAACGCCCTATGCATCCTGGCCCTGGTGGCCGCCCTGGTGGCCTGGCGGCGCGAGCCCACCCATTCCCGCTTGCCGCGCGAGCGCCTGGCGCCGGCCATGCGGGCCGGGGCGCGCTTCGTCGCCGCCAACCCGGCCATGCACGCGGCCATCATCCGCGCGGTGACCTTCTTCCTGTTCTCCTCCGCCGTCTGGGGCCTGCTGCCGCTGCTGGTGCGCGAGGAGCTGGGCCTGGGCCCCTCGGCCTTCGGCGTGCTGCTGGGCTGCATGGGCGCGGGCGCCGTGGCGGCGGGGCTGCTGATGCCGCGGCTGCGCGGGCGGCTCGACCGCTCGGGCACCGTGCTGTGGGCCTCGCTGCTGGGCGCCGCCGCCATGGCCGTGATGGGGCTGCTGCACCACTGGGCGGCGGCGGCGCTGGCCATGGTGGTGTACGGCGTGGCCTGGATCGCCGCCGCCTCCACCCTGCAGGCGGCGGCGCAGATGGCGGCGCCGGCCTGGGTGCGCGCCCGCGCCATCGGCATCTACCAGATGAGCTTCTTCGGCGCGCTGGCCCTGGGCTCCGCGCTGTCGGGCATCCTGGCCGGGCGCATCGGCGTGCCCCTGGCGCTGGCGCTGTTCGCCGCCTGCGCCGCCCTGGGGGCGCTGCTGGTGCGCCGCTGGCGCCTGGAACCGCCGGAGGAGGCCACCGCCCCCGACGCCCCCCTGGCGAAGCCCGCCCCCGCGGCGCCCGAGCTGCGCGAGTTCCTGCACGAGGACGGCCACCGCCTGCTGGAGGTGGTGCGCTACCGCATTCCCGCCGCCTCCCGCGCCGCCTTCCTGGCAGCGATGGAGGAGGTGCGCCTAGTGCGGCTGCGCGGCGGCGCCGCCCGCTGGCGCCTGTACGAGGACGTGGCCCACCCGGAGCGCTGGGTGGAGCTGTGGGTGGTGGAATCCTGGGCCGAGCACCTGCGCGAGGCCAGCCGCCTGACGGAGGCCGACCGCGCCGCCCTGGCCCGCGCCGCCGCCCTGCACCATGGCGAGGGCCCGCCGGAAGGCGCGCGCTACGTCAACGTGGTGTAGGGCTTGAAGGGGGCCCGGCCGCGGGCCACCTGCGCCGCATGCTCGAATGGCTGGTCGCCACCTTCCTGCTCGCCCCGCTGCTGGGCGCGCTGTCCGACGCGCTGGCCGATGCGCCCGCGCGGCTGGCGAGCGACGCCCTCGCCTGCGCCAGCGCCGCCGGCCCGGCCCTGGTGCAGCGCGCGACGGAGGACCCCTGGTGGGCCATCTGGGCGGCGCTGGGCGCCTGGCTGGGCCTGGCGTCGCCGGACGCCGCCATCCGCGCCGCCGCCCCCGCCTGCGGCGCCGCGCTGGACGCGGTGCGCCCCTTCCTGGGCTAACCCGCCCCCGCCAGGGAGCGGATGCGCTTGCCCTGCTCCATCACCGCGCGCAGCGAGCCCCAGGCGCGGCCATCCGCCACCGCCCGGAAGGCCGCCGCCGGCCTTCCCTCGCGCAGCGCGGCGAAGGCGTCGCCGATGGCCACCGGCAGGTGCAGCATCAGCGAGGCGTCGCGGTAGCAATCGGTGGAGCACGCCTGGCAGCCGTCGCGCACGAACTTCTCCGGCGTGAAGTCGAACACCGGGCCCATGGAGGAGGACCAGTCCTCGCAGCGCCACAGCTCGTGGTTCCAGTCCAGGTAGAAGTACTTGTAGCCGGCGTGGCAGACGTAGCGCTCGCCCTCGCCGGTCAGGCGGCGGCGCATGTCCTCCATCCCGGCGCGCGGGTTCTGAACGGGGATGATGGCGCGCATCGCCTCCGCGCCGTCGAAGGCGCGCAGCAGCTCGTCGCGGCCCATGTCCACCAGCGTGCTTTCCTCCGAGTACACCAGGGAGGAGGAGCCCAGCGCCGCCTTGCGCGGGTAGGAGAAGGTGACGGCCTCGAAGCCCAGCTCGCGCAGGAAGCGCCCCAGCGCCGCGTAGTCGCCGATCAGCCGCGTCATCGCCACGGAGGCGACCGGCGCCACCCCCAGCGCCGAGAGCCGCCGCGCCGCGCCGCGGATGCGCTCCACCACGCCCTTCAGGCCGCGGTTGGACTCGTGCTTCGCCGCGTCCTCGCTGTCCACCGAGATGAACAGGGTGGTCAGCCCGGCCTCGGCCAGCGCCTCCAGCCGCTGCGGCAGCAGCCAGCCATTGGTCACCAACGTGGGCTGCACGCCCATGTCGCGCGCCACGCGGCTCATCTCCAGGATGCGCTTGTGCAGCAGCGGCTCGCCGCCCATGAAGGTGACGAAGCGCACCTGCGCCTGCTCGTGCATCACGCGCAGCGCCTCGGGGAAGCGGTCGGCGTCCATGAAGCGGCGGTCGGTGACGAAGCCCTTGTCGTGGGCGAAGTTGCAGAAGTCGCAGGTGGCGTTGCAGTGGTTCGTCACCGACACGTTCAGGATCGCCGGTCCCCCGCGCGGCACCAGCCGCAGCATGTCCATCGCGGTACCCATCAGGCTTTTCCCTTCAATTCCGCGCGCTGCCAGGCCAGCAGGCCGGGCAGGCTGAAGCACACCTCGCGCGCCCGGCGCACCAGCGCCACGGCCAGCGCCGCCGCCGGCGGCACGCCGCACAGCGCCGCGGCGCCGATGATCGCCCCCTCCTGCACCGCCAGCGCGCCCGGCAGCAGGAAGCCCACGTTGCGCAGCGCCTGGGCCAGCGCCTCGATGACCAGGGCGTCCGCCAGGCTGACGTCGTGCCCCAGCAGCGCCAGCACGCCCCAGATCTCCACCGCGCCGATCACCCAGGACGCGGTGTGCCACAGGATGGCCTGGGCCAGCCTCGGCGCGTCGGCGTGCAGCGCCAGGATGGCGCCCTGGAAGTCGCGGAGGACGGAGGGGCGGATGGCCGGCCAGCGCCGGGCCAGCCGGGCCAGCAGGCGCTCGGCCAGGGCCAGCGGCAGGCGGCGCTGCACCAGCACCATGGCCGCGGCCCCGGCCACCGCGACGCCCAGCCCGGCCCAGGCGAAGGGCGCCAGCCCGCCGGTATCGCGGAAGCCCACCAGCAGCAACACCCCGGCCAGGGTGAAGAAGAACTGCGACACCGCCTCCAGCGTCAGGTCCACCGTGGCGGTCGCCCCGGCCAGCTGGCCGGGCACGCCGCGGCGGGCCAGCAGCCGGGCGGCGGCGGCCTGCCCCACCAGGGCGCCGGCCGGCAGCAGGGCGTTGGCGGATTCGCGGTACCAGCGCAGGGCCATCATCGCGCCCAGCCCGGGCCGCAGCGCCGGCGGCAGCAACGCCCGCCAGGCGGCCGCCGTCAGCGCGATCTGCGGCAGGTGCACCGCGGCCGAGATGGCCACCGCCGCGGGGAGCTGCAGCAGGATGGAGCCCAGCCCCGGCAGCTCCGCCCAGTTCAGCGCCAGCACGGCCGCCAGCGCCAGCGCGCCCAGCAGCACCCCGTTCCGCACGCCCCGGTTCCAGCCCGGGGCGGCCGCCATCGCTCCGTCGGGGCTCGCCGTCACGCCCGCACCCTAGCCCCGGACGGCGCGCGGCGATACCTGCGCTGAATCGGTTGCCCCGCCGCCCCGGCCACCCTATCTTCCGGCCGGGGACCAGCGAACACATCATGAACGATCTCTTCGGAAAGGGCGGGGCCAAGCCGGCCGCCGCCACCTACACCGCCGCCGACATCGAGGTGCTGGAGGGGCTGGAGCCCGTCCGCCGCCGCCCGGGCATGTACATCGGCGGCACGGACGACAACGCCCTCCATCACCTCGCCGCCGAGATCCTGGACAACGCCATGGACGAGGCGGTGGCCGGCCACGCCAACTTCATCGAGGTGGGGCTGGAGGAGGGCAACTGGCTGTCCGTGCGCGACAACGGCCGCGGCATCCCGGTGGACCCGCACCCGCGCTTCCCCAAGCTGAGCGCGCTGGAGGTCATCCTCACCACGCTGCATTCGGGGGGCAAGTTCTCCGGCAAGGCCTACGACACCTCGGGCGGGTTGCACGGGGTGGGCTCCAGCGTGGTGAACGCGCTGAGCGAGACGATGGAGGTGGAAGTCGCCCGCGGCGGCGAGCTGTTCCGCCAGACCTACAGCCGCGGCAAGCCCACCACCAGGCTGCGCAAGGAAGGCGAGGTCCGCAACAGGCGCGGCACCACCATCCGCTTCCGCCCCGACCCCGAGATCTTCGGCAAGCTGCCCTTCCGGGCGGAGCGGCTGTTCCGCCTCTGCCGCTCCAAGGCCTACCTCTACCGCGGGGTGGAGATCCGCTGGCGCTGCGCGCCCTCCCTGGTGGAGGGCGGCGACACCCCGGCCGAGGCGACGCTGCACTTCCCCGGCGGGCTGAGCGACTTCCTGTCCGCCGCCGTGCAGGGCAAGGCCGCCGTCACCCCCGCCTTCTTCGCCGGCCAGGGCGAGTTCCCCGACGGCGCCGGCCGCTGCGAATGGGCGGTGACCTGGCTGGAGGCGGGCGAGGGCTTCCTGTCCACCTACGCCAACACCATCCCCACCCCGCAGGGCGGCACGCACGAGGCCGGGCTGCGCAACGCGCTGGTGAAGGGCCTGCGCGGCTACGGCGAGATGAAGCGCGACAGGCGCGCCGCCAACGTCTCGGCGGAGGACCTGCTGGGCGGCATGGCGGGCATGCTGTCGGTGTTCATCCGCGACCCGCAGTTCCAGGGCCAGACCAAGGACAAGCTGACCAGCGCCGACGCGCAGAAGCTGACCGAGGCGGCGCTGCGCGACCACTTCGACCACTGGCTGGCCGGCGACCCGCAGAACGCCGACAACCTGCTCTCCTGGGCGATCGAGCGCGCCGAGGAGCGCATGCGCCGCCGGGCCGAGAAGGACACGCCGCGCAAGACCGCCACCCGCAAGCTGCGCCTGCCCGGCAAGCTGGCCGACTGCTCGCGCGAATCCGCCGAGGGCACGGAAATCTTCCTGGTGGAGGGCGACAGCGCCGGCGGCAGCGCCAAGCAGGCGCGCGACCGCGAGACCCAGGCCGTGCTGCCCCTGCGCGGCAAGATCCTCAACGTCGCCTCCGCCTCCGCCGAGAAGCTGCGCGCCAACCAGGAGCTGAAGGACCTGATCGAGGCGCTGGGCTGCGGCGTGGGCGAGCGCTTCGACCTCGCGCGGCTGCGCTACGGCCGCATCGTCATCATGACGGACGCCGACGTGGACGGCGCGCACATCGCCGCCCTGCTGATGACCTTCTTCTACAAGGAACTGCCGGAGCTGGTGGGGCAGGGCAAGGTGTTCCTGGCGCAGCCGCCGCTGTACCGCCTGCAGGCCGGCGGCAAGTCGGTCTACGCCATGGACGACCGCGACCTGGAGCGCCAGCGCAAGAAGCACTTCAAGCCCAACCAGTCCGTCGAGGTCAGCCGCTTCAAGGGCCTGGGCGAGATGCCGGCCGCCGTGCTGCGCGACACCACCATGCAGGCGGCCAAGCGCACCCTGCTGCAGGTGGTGCTGCCGCCGGAGGAACGCGCCCGCACCGCCGGCCTGATGGAGGCGCTGATGGGCCGCAAGCCGGAGCTGCGCTTCCGCTTCATCCAGGAGAACGCGTCGCG
Source organism: Sabulicella flocculans (assembly GCF_045449635.1). Taxonomy (NCBI): domain Bacteria; kingdom Pseudomonadati; phylum Pseudomonadota; class Alphaproteobacteria; order Acetobacterales; family Acetobacteraceae; genus Sabulicella; species Sabulicella flocculans. The sequence goes on along the minus strand of NZ_JBJJBR010000001.1, from coordinate 187,358 downwards.
CCTGGACGCGGAGATGGTGGACGCGTGAGGGCGGTGCCCCTGCGGCCGCGCTGAGCCGCCGGCGCGTCAGTTCAGCAGGGGCTCGGCGGCGAATTCCGCGGCCAGGAACTCCACCATCGCGCGCACCCGCGCCGGCAGGAAGCGCCGGGTGGGGAAGACGGCGTGGATGGGCTGCGGCGGCGGCTCCCAGCCCTCCAGCAGCCGCACCACGCGGCCGGATGCCAGCTCGCCATCGGCGAAGTGCCAGTGCGGCACCATGCCGATGCCCAAGCCTTCCAGCACCGCGGCGCGAACCGCCTCCGTGCTGTTCACCCGCAAGGCCGCGCCCAGCGGCACCTCCACCTGGCCATCCGGGCCATGCAGCATCCAGGCGGGACCCGCGGCCAGCCGGGCGTAGGCGATGCAGCGGTGGGCGCGCAGCGCCTGCGGCGTCTCCGGCCAGCCATGCGCCGCCAGATAGCCCGGGGTGGCCACTACCACCCGCCGCGTGGTGCCGATGCGCCGCGCCACTAGGCCGGGGTCGGTCAGCGCGCCGACCCGGACGGCCAGATCCAAGCCCTCCGCCACCATGTCGGAGAAGCCGTCGGACAGCACGAGGTCCAGCCCGACCCTGGGATGGGCGTCGAGGAAGCGGCCCATGCGCGGCAGCAGGTGCAGCCGGCCCAGCACCTCGGCCACGCCCAGGCGCAGCGTGCCGCTGGGCTCGGCCCGGCGGCGTCCCACGGCGGCCTCGGCCTCCGCCACGGTGTCCAGCGCCCGCCGCGCCTCGCCCAGGAACAGCCGGCCATCCTCCGTCAGCGACAGGGCGCGGGTGGTGCGATGGAACAGCCGGGTGCCCAGGTGGGCCTCCAGCGCCTGCACCTGCCGCGAGATGGTGGGCTGGCTGGTCCGCAGTTCCGCCGCCACGGCGGAAAAGGAGCCGGCCTCGGCCACGCGGATGAAGCAGCGGAAGAGGGCGAGGCTGTCGGGCATTACATACGCTGGACGTATGGAAACGCTGCGGTCAAGCCAAGTTCCGCCGAGGCGTTGCATGGATGCATGGTCCGGCCACGCCCGGCACCTGGCCGCGGCGCCCAACGAGGACCACGCCGATGACCGCCTTCACCCTGCACGACGCCGAGACGGCGCCCGATGCTTCCCGCCCCCTGCTGGCGCGCACCGCTGCCGCCTGGGGCTTCATCCCCACCCTGCACGCCACCCTGGCCGAGAGCCCGGAGACGCTGGAGGCCTATGGCGCGCTGTTCGGCCTGGTCGGCCGCTCCACCCTGTCGCCGGTCGAGCAGCAGGTGGCCTTCCAGGCCGCCAACGTGCTGCACGGCTGCGAGTACTGCACCATGGGCCACACGGTCCTGTCCCGCCGCGCCGGGATGGACGAGGCGGTGCTCCAGGCGCTGCGCGAGGGGCAGGTGCTGCCCGATGCCCGCCTGCAGGCGCTGCGCCTGTTCACCGAGCAGGTGATCCGCGAGCGCGGCCATGCCGGCGACGCGGCGGTGGAGGCCTTCCTGGCGGCCGGCTTCACCCGCGCCAACGTGCTGGAGGTGGTGCTGGTGGTCGCCACCAAGACCATCAGCAACTACGTCAACCATCTGACGCACACGCCGAAGGAAGGCTTCATGGCCGACCCCTCGCTGGCCTGGACCGCCCCGGCGCGCCGCCCGGCGGAGCCCGCGTGATGCGCGCCGCCTTCCTGGGCCTGGGCGCGATGGGCGGGCGGATGGCCGCGCGCATCGCCGCCGCCGGGCATGAGGTGGCGGTGTGGAACCGCTCCCCCGGCGCCGCGGTGCCGCCGGGCGCCCGCCGTGCCGCCACCCCGGCCGACGCCGCGGCCGGCGCGGAGGTCGTGCTCGCCATGCTGACGGACGACGCGGCTTCCCGCGCCGTCTGGCTGGGGCCGGATGGCGCGGCGGCGGCGCTGGCGCCGGGCGCGGTGGCGGTGGAATGCTCCACCGTCTCCCCCGGCTGGGTGCGGGAACTGGCGGGCCAGGTGCCCGCGCTGCTGGACGCGCCGGTCGCCGGCTCGTTGCCGCAGGCCGCGGCCGGGCAGCTGGTGGTGATGGCCGGCGGCGAGGCGGCGGTGCTGGGGCGCGCGCGCCCGGTGCTGGAGGCGATGGCGGCGCGCATCCTCCATGCCGGGCCGCAGGGGCGCGGGGCGGTGCTGAAGCTGGCGGTCAACGGCTTCTTCGCCGCGCAGCTCGCGGCGATCGCGGAGCTGCTGGCCTGGCTGGAAGGCGAGGGCTTCGGGCGGGAGGAGGCGGCCGCTTTGATGGGCGGCTTCCCCGTCACCGCGCCACCCCTGGCCGCGGCGGCGCGGATGATGGCCGCGCGCGACGCCACGCCGATGTTCACCGTGGACCTGCTGGAGAAGGACCTGGGCTACCTGCTGGCTGGCGCGCCCGACCTGCCGGCGGCGGCGGCCGTGCGTGCGGTGTTCCGCCGGGCGCAGGCGGCCGGGCTGGGCGGGGGCAACGTCTCGGGCCTGGCGGCGCTGTTCGCGGCCGACAGCGCGGCGACCACCGCCGCCTCCTCGGCGTCCAGGCCCTCGGCGGCGACCTCGGCCAGCGCCCAGGTGCCGGCGGCGAAGGCGTCCAGCACGCCGGGATGCACGTAGCACTGCCGGCACACCGCCGGCGTGTTGCCCAGGCGCCGCGCCACCTCCGCGATGGCCGCCTTCACCGCGCGCTTCGCCTCGGCCTGGGTGGCGCAGGGGCCGCAGCGGGCCAGCGCCACCCCGGCCAGCACCGTGCCGGCGAAGGTGCGGAAATCCTTGGCGGTGCAGTCCATGCCCGCCGCCGCGCGCAGCCAGTCGTTCACCTCCTGGCTGGTGACGGGCCGCGCCTCGCCGGCGTCGTCGGGGGCGGCGAACAGCTCCTGCCCCGGCAGGTCCTGCAGCGCCCGCACCACGCGCGCCACTCGCCGGTCGCTCACCTTCAGCGCCCATTGCTGGCCGCTCTTGCCGCGGAAGCGGAAGCGCAGCGTGCCGCCCTCCACCGCCACGTGGCGCACCCGCAGCGTGGTGAGGCCGAAGGAGCCGTTCTCCTTCGCGTATTCCTCGTTGCCCACGCGGATCAGCGTGGTCTCCAGCAGGCGCACCACCGTGGCCAGCACCTTGTCGCGGTCCAGGCCCGGCCGGGCCAGCGCCGCCGCCACCCGGGCGCGGATGCGTGGCAGGGCGGCGGCGAACTCGGCCATGCGGCCGTATTTCTGCGCGTCGCGGTGGGCGCGCCAGCCGGGGTGGTAGCGGAACTGCTTGCGCCCGCGCGCGTCCCGCCCGGTGGCCTGCAGGTGCCCGCGCGGGTCGGCGCAGATCCACACCTCCGTGTAGGCCGGCGGGATGGCGAGGGCGCGGATGCGCGCCAGCGTGGTGCGGTCGCGCACCGGGCGGCCCTCGGCGTCGCGATAGGCGAAGCCGCGTCCGGCGCGGCGGCGCGTCAGGCCGGCCATCCCGTCATGGGTGTGGCGAAGCCCGGCCTCGCGGGCCTCGGCGGCGGCATCCAGCGGCATGGCCCTGCCAATGGCGGCGGGCCGGCCGCGGTTTCACCCCTCGATGACGGGCGGGCCGGGCGGCAGGGCGCGGCGCGCCGCCTCCAGCAGCGCCTGGTACTGGTCCACCGGCAGGATGACGAAGGCGTCGCGCCCGTGGCGCTGCAGCACCAGCGGGCCGCGCAGGGCGGCATCCAGCAGCCGGGGCTGCGCCTCCTCCATCACCGCGAAGTCGGCGCGCGGCACGGAGGCGAGCGGCGTCACAGCGGCTTGTTCGCCTTCTCCATCAGCCGGGCGAAGAAGCCGGGCGGCTTGGCCGGGGCGGGCTTGGCCGCCGCGGGCGCGGCCGCCTCGCGCCGCGCCTTGTCGCGCAGCCAGGCGTCCAGGCTCAGCCCCGCCTTCTTCGCGCGCTTTTCCTCGTAGGCCCGCTGGCCCGCCGTCAGCTTGCTGGCATCCATGCCCCCCATGTGCCCGTGCTGGACAGCCCGCGCAAGCGCGGGCAGAGACGGCGGCATGGAAGCCAAGGTCAAGGCGCGCATCTGGGTGGACATGGCCATCCGCCTCGCCGGCATGGCCGGCCGCCCGGCCACCGTGGTCCGCAAGGGCGACAGCGATTCCGGCGGCGTGCTGTGCGTGCTGCGGGCGCGCGACGGCTTCACCGTGCTGGCCCAGGCGCGCGACGGCGAGGGGCGCCCGGCCTGGACGCGCGGCACCGGCCCCGCCCCGGTGCCGGAGGCCGAGGCCGACGCCTACGTCGCCCGCCAGCTGCGCTACGACCCCGACCTGTGGGTGCTGGAGTTCGAGGCCCCGGACGGCCAGCCCCCCTTCGAGGCCAAGCTCATCTGACCTCGGGCGCCGGCGCCGGCGCTTCCTCGCGCACGGCCAGCACCTTGTCCACGCGGCGGCCATCCATGTCGAGCACCTCGAAGCGCCAGCCGGAATGGGCGATGCGGTCGCCCTCGCGCGGGATGCGCTGCAGCAGCGCCAGCATCAGCCCCGCCACCGTGTGGTAGGCGGCGGATTGCGGCGGCGGCTCGAACTCCGCCAGCCGCTCGCGCAGCTCGTCCAGCGCCATCATGCCGTCCAGCAGCATGGAGCCGTCGTGGCGCTGCACCGCGCCCCCCTTCAGCGAGGCCGGCGCCGGGCCCAGCTCGCCCACGATGGCCTCCAGCAGGTCCGACGCCGTCACCACCCCCTCGAAGGAGCCGTATTCGTCCAGCACCAGCGCCAGGCCCAGCGCGTCGGCGCGCAGGCGCTCCAGCGCGTCCATGGCGGACAGGTTGTCGGGCAGCACGATGGGGTGGCGCAGCGCCCGCGCCAGGTCCAGCGCGCCGCCCTCCAGCACCTGGTCCAGCAGGTCCTTCGCCACCACCACGCCCAGCACGTTGTCCACCCGCCCGTCGGCCACCACGAAGCGCGTCACCGGCTCGGCCCGCAGCGCCACCGACACCTCCTGCGGGCTGGCATCGCGCGAGATCCAGGCGACCTCCGTGCGCGGGGTCATCAGGGCGCGCACCGGGCGGTCGGCCAGGCGCAGCACGCGCTCGATCATCTGGCGCTCGCTGTGCGCCAGCTCGCCGCTCTCGGCGCTCTCGGCCACCAGGGCCTTCACCTCCTCCTCCGTCACGCCCTGGTCGTTGGGCACGTGGGCGCCGAACAGCCGCAGGATGAGGGCGGAGGAGCGCGACAGCAGCCACACGATGGGCGAGGAGGCGCGCGCCAGCGCCTCCAGCGGCAGCGCCAGCGACACCGCGATGCGCTCCGGCTGGCGCAGGGCCAGCTGCTTGGGCACCAGCTCGCCCAGGATGAGGTTGAGGTAGGTGATCAGCACCACCACCAGCACGAAGGCCAGCTCGTGCCCCCAGCCCACCATGGCGGGCCAGGTTTCCAGCCAGTCGCCCAGCGGGCCGGCGATGGCGGCGCCGCCGAACACGCCGGCCAGGATGCCCACCAGCGAGATGCCGACCTGCACGGTGGGCAGGAAGTCGCCCGGGTTGTCCTGCAGGCGCATGGCGGCCGACGCCCCGCGGGAACCGCGGCGCTCCATCGCCAGCAGCCGCGCCTTGCGCGCGGAGACGACGGCCAGCTCGCTCATCGCGAAGACGCCGTTCAGCGCGGTCAGCAGCAGAACGGTCAGCAATTCGAAGGTGACGCCCATCGCCCGCCCTTACCACGTGCTGGACAGGGCAACGAGGATGCGGTGCGATGGATGCATGGAACCGACCACGATGCGCCTGGCCTGGACCCTGGGGTTGCTGGGCCTGCTGCCCTTCGCCGGGGCGGCGCTGGCCGCGCTGGCCATCGCCGGCTGGCAGGCCGACGCGCTGCTCTGGCTGCGCGGCTACGGCGCGGTGATCCTGTCCTTCCTGGGGGCGGTTCATTGGGGCCTGGCGCTGGCGGCGGGGGAAAGCCCGTTCAACCGCCAGCGCATGGTGCTGGGCGTGGTTCCGGCGCTGCTGGGCTGGGCGGCGCTGCTGCTGCCGGTGAAGGGCGGGCTGTGGCTGCTGGCCGCCGCCGTGCTCGCCACCGCCGCGACGGAGCAATGGGCGGCGCTGAGGGGCGCCATCCCCGGCGGCTACGTGGTGCTGCGCTGGGCGCTGTCGCTCGGGGCGGCGGCCTGCCTGCTGGCCGGCGCGCTGGCATGAATGATTTTGGTCTTGTTAACGCATTTTGAGACGTGTTAAGGCTTCGGCAACACCCCTGCGGAGCCGTCGCCATGGCCGAGATCCTGTCCTTCCCCGCCCGCCCCGAGGACCGGCTGCGCGCCGCCCTGCGCACCCTGGACGCCGCACTGGACGAGCAGCGGGCCGCGCTGGCCAGCTTCCGCGACGACCTGTCGGCGCTGGGCGGCGCGGTGGCCGGGCTGCAGGGCTCGGTGCAGGACTACCGCGCCAGCCTGTCCCGCGCCGCGGGCGACGCCGCCAACGCCAGCGCCGCCGCCCGCCGGCTGGAGCGCACGGCAGACATCTGGCTGCGCGGCTGAGGCGCGGTCAGGCCGCCCGGCGGGCGCCGTAGCCCTCGGGCCGGGCCGCGTGCCACGCCCAGGCGGTGCGCACGATGCTGTCCAGGTCCGGGAAGCGCGGCCGCCACCCGGTCTCCGCCACCATGCGGGCGGAGGACGCCACCAGCACCGGCGGGTCCCCGGCGCGGCGCGGGCCGTTCTCGTGCGGCACCTTGCGGCCCGACACGCGCTCCACCGCCGCGATGACTTCCCGCACCGAATAGCCCCGACCATTGCCCAGGTTGTAGCGCACCGAGCCGCCGTCGAGACGCGGCAGCACCGCCACGTGGGCGGCCGCCAGGTCCATCACGTGCACGTAGTCGCGCACCGCGGTGCCGTCGGGCGTGTCGTAGTCGGTGCCGAAGACGTGCAGCGGCGGCAGCTTGCCCAGCGTCGCCAGGATGGCGCGCGGGATCAGGTGGGTCTCGGGGTCGTGGTCCTCGCCGGCGCGGCCCTGCGGGTCGGCGCCCGCGGCGTTGAAGTAGCGCAGGCAGGCCGAGCGCAGCCCGTGCGCCGATTCGGCCCAGGCCAGGGCCTGCTCCATCATCAGCTTGCTCAGGCCATAGGGGTTCACCGGCACGGTCGGCGTCGCCTCGGTGATCGGCACCTCCTGCGGCACGCCGAACACGGCGGCGGTGGAGGACAGCACGTATTTCAGGCAGCCGCCCTTCACCGCGGCCTCGGCCAGGTTGATGCTGTTGGCCAGGTTCTCCCGGCAGTAGCGCAGCGGCTCCTTCATGCTGTCGCCCACCAGCGACAGCGCGGCGAGGTGGAACACCGCGTCGAACTTCCAGGAGGCGAAGGCCTCGTCCAGCGCCTTGCGGTCGGCCAGGCTGGCCTGCACGAAGGGCACGCCGGGCTGCAGCGCGCCGGCATGGCCGGTGGTCAGGTCGTCCAGCACCACCACCTCGTGCCCCGCATCCAGCAGCGTCAGCACGACGTGGGAGCCGACATAGCCGGCCCCGCCGGTCACCAGGTAGCGCGCCATTCCTGACCTTCCCCCATCCAAGAACCTCAGCCTGCCCAACGGGGGCCGGCCGGAAAAGTCACCCGCGCAGCAGCAGCGCCGCGCCGCCCAGCAGCATCAGCGCCGCCAGCCCGTCCAGCGGCGCCGGGCGCTCGCCCTCCGCCGCCACCGCCCACAGCAGCGCCGCCACCACGTATACCCCGCCATAGGCCGCGAAGGCCCGCCCGGCCGACAGGCTGGGCACCAGCGCCAGCAGCCAGGCGAAGCCGCCCAGCGCCAGCGCGCCCGGGACCAGCCACAGCGCCGAGGCGCCCTGCCGCCACACGGCCCAGGCCGCCAGGCACCCCGCGATCTCCAGCGCCGCCGCCAGCGGCAGCAGCGCCCAGCTCACAAGCCGCGCAGCGCCAGGCAGACGCGCGCCACCTGCTCCTCCGACAGCTCCGGGTACATGGGCAGGCTGAACACCTCGCCCGCGGCCTTGGCCGTCTCGGCGCAGGCGGCGGGGCCCAGCGCCACGCGCCCGGCATAGGCGGGCTGCCGGTGCACCGGCACCGGGTAATGGATGCCGGTGCCGATGCCCTGCGCCTTCAGCCGCGCCATCAGCGCGTCGCGCTCCGGGTGGCGCAGCACGTAGAGGTGGAACACGTGCTCCGCCCCCGGCCGCCGCACCGGCGGCGCCAGCCCGCTGCCGGCCAGCGCGGCGTCGTAGGCGGCGGCGATGGCGCGCCGGCGGGCGTTCTGCGCGTCCAGGTGCCCCAGCTTCACCCGCAGCACCGCCGCCTGCACCTCGTCCAGCCGGGAATTCACCCCCACCAGGTCGGACACGTAGCGCTGCACCCAGCCATATTGCCGGATGGCGCCGATGCGCCTCGCCAGCGCCTCGTCCGCGGTGGACAGCACGCCGCCATCGCCCAGCGCGCCCAGGTTCTTGGTGGGATACAGGCTGAAGGCCGCGGCGTCGCCGATGGTGCCGACGGCGCGCCCCTCCAGCCGGGCGCCATGCGCCTGGGCGCAATCCTCGATCAGCGCCACCCCGGCGGCGTCGCACGCCGCCTTGATGGGCATCAGGTCCACCGGCTGGCCATAGATGTGCACGGGGATGACGGCGCGGATGGGCGGGAGGCCGGGCGGCGGGTCCTCCAGCACGGCGCGCAGCTCGTCCGGGTCCATGCCGTAGGTGTCGGGGTCGATGTCCAGCAGCAGCGGCGTGGCGCCGGCCATCTCGATGGCGGCGACGGTGGCGACGGCGGTGTGGGAGACGGTGACGACCGTGCTGCCCTCGCCGATGCCCATGCCGCGCAGGATCAGCATCAGCGCGTCGGTGCCGTTGGCGCAGCCCACGGCGTGCTGGCCCTCGCCCAGCCACTGGGCGAACTCGCGCTCGAAGGCCGCGCCTTCCTCCCCCAGGATGTACCAGCCGCTGCCGGCGGCGCGCAGCAGGGCGGCGTCGATCTCCTCCTTCAGGGCGCGGTAGCCGGCGCCCGGGTCGGCGAAGGGCAGCATGGGCAGGGCGTTCATGGTCCGGTGGGTCCTCAGGCGTTGAAAGCGTAGTCCGGCAGGCGCTCGCGATACCAGTCCAGGGTGCGGCGCAGCCCTTCCTCCAGCCCCACGGCGGCTTGCCAGCCGGTGGCGGCGCGGAAGGCGCCGTCATTGGCGTGGTAGGAACCGATGTCGATCGGCGCGCGGTCGGCCGGGAACTCGCGGGTGGCGAAGGCGCCCTGGCCGCCATTGGCGCGGATGCACAGCTCCGCCAGCTCCAGCAGCGACACCGGCGGCGCGCCGCCCAGGTTGAACACGCGCCCCGCCACCCCCGGCCGGTCGGCCTGCTCGGCCGCCAGCAGGAAGGCGCGCGTCACGTCGTCCACGAAGGCCAGGTCGCGCAGCTGCGCGCCGCCCCACACCTCGAAGGGCTGCCCCTCCAGCAGGCGGCGCATCCAGATGCCCAGGAAGGTCTGCCGCGCGTCGGCGATGCGCAGCCGCGGCCCGTAGCAGTTGGTGAGCCGCAGCGAGACGACGGGGCGGCCCAGCACGCGGTTCTCCAGCAGCCAGTACTGCTCGCCGGCCCACTTGCTGACGCCGTTGGCGTCGGGCGGGTTCACCGGGTGCAGCTCGTCCACCGGCAGCGAAATGGGCCGGCCGTAGAACTGCCGCGTGGAGGCGTGGACGACGCGCGCGCCCGGCGCCGCCTCGCGCATCACCTGGATCAGGCGCACCTGCGCCACCGCGTTGATGGCGATGTCCGCCACCGGGTCGCGCTGGCCGCCCATGTGGCTGGTCTGCGCCGCCATGTTGAACAGCACCTCGGTGCCCTGGCACAGCGAAGCCAGCTCGGCGTCGCGGATGTCGCCGCGCACCAGCAGCACGCCCGCGCCCTCCAGGTTGGCCGGGTTGGCGCCGCCCTCGGGCAGCATGGCGTCCAGCGCCGTCACCCGCGCGCCCAGCCCCGCCAGCGCATGGCACAGGTTGGAGCCGAGGAAGCCCGCCCCGCCGGTCACCAGCACCTTGCGGCGCTTCCAGAAATCCATCCCGTCCATCATTCCCATTGTCCGCGCCATTAAGGCCGAATCACGCCGAAGGGTTGTCGCCGCGGCGGCGGGCGGCGGCCCCGCCCTCGCGCCCGCGCATGATCTCGGCGAAGCCGAACAGCAAAAGCAGCTGGCCCAGCACCATCTGGATGGCGGCGAGCAGCCGGATGCCGTCGTCATGCGGCTGGATGTCGCCGTAGCCCACGGTGGACAGCGTGACCACGGAGAAGTGCATGGCGTCGGAGAAGCCGATATGCGTCGGCTCGCCCACCAGCATGAAGATGGGCACGCGCGAGAGCCCGTCGGCGATGCGGTAGAAGCAGCCGAACGCCACCGCCAGCAGCGCGAACAGCGAGACGTAGGTGGCGATGGGAACCGCCAGGTGGCGCAGCCGCCGCCCCACCTGCCGCAGGATGGTCGCCACCTCCACCAGCAGGCGCACCACCTCGCCCACCGCAGCCGCCGTCACCAGCGCCACCCCACCCATGGCGGCCAGCAGCACGGCGGTCTGGCCTGCCCCGGTCATGCGGTTCACCGGCATGGCCAGCGAGCCCACGGCGATGAGGATGCAGGCGCCCAGCCAGCGCGCCACCCGCTCGGGGTGCCAGCGCACGCCGCTGCCCTCGGCGATGGCGGCCAGCTCGGCGCGCCGCACCCAGCAGGCGATGACGAAGCCCATCACCGGCAGCAGGAAGGCGACGGAACGCGCCCAGCCCTCGACGCGCGGGAAGCCCGCCTGCCCGATCACCGCGAAGATGCAGACATACACCGCCAGCCCATTGGCCGCGCCCAGCGCGAAGACCAGCCCGTGCGGGAAGATCAGGTGCAGCGTGCCCACCGCCAGGCCCGCCACCAGCAGCGCGGTGCCGGCGAAGGCCCAGCCCTGGTCCACCACGCCGCCGGCCACCAGCAGCATCAGGGCCACGGTCAGCGCCACCCCCAGCAGGGCGCGCCGGCGCGAGGGGGGGCGCGCCATCACGGCAGCGCCGCCACCCCCGTGATCTCCACCCGCCAGTCCGGGTCCACCAGCGGGGCCTGCACCGTCATGCGCGCGGGCTTGTGGCGGGGGTCCAGCCAGGCATCCCAGGCGCGGTTCATCGCCGGGGCGTCGCGGATGTCGCGCAGCACGACGGTGACGCTCAGCAGGCGCGACCTGTCCGTGCCGGCCTCGGCCAGCAGGGCGTCCACCTGGCGCAGCACGTCGGCGGTCTGCGCCTCGGCGTCGCCGGTGGCGTCGTCGGGCACCTGCCCGGCCAGCCAGACCAGCCCGCCATGCACCACGGCGCCGCTCAGCCGCGCCTCCTCCTGCAACCGCCGGATCATCGCCTTCACCCTTCCCAGGACGACGCCGGTTTGGCACATGCCGGGCCGATGCAGAACCTCCTCGACCGCGCGGTCGTCGCCTCCCGCTACGTGCTGGTGGTGTTCTACCTGGGCCTGGGCGTGGCGCTGGCCGCCTACGCCTTCCACTTCGTGGGCAAGGTGGCGCGCTTCGTCGCCACCGCGCGGGCGCCCGCCAGCGACACCGCCCTGCTGCTGGACCTGCTCTACCTGGTGGATTCCGCGCTGGTGGCCTCCCTGGTGGCGATGGTGGCCCTGTCCTCCTACGACAGCCTGGTGTCGCGGCTGGCGGACGCGCAGGGGCAGTCGCGCTTCGCCTGGGTGTCGAGCCTCGACCCCGGCGACCTCAAGCTGAAGGTCGGCATCGCCATCATCGCCATCTCGGCCATCCACCTGCTGCAGAAGTTCATGAACGTGGACAGCATCCCGGACCGCGAGCTGGCCTGGGCGGTGGGCATCCACGGCGTCTTCGTCGCCAGCGCCCTGGGGCTGGGCCTGCTGGACCGGCTGCAGGCGGCCGGCAAGAAGGCGCGCAAGGAGGGCTGACTTGCCGCCCCGCCCCCGCCTATCCTGCGCGGGACGAGGAGGAACCCCATGCACCGCCGCCCCTTCCTGGCCGCCGCCGGCGCCCTGCTGGCCGCCCCGGCCCTGGCCCAGCAGCACGGCGGGCACGCCCCCGCCCTGCGCCCCCTGCCGCCCTCGCGCGAGCCGTTCCACAACCTGTTCCAGGGCGGCGCGCCGCACCACATCACCCCCGATCAGGCGGCGCAGCGCGTCACCGACAGCCCGGCCCCGCCCGGGCCGATGGGCCGCTGGGCCCCGCGCGCCGACATGCCCATCCCGCGCTCCGAGATGGCCTGGGCCACCGCCTGGAACGGGCGGATGCACGTGGTCGGCGGCTATGGCGAGGGGCAGGTGAACCGCGCCTACCACACCGTCTACGACCCGGCCTCCGACCGCTGGTACGACGCCGCCCCGCTGCCGCGCGGCGCCAACCACGTGGCCGTGGTGGCGCATGAGGGCGTGGTCTACGCCATGGGCGGCTTCATCGAGCAGAACCGCCGCTGCGACGACAAGTCCTTCGCCTACGACGTCGCGCAGGACCGCTGGCGGGAGTTGGCGCCCCTGCCCCGCCCGCGCGGCGCCGCGGCGGCCGTGGTGCTGGACGGGCGCATCCACCTGATCGGCGGCGCCACCGACCCCGCGCCCGAGCGCGCGAGCATCGCCTGGCACGAGGCCTACGACCCGCGCAGCGACCGCTGGGAGCTGCGCCGCCCCATCCCCGCCGCGCGCGACCACGTGGGCGCGGTGACGCATGGGGGCGTCATCCACGTCGCCGGCGGGCGCTTCAACACCTTCCAGTACAACACCGGCCTGCACCACGTGTACCTGCCCGCCCGCGATTCCTGGGTGGAGAAGGCGCCGATCCCCACCCCGCGCTCCGGCCACGGCATGGTGGTGCACAAGGGCCGCTTCTACTGCATGGGCGGCGAGGAAGGCATCATCGAGCGCGGCCAGACCATCCAGGCCAAGGTGTTCGGCCAGATGGAAAGCTACGACCCCGCTACCGACAGCTGGCAGCGCCACGCCCCCATGCCCACCCCGCGCCACGCCGTGGCGGCGGTGAGCATCGGCGACTGGGTGTTCGTGGCCGGCGGCGGCGCCGTGCTGGGCGGCGCGGTGCAGAGCGCCATCCACGAGGCCTGGACGCTGGGGTAGGCGCCGCTACGCCTCCTCCACCGCCGTGACGCCGCGCAGCACCTTCATCGCCTGCATCAGCCGCGGGCCGACGTTCCAGCCGCCGGGCAGGGCCAGCTCCACCTCCTGCCCCGGCCCGATCTGCGGGACGATGGCCACCCGGCCGCGCCCGCGCCCCTCGCGCTCCAGCAGGGAGCGGATGTCGGGCAGCGCGGTGGCGGCGTCCACGAAGATGCGCATGCCCTGGCCGGCCCCGGCGGCCGCCTTGTCCAGCGCCTCGCAATCGGCCGCCGTCAGGCGCAGCGCGTCGTTCTCCAACCGGGCGTCGGCGGTCACCAGCACCGCCTTGCCCTCCTCCAGCAGGTCGCGGCAGCGGCCCAGCACCTCGGAGAAGAAGGTGACCTCGTAGCCGCCCGCCTGGTCGCTCAGGTTCACCCAGGCCATGCGGGAGCCGGTGCGGGTGTTGCGCTCCTTGCGGCCGGTGACGGTGCCGGCGAGCTTCAGCCGCGCCGCGCCGCGCGCGCGCACCGTGTCGCCGATATGCGCCGAAAGGGTGACGCCCAGCCGGCGCAGCGCCGTGCGGTATTCGTCCAGCGGGTGGGCGGACAGGTGGAAGCCCACCGCCTCCGCCTCCTGCGCCAGCTTGTCCAGGGTGGGCCAGTCGGGCGCGTCGGGCAGGCGCAGCAGGGCCGGGCCCTGCTCCACGGCGCCGAACAGGCCGATCTGGTTGCTCTGGCGGTCCTCCGCGCTGGCCTGGGCGCGGCGCAGCACCACCTCGGCGCCCATCACCAGCCGGGCGCGGTTGCCCTCCAGGCTGTCGAAGGCGCCGGCCTTGGCCAGGTTCTCCAGCTGCATCTTGTTCAGCAGCCTGGGGTCCACCCGCTCGGCGAAGTCGGCCAGCGAGGCGAAGGGCGCGCCCTCGTCGCGCGCCGCCACCAGGTCCCTCATCGCCTGCAGGCCGACGCGCTTGATGGCGGCCAGCGCGAAGCGGATGGCCTCGCCCTCGATCACGAACTCGGCGCCGGAGCGGTTGATGTCGGGCGGCAGCACCTTGATGCCCAACCGCGACGCCTCCTGCATGTGCGACGCCAGCTTCTCCGTCTTGTCCATGTCCAGCGTCATGGAAGCCGCCAGGAAGGCGACGGGGTGGTGCGCCTTCAGATACGCCGTCTGGTAGGACACCAGCGCATAGGCCGCGGCGTGGGACTTGTTGAAGCCGTAGTTGGCGAACTTCTCCATCAGGTCGAAGACCTCGCCGGCGGTCCTGGCCTCCACGCCGTTCCCGGCCGCGCCTTCCACGAAGATGGCGCGCTGCTTGGCCATCTCCTCCTTGTTCTTCTTGCCCATGGCGCGGCGCAGCAGGTCGGCGCCGCCCAGGCTGTAGCCCGCCATCACCTGGGCGATCTGCATCACCTGCTCCTGGTAGACCATGATGCCGTAGGTCTCGGCCAGGATGGAGTGGATCAGCGGGTGCGGGCTGTCCCACGCCTCGCCGTGCTTGCGCGCGCAATAGGCCGGGATGTTCTCCATCGGCCCGGGCCGGTAGAGCGACACCGCGGCGATCAAATCCTCGAAGCGGTCGGGCCGCATGGAGCGCAGGCAGTCGCGCATCCCCTGGCCTTCGAACTGGAACACCCCGGCGGCGTCGCCCTTGGCCAGCATGGCATAGGTCGGCGCGTCGTCCAGCGGCAGGCGGTCGAGGTCCACCTCCACGCCCTGGGCGCGCAGCAGCTTCACCGCGCGGTCCAGCACGGTCAGCGTCTTCAGCCCCAGGAAGTCGAACTTCACCAGGCTCGCCTGCTCGACATGCTTCATCGAGTACTGGGTGATCAGCATCTCCGAGCGCGGGTCGCGGTAGATGGCGGTGATCTCCACCAGCGGCTTGCGCCCGATCACCACCCCGGCGGCGTGGGTGGAGGCGTTGCGGTACAGCCCCTCCACCTGTAGCGCGATCTCCAGCAGGCGGCCCACCGCCTCGTCGGTCTCGCGCGCCTCCTGCAGCCGCGGCTCGCCGGCGATGGCGTCCTTCAGGCTCACCGGGTTGGCCGGGTTGTTGGGGATCAGGGAGGCGATGCGGTCCACCTGGCCATAGGGCATGCCCAGCACGCGGCCGACGTCGCGCACCGCCGCCTTGGCCTGCAGCTTGCCGAAGGTGATGATCTGCGCCACGCGGTCGGCGCCGTATTCGCGCACCACGTAGCGGATCACCTCGTCGCGCCGGTCCTGGCAGAAGTCGATGTCGAAGTCGGGCATCGAGACGCGCTCGGGGTTCAGGAAGCGCTCGAACAGCAGGCCGAAGCGCAGCGGGTCGAGGTCGGTGATGCTCAGCGCCCAGGCGGCGACGCTGCCCGCGCCCGAGCCGCGCCCCGGCCCCACCGGGATGCCCTGCCCCTTCGCCCACTGGATGAAGTCCGCGACGATGAGGAAATAGCCCGAGAAGCCCATCTGCTCGATGACGCCCAGCTCGTATTCCAGGCGCTCGGCGTGCACGGGCGGCACCGGGCCCGGGGCGAAGCGGTGCGCCAGCCCCTCGCGCGCCATCGCGGCCACCGTCTCGCCCTCCGTCGCGCCGGGGCGCACCTTGGGGCAGACCGGCAGCTCCGGCTTGCGCGCCGTCTCCACCACCGTGCACATCCGCGCGATGGCCAGGGTGTTGTCGCAGGCCTCCGGCAGGTCGGCGAAGGCGGCGCGCATGGCCGCGGCGTCCTTGAACCAGTGCTCGGCGGTGACGCGGCGGCGCTCGGCCTCCGTCAGCAGGCGGCCCTCGGCGATGCACAGCAGGGCGTCGTGCGCCTCGTGCATCGCCCGTTCGGCGAAATAGACGTCGTTGGTGGCGACGATGGGCAGCGCCGCCTCGTCGGCCAGGCGCAGCAGGCCGGGCTCCAGCGCCGCCTGGCGCGGGGTGGGGCCGTGGCGCATCAGCTCCACCGCCAGGCGGCCACCGAAGCCCTCGCGCAGCGCGTCCAGCAGCCAGGCCGCCGCGTCGCGCCGCCCCTCGGCCAGCAGGCGCGACAGCGGGCCGCCATCGCCGCCGCTCAACAGGAACAGGCCCTCGCCATGCTCCCGCAGGTCGTCCAGCCCGATGCAGGGCCGGCCCGAGGGGCAGTCGGAGCGCATCCAGCCCAGCGAGGACAGGGTCTTGAGGTTGGCCAGCCCCCGCGCGTCCATCGCCAGGGCGGTCAGCACGTCCGCGCCCTGGCGGATCGTGTCCTCCCGCGTGTCGGGCACCGCCTTGCGCGAGAGCCAGAGCTGGCAGCCCATGATGGGCTGCACCCCCTTGGCGGCGGCGGCCTGGGCGAATTCCAGCGCGCCGAACAGGTTGGCGGTGTCGGTCAGCGCCACGGCGGGCATGCCGGCCGCCGCGGCCAGGGCGGGCAGCTTCTCCGCCTTGATGGCCCCTTCCGACAGCGAGTAGGCGGAATGGGCGTGCAGGTGGACGAAGCTCATCCCCCCCATATAGGCGCTTCAGGCGCCGGCGAGGACTCCGTTCCGCAGCGTCACCACCCGGTCCATCCGCGCGGCCAGCTCCGGGTTGTGGGTGGCGATCAGCGCCGCCAGGCCGCGCCCGCGCGCCTCGCGCAGCAACTCGGCGAAGACCATCTCGGCGGTGGCGGTGTCCAGGTTGCCGGTGGGCTCGTCGGCCAGCAGCACGCGGGGCGAGTTGGCCAGGGCGCGGGCGATGGCCACGCGCTGCTGCTCCCCGCCCGAGAGCTTGCCGGGGCGGTGGTCCAGCCGCGCCGACAGGCCGAAGCCCTCCAGCAGGCCCGCGGCCCGCCGCCGCGCCGCGGCGCGGGAGGCGCCGGCGGCCATCTGCGGCAGCATCACGTTCTCCGCCGCGGTGAACTCGGGCAGCAGGTGGTGGAACTGGTAGACGAAGCCGATGGCGTTGCGGCGGATGGCGGTGCGCGCGTCATCTCCCAGCGAGCCCGCCTCCCGCCCCTCCACCAGCACCTCGCCGCCATCGGGGCGCTCCAGCAGGCCGGCGCAATGCAGCAGGGTGGACTTGCCGGTGCCCGAGGGCGCGACCAGCGCCACCACCTCGCCGGCGCGCAGCGACAGGTCGGCGCCCTTCAGCACCTCCAGCACGCCGGCCTCGGTGCGGTAGCCGCGCTGCACGCCGCGCAGCACCAGCGGCATGGCCTCACTCATTGCGCAGCATCTCCACCGGGTCGGTCCGCGCCGCGCGCCAGCTGGGGTAGATGGTCGCCAGCAGCGACAGCGCCATCGCCAGCGCCACCACCTGGATGACCTCGTTCCAGTTCAGCACCGCCGGCAGGCGGGTGAGGAAGTACACCTCCGGGCTGAACAGCTCGGTGCCCGAGAGGCGCTGGATGAACTGGCGGATGGCCTCGATGTTCAGGCAGAACAGCACCCCCAGCGTGAAGCCCAGCGCCGTGCCCACCAGGCCGATGAAGGCGCCGCACATCAGGAAGATGCGCATCACCGCCCCGCGCGTGGCGCCCATGGTGCGCAGCACCGCGATGTCGCGCCCCTTGTCCTTCACCAGCATGATCAGGCTGGAGATGATGTTGAAGGCGGCGACGATGATGATGAGCGTGAGGATGAGGAACATCACGTTGCGCTCCACCTGCACCGCCGCGAAGAAGGACGAGTTGGCGTCCTGCCAGTCCAGGATGCGCACGGGCTGGCGGACGGCGGCGCGGATGTCGCGGTTGGCGGCGCGTACCCGGGTGGGGTCGGCCACGAAGACCTCCACCTGCGTCGCCGCCTCGCGCCCGGTCTGGAAGTACACCTGCGCCGCCTCCAGCGGCAGGAAGACGTAGGATGAATCGTATTCGTTCATCCCCACCTCGAACAGCGCGACGATGCGGTAGGCGCGCAGCCGGGGGATGGTGCCGATGACGGTGGCGCGCCCCTGCGGCGAGACCAGCGTCAGCCGGTCGCCCACGTTCAGGCCCATGCGCAGCGCCAGCCGCGTACCGATGGCGATGGCGTCGTCGCCCGCGAAGTCGTCCAGGCTGCCGGCGCGGATGTTGCCGGCGATGATGGGCCGCGCCCGCAGATCCTCCGGCCGGATGCCGCGCGCCAGCCCGCCCGAGGCGCCGCCGCCCTCGGAGGTCAGCAGCACCTGCCCCTCGACGATGGGCGTGGCCGCGACGACGCCCGGCACGGTGCGGATGCGCTGGGCGATGTCGTCGAACTCGCGCAGGTTGCCGCGCTCGGCGGCGTAGACGCCCAGGTGGCCGTTCAGCCCCAGGATGCGCCCCAGCAGCTCCTGCCGGAAGCCGCCCATCACGCTCATCACGATGATCAGCGTCGCCACCCCGAGCATGATGCCGAGGAAGGAGAAGATGGCGATGGCGGAGGTGAAGCGGTCCCCCCTGCGCGAGAAGAGGTAGCGCCCCGCCACCGCGCGCTCGAACCCGTTGAACACTCAGTTCCCCCGTGTCATGGCCAGCGCCGCGCCCAGCAGCCCCATTCCCATGCTGAAGATGATCTTCGCCTCGGGCGGGCCGTCCAGCCCGAGGATGTCCAGCGCCATGCCGCCGCCGACCCCGAACAGGAAGGCGAGGACGAGGGCGCGCCCCCAGTCAGGCACGGAGCCGCGCCAGCGCGTCCTCCAGCGGCAGCTCCAGCCGCTCGCCGGTGGCGCGGCGCTTCAGCTCCACCTTGCCGGCGGCGGCGCCGCGCGGGCCGATGATGGCCTGCCAGGGCAGGCCCATCAGGTCGGCGTCGGCGAACTTGGCGCCGGCGCGGTCGGCGCGGTCGTCCAGCAGCGCCTCGCTCGGGAAGGCGTCGTGCAGCCGCTGCGCCAGCGCGTCGCAGCCGGCGTCGCCGGGCTTGAGGTTCAGCACCGCCAGCCGCCACGGCGCCACGGCATCGGGCCAGATGATGCCGGCCTCGTCGTGGCTGGCCTCGATGATGGCGGCCACCAGGCGCGAGACGCCGATGCCGTAGGAGCCCATCTCGGGGATCACCTCGGCGCCGTCGGGGCCCTGCACGCGCAGGCCCATCGGCTCGGAATACTTGGTGCCGAAGTGGAAGATGTGGCCGACCTCGATGCCCCGCGCGCTCACCTGGCGCTCCGCCGGCACCTGGGCCCAGGCGGCCTCGTCGTGCTTCTCGTCGGTGGCGGCGTAGTGGCGGGTCCAGAACTCCACCAGGGGGCGCAGGTCGCCGTCGTAATCCGGCGTCTCGGCCAGCGGGTCGAAGTCCAGCAGCGCCTTGTCGAGGAAGACCTGGCTCTCGCCCGTCTCGGCCAGGATGATGAACTCGTGCGACAGCTTGCCGCCGATGGGGCCGGTGTCGGCCTGCATGGGGATCGCCTTCAGCCCCATGCGGGCGAAGGTGCGCAGGTAGGCCACGAACATCTGCCGGTAGGAGTGCTCGGACGCCTCCTTCGTCAGGTCGAAGGAGTAGGCGTCCTTCATCAGGAACTCGCGCCCGCGCATCACCCCGAAGCGCGGCCGCACCTCGTCGCGGAACTTCCACTGGATGTGGTAGAGGTTGCGCGGCAGGTCGCGGTAGGACGTGGCCTCGGCGGCGAACAGGGCGGTGACCATCTCCTCGTTGGTCGGGCCATACAGCATCGGGCGGCCGTGCCGGTCCTCGATGCGCAGCATCTCCTTGCCGTAGTCCTCGTAGCGGCCGGAACGCTGCCACAGCTCGGCGCTCTGCACCGTCGGCATCAGGATTTCCTGCGCGCCCGCGCGGTCCTGTTCCTCGCGCACGAGGCGCGCCACCCGGTCCAGCACGCGCAGCCCGGCCGGCAGCCAGGCGTAGATGCCAGCGGAGGTCTGCCGCACCAGCCCGGCGCGCAGCATCAGCCGGTGCGAGACGATCTGCGCCTCGGCGGGGGTTTCCTTGAGGGTGGGCAGGAAGGCACGGGACAGGCGCAACGCGGGGCATCCTCGGGTCGGGGCCATCCCCCTAGCACGGCTGCGCCGGTTGCCGAAGCCGCACCCCATCCCTCCCAGGGTGGCGCAATTTTGCTGCGCCGCACAAACGAATTCGTGAAGAAAATGACTTGCCGACCGGTAAAGGACGATTTAGACAAAAGAAAGGGCCACCCTCCTCGCGGAAGGCGGCCCAAGTTTAGGGAGGAAACGCCAGTCACACGGCAGAAAGAGGAACATCCTCTCTCTGGCGATCATCTTGGCGGAAACGGCTGGAACGGCCAACGAAAAAGCCCGGCGTAAAAGGCCAAAAACAAGGCATCCGGACTGAATTGCTGCATCTATGGGCGGACGCGGGTGAATCCACCGGCTTCCGCCTTTTTTATGTGCAGGTCAGTCGGGAATGGCCAGCCAAGCGTCGCGGAAGGAAATCAGGTCGCTGGTGACCAGCCACCAGATGCCCAGCCAGATCACCCCGGACAGCAGCGTGGTCCACAGCAGCTTGCGCCCCAGCTGCGGCGCCGCCGGCGCGCCGCGCCAGCCGCCATCCTCCGCCTTCGCCTCCACCTGCGGCCGCACGCCGACCGGCAGGATGCAGAACAGCAGCGTCCACCACACCAGCGCGTAGACGACGAATCCGACGAACCACCCCATGCCCGCTACACCCGCAGCAGGTGGACCTCGACGTTCGGGCGTTTCTTCGCCCGCCGCCCCACCGCCTTGCGCAGCACCGCCCGGGCCGCCTCGCCCACCACCTCGTCGTCGCGCCGGGCCGCCTTGGGCAGCTCGTTCAGCGCGCGCGCCAGCTCCTCGCCCATCTGCGCCAGTTCCGGGCCTTCCGCGTCGAACAGCCCGGGCGCCGAGACGCGCGGCGCGCCCAGCAGCTTGCCCTGCGCATCCAGGGCCAGCGAGGCGACCACCGCCCCCTCGCGCCCCAGCCGGCCGCGGGCGCCCAGCACCCCGCCCCGCACCGGCAGCAGCCGGGTGCCGTCCACCGCCAGCCGGCCCACCGGCACCGTGTCCACCACCTGCACCGGGCCGGGCGCCAGCCGCACCACCGCGCCGTCCTCGATCACCAGGGGCTCGCTGCCGGCCTCCCGCGCCAGGGTGGCGTGGGCGTCCATGTGCCGCCACTCGCCGTGCACGGGGATGGCGGCGCGCGGCTTCACCCAGTCGTACAGCGCGCGCAGCTCCTCGCGCGCCGGATGCCCGGAGACGTGGACGAAATGCTCGTCCGCCGTCACCACCCGCACGCCGCGCCGCGCCAGCTCATCCTGCACGCGGGTGATGGCGCGCTCGTTGCCGGGGATCTGGCGCGAGGAGAAGATGACCGTGTCCCCCTGCCCCAGCGACAGGTTGTTGTGGGTGTCCGTCGCCAGCTTGGCCAGCGCCGAGCGCTCCTCGCCCTGGCTGCCGGTGCAGATCACCAGCAGGTTGTCGTCGGGGATATAGCCCGCCTCGTCCTCGCTCACGAAGTCGGGGATGCGCGACAGGTAGCCGCACTCCCGCGCCGCCTGCACCGAGTTGCGCAGGGAGCGCCCGAACAGCGCCACGTCGCGCCCCGCCGCCAGCCCGGCCAGCGCGATGCTTTCCACCCGCGCCAGGTTGGTGGCGAAGCAGGTGACGGCCACGCGCCCCTTCATCGGCTTGATCAGCTTGGCGAGGGAGCGGCGCACCTCCGCCTCGCTGCCCGAATGGCCCTCGACCATGGCGTTGGTGCTGTCGCACACCATGGCCAGCACGCCTTCCCCGCCCAGGCGGCGGAAGCCGGCCTCGTCGGTCGGCGGGCCGATCAGCGGCTCGGGGTCCAGCTTCCAGTCGCCGGTGTGCACCACCAGCCCGTGCCGGGTGCGGATGGCCATGGCCAGCGCCTCCGGCACCGAATGGGCCACCCGCAGGAATTCCAGGTCGAAGGGGCCGATGCGCACGCGGCCCGGCAGGTCGAACTCCTTCAGCGGCACTTCCTGGGAAAGGCCCGCCTCCGCCAGCTTGCGCCGCAGCACCGCCGAGACGAAGGGCCCGCCATGCACCGGGCATTGCAGGGAGCGCCACAGGTGCGCCACCCCGCCGATGTGGTCCTCGTGCGCGTGGGTGATCACCAGGCCCAGCAGGTCCTTGCGGTGCTCCACCAGCCAGGCGGGGTCGGGCACCAGGATGTCCACGCCGGGCGTGTCGCCGCCGGCGAAGCCGATGCCGCAATCCACCGCCAGCAGCTTGCCGTCGCAGCGGTAGACGTTGAGGTTCATGCCGATCTCCCCCGTGCCGCCGAGGGGGATGAAGGCGAAGTCGTCCGAGGGTGTCATGTGGTTCCAGCGGGGGATGTGGGGCTGGGGTTGCGGCCTGCCAACAGGCGCAGCCCTTCCAGCGTGATGTCGGGGTCCACCGTCTCGATCAGCGCCGTGCCCTCGGCCAGCAGCGGCGCCAAGCCGCCGGTGGCCACCACCTTCAGCCGCGGCGCCTCCGCCTCGGCGCGGATGCGCGCGACGATGCCCTCGATGAGGCCGACATAGCCCCAGAAGATGCCGGACTGCATGGCGCTGACGGTGTCGCGGCCGATGGCCGCCTGCGGCCGGCCGATGCCGATGCGCGGCAGGCGGGCGGCGGCGCGGTGCAGCGCCTCGATGGAAAGGTTGATGCCGGGCGCGATGGCGCCGCCCAGGTAGTTGCCGTCCTTGTCCACCACGTCGAAGGTGGTGGCGGTGCCGAAATCCACCACGATCAGCGGGCCGCCGTAATGGTGGTGCGCCGCCAGCGCGTTCAGCAGGCGGTCCGCCCCCACCTCCTGCGGGCGGTCCACCATGATGCGGAAGCCCCAGTCGAGGATAGAGCGCGCGATCAGCGGCTCGGTGCCGAACCAGTCGCGGCACAGGCGGCGCAGGTTGTACAGGGCGGCGGGCACCACGGTGCCGATGACGCAGCGCGTCACCTGCGCCGGCTTCAGCCCGGCATGGGTCATCAGCGTCAGCAGCCACACGGCGTATTCGTCGCTGGTGCGGTCGGCCCGGGTGGCGATGCGCCAGCGGCCGCGCCACTCCGCGCCGTCATGCACGGCGAAGACGACGTTGGTGTTGCCCGCATCCACCGCCAGCAGCATCGGCGCCCCCTACCCTTCCACCTCGCCGGCGTGCAGCGCGTGCACGCGCCCGCCGGTGGCGAGCAGCAGCCCGCCATCCTCCGCCAGCCCCTCGTAGCGCCCGGCCAGGCGCACCGCCCCGCGCCGCACGGACAGCCACTCGCCGTCCGCGGGCCCGGCCGCCATCCAGGCCTGCCGCACCGGAGCGAACCCCTCCAGCCGCGCCCGCAGCAGCCAGCGCCCCAGCGCGGCCAGCACCTCCCCGGCGAAGGCTTCGGGCGGCAGCGCGCCCAGCGCGGCCGTGGCGCGGCCGGGCACCTCCGGGGCGTGGGCCAGGTTCACGCCGATGCCCAGCACCAGCCAGCCGATGCCGCCATCCGCCGCCACATGCGCCTGCGCGAGGATGCCGGCGCACTTGGCGCCGCCCAGCAGCAGGTCATTGGGCCATTTCAGGCGCACCGGGGCGTGGCGCGACGCAGCCTCGTGCAGCGCCACCGCGGCCAGCAGCCCATATTGGGGCAGCAGCCGCGCCGGCGCCTTCGGCCGCAGCAGCACGGAGAAGGCAAGGTTGCCGGCCGGCCCCTCCCAGCCCCGCCCCTGGGTGCCGCGGCCGGCCAGTTGCCGGCGGGCCAGGATGACCAGCCCCTCGGGCTCCCCGGCTTCCGCCAGGTGCAGCAGCGTGTCCTGCGTGCTGTCCAGCGCCTCGAACACCTGCAGGCGCCAGTCGAGCGCGCCCCGGGTCGGATGCCCGCCGGCGGGCGCTGCCACCTCGCGGTCATCCGACGCGCCTTCGCGCATCCCGCGCATCGGATCCGGACCTCCGGGCCCTTCGGCCGTGCGGTCCTCCGATGCGCTCACCCGATCAGCGCCGCCACCGCCTGCCGGGCGGCGGCCAGCAGCGGCGCCGGGAACAGGAAGAAGAAGGCGGTGAACAGCCCGGTGGCGCCCAAGACCACCGAGACGCCGGCCGGGCGCGCATCCAGCGCCCCCGCATCGGCGTCGAAATACATCACCTTGACGATGCGCAGGTAGTAGTAGGCCGAAACCACCGAGGACAGCACGCCCACCGTCGCCAGCAGCCAGAACCCTTGCTCCACCGCCGGCAGCAGCACGTACAGCTTGGCGAAGAACCCGGCCAGCGGCGGGATGCCGGCCATGGAGAACATGAACACCGCCATCGCCAGCGCCATCATCGGGTCGGTGCGCGACAGCCCGGCCAGGTCGTCCACCTTCTCCACCGCGCGGCCCTGGCGGCGCATCGCCACCAGCACGGCGAAGGAGCCCAGGTTCATGGCGACGTAGATGGCGATGTAGACCAGCACGCCGCGCAGCCCCGTCTCGCCACCCACGGCAAGGCCCATCAGCGTGAAGCCGACATGGCCGATGGAGGAATAGGCCATCAGCCGCTTGATGTTGCTCTGCCCGATGGCGGCCAGGGCGCCCAGCACCATGGAGCCGAGCGAGGCCAGCACGATCACCTGCTGCCACTGCGCCGCGGTGTCGCCGAACGGCCCGGCCAGCACGCGCACCAGCAGCGCGATGCCCGCCACCTTGGGCGCGGCAGAGAAGAAGGCGGTCACCGTGACCGGCGCGCCCTCGTAGACGTCGGGCGTCCACATGTGGAAGGGCACGGCGGCGATCTTGAAGGCCAGCGCGGCGATGATGAACACGATGCCCACCACCGCGCCCGCCGCCACCCCGCCCTCGACCGAGAGCGCGTCGGCCAGCCGGTCGAAATTGGTGGTGCCGGCGAAGCCGTAGACCAGCGAGGCGCCGTAGAGCAGCAGGCCGGAGGCCAGCGCGCCCAGCACGAAGTACTTCAGCCCCGCCTCGGCGCTGCGCGGGTTGTCGCGGTCGAAGGCGGCCAGCACGTAGAGCGGCAGCGAGAGGAGCTCCAGCCCCAGGTAGAGCGACATCAGGTCATTGGCCGAGATCATGACCATCATGCCCAGGCTGGCCAGCAGCATCAGCACCGGGAACTCGAAGCGGTTCAGCCCTTCCTTCTCGTTCCAGTCCAGCGCCACCAGCACCGACAGCGCCGCCGCCGCCAGCGCCAGGATCTTCATGAAGGCGGAGAAGTCGTCCGCGACGTACTGCCCGGCGAAGGCCGTGCCCTCGCCCTGCATCAGCACCAGCACCGCGGTCAGCAGCAGCGCGCCGATGCACGCCATGGCGACCGGGAAGGTCATGTCGCGCTTCGGCAGCACGCCGAAGAGCAGGATGGCGCAGGCCGCGACGGCCAGCACGATCTCGGGGAGGGCGAGTTGCCAGTTCATGCGTTCAAAGCCCCGCGAGACGGGAGGCCGCCTGCATCGCGGCCTGGTGCTGCTGCACCATCTGCGACACCGTGGCCGAGAAGAAAGACAGGAAGGACTGCGGCGAGATGCCCATCCACAGCGTCAGCAGGATCAGCGGCGCGAAGGTCGCGTACTCCCGAGGGCTGAGGTCCAGCAGCGAGCGCAGGTCGTCGCGGGTGATCTTGCCGAAGGCCACGCGGCGGTAGAGGAACAGCATGTAGGCCGCACCCAGCACCATGCCGGTGGCGGCGCCCAGCGCCACCCAGGGGTTCACCGCCCACGCGCCCAGGATCACCAGGAACTCCCCCGGGAAGCCGGCGGTGCCGGGCAGCGCAACGCTGCCCATGGTGAACAGCATGAACACCAACGCGTAGGCCGGCATGATCTTGGCCACGCCGCCGTAGCGCGCGATCTCGCGCGAGTGGACGCGGTCGTACAGCACGCCCACGCAGAGGAACAGCGCGCCGGAAACCACGCCGTGCGCCAGCATGGTGAACAGCGCGCCCTCGATCCCCTGCTGGTTGAAGGTGAAGATGCCCAGCGTGACGATGCCCATGTGCGCGACGGAGGAGTAGGCGATCAGCTTCTTCATGTCCTGCTGCGCCAGCGCCACCAGCGAGGTGTAGACCACCGCCACGATGCTCAGCACGAAGATGAAGGGGGCGAAGTAGGCGCTCGCCTCCGGCAGCAGCGGCAGGGAGAAGCGCAGGAAGCCGTAGGCCCCCATCTTCAGCAGCACGCCGGCCAGGATGACGGACCCCGCCGTCGGCGCCTCCACATGGGCATCGGGCAGCCAGGTGTGCACCGGCCACATCGGCACCTTCACCGCGAAGGAGGCGAAGAAGGCGAGGAACAGCCACACCTGCATGGCGAAGGGGATGTCGAATTCCGCCAGTTCCGGGATGGAGGTGGTGCCGGCGCTGAACCACAGCGCCACGATGGCCAGCAGCATCAGCACCGAGCCCAGCAGCGTGTAGAGGAAGAACTTGTAGGCGGCGTAGACCCGCCGCGCGCCGCCCCACACCCCGATGATCAGGAACATCGGGATCAGCACCGCCTCAAAGAACACGTAGAACAGCAGCAGGTCCATGGCGCAGAACATGCCGACCATCATGGTCAGCAGCACCAGGAAGGCGACCATGTACTCCCGCACCCGCCGGCCCACGCTCTCCCACGAGGCGAGGATGCACAGCGGCACCAGCGCGGTGGACAGCAGCACCAGCAGCACGGAGATGCCGTCCACCCCCATGGCGTAGGAGATGCCGAACTCCGGCAGCCATTCCAGGCGCTCGACGAACTGGAAGTCGGCGCTCGCCTTGTCGAAGCGGAACCACAGGATGAGCGAGAGCGCGAAGGTGATCAGGCTGGTCCACAGCGCCGTCCAGCGCGCGTTGGCGGCCACCGCCGCCTCCTCGCCGCGGAAGCTCATGATGATGAGCGCGCCGGCGAGCGGTAGGAAGGTGATGAGCGAAAGCAGGGGGAAGCCCGCGGCGTTCATGGTCAGCGGCCCAGCAGGAAGAGGGAGATGAAGAGGACGAGGCCGATGATCATCGCGAAGGCGTAGTTCGCCACCCGCCCCGTCTGGATGCGCGCGACGCCGCGCGCGGTGCCCGCCACGGCCGCGGCGGCGCCGTTGGGCATGCCGTCGATGATGCGCACGTCGCCGACCTGCCAGAACACCCGCGCCAGGCGCTTCGCCGGCTGCACGAAGATGCGGTCGTACAGCTCGTCGAAGTACCACTTGTTCAGCAGGAAGCGGTACAGCCCGGGCACCGCGGCGGCGATGCGCCCCGGCACCTGCGGCAGGAAGCCGTAGAGCAGCACCGCCAGCAGGATGCCCGACACCGCGGTGACCTTCGCCACCGTCGGCACCCAGTGGGGGGCGTGGTGCAGCGCCTCCATCATGTGCTTGGCCGGCAGGTTGAAGATGGCGCCGTTCCAGAACTGCTCCTGCAGGTCGCCGATGAAGTAGGGCGCGAAGGTGAAGCCAGTGGCGATGGCGCCGACCGAGAGCAGCAGCAGTGGCACCAGCATCACCGCCGGGCTCTCATGCACGTGCGCCATGGTGTGGTGGTCGGCGCGCGGCTTGCCGTGGAAGGTCAGGATCAGCAGCCGCCAGGAATAGAAGGCGGTGAGGAAGGCGGCCAGGATGCCGCAGGCGAAGGCGTAGGTGCCCACCCCGGTCTGCGCGGCGATCGCGCCTTCCAGGATGGCGTCCTTGGAGTAGTAGCCGGCGAAGATCGGGATGCCCGCCAGCGCCAGCGAGCCGATCCACATCACCGCGTAGGTGACGGGGATCTTCTTCCAGATGCCACCCATGCGGCGGATGTCCTGCTCGTCGCTCATCGCGTGGATGACGGAGCCCGCGCCCAGGAACAGCAGCGCCTTGAAGAAGGCGTGGGTAAACAGGTGGAACATCGCCGCCTGGTACAGCCCCACCCCTGCGGCGAAGAACATGTAGCCCAGCTGCGAGCAGGTGGAGTAGGCGATGATGCGCTTGATGTCGTTCTGCACGCAGCCGATGGTCGCGGCGAACAGCGCGGTGGAGGCGCCCACCACCGTGACGACGGACAGCGCCACCGGCGCGTACTCCATCACCGGCGACATGCGGCACATCAGGAACACGCCCGCCGTCACCATCGTCGCCGCATGGATCAGCGCGGAGACGGGTGTCGGCCCCTCCATCGCGTCCGGCAGCCAGGTGTGCAGGCCGAGCTGCGCCGACTTGCCCATGGCGCCCAGGAACAGCAGCACGCCGATCAGCTCCATCGCCGGCAGGCCGGCGAAGGTGTCGCCCGCGCGCGCCGAGGCGGCGGCGAAGATGGCGTCGAACTCCAGCGTGCCGAACACGTAGAAGGTGAGCGCCATGCCGAGCATGAAGGCGACGTCGCCGACGCGGTTGACGATGAAGGCCTTCATCGCCGCGGCGTTCGCGCTCTCCTTCTCGTACCAGTAGCCGATCAGCAGGTAGCTCGCGAGGCCCACGCCCTCCCAGCCGAAGAACAGCTGCACCAGGTTGTCCGCCGTCACCAGCATCAGCATCATGAAGGTGAACAGGCTGAGGTAGGCGAAGAAGCGCGAGGGCGTCGCGTCGTGCGACATGTAGCCGATCGAATAGAGGTGGATCAGCGTTGAGATGACGGTGATCATCCCCACCATCACCGCGCTCAGCGTGTCGTAGCGCAGCGCCCAGGCGAACTCCAGCTCGCCCACGTCCATCCAGGTCAGCAGCACCTCGGTGGCGGGCTGGCCACCCATCGCCACCTGCGCGAAGGCCGAGACGCCGCAGGCGGCGGCGAGCGCCATGCAGACCACGGTGGACCACATGGCCGCGCGGTCGCCGATCCAGCGGCCCAGGAAGCCGCTGATGGTGGCACCCAGCAGCGGGAAGAAGACGGCACCGACGAACATGCGCCTAGCCCTTCAGGGTCGAGACGTCCTCGACCTCGATGGTTCCGCGGTTGCGGAAGTAGATGACGAGGATGGCCAGGCCGATCGCGGCCTCGGCCGCGGCGACGGTCAGGATGAACATGGCGAAGACCTGGCCGGCCAGGTCGTCCAGCCGCGCGCTGAACGCCACGAGGTTCAGGTTCACCGAAAGCAGGATCAGCTCGATCGACATCAGGATGACGATGACGTTCTTGCGGTTCATGAAGATGCCGAAGACGCCCAGCACGAAGAGGATGGCCGCCACCGTCAGGTAGTGGCCCAGCCCGATGGTCAGCATCAGTGGTGCCCCCCCTCGTGCGCCACCTGCTTGGGCTCGGGCGCCGGCGGCAGCGGCCGCAAGATCTCCCCGCGCGCGATGCCCGCGCCCAGGGCCGGCTGCGCCATCGCCAGCTTGGAGGAACGCGCGATCTGCGCCGCGATGTCCTGGCGCTTCGAGTTTGCCGGCTTGTCGCGCAGCGTCAGCACGATGGCGCCGATCATCGCCACCAGCAGGATCATGCCGGCCGCCTGGAACAGGAAGATGTAGTCCGTGTAGATCAGCCGCCCCAGCGCCTCGGTGTTGGAGACGCCGGGCGGTGCCGGCGACAGGCGCAGGTCCGCCGCCTCGGGCGCGAAGTTCCAGGCGCCCAGCACCAGCAGCAGCTCCAGGAACAGGATGCCGCCGATGACGGCGCCGAAGGGGGCGTAGCGCTGGAAGCCCTCGCGCAGCCGCGCGAAGTCCACGTCCAGCATCATCACCACGAACAGGAACAGCACCGCGACGGCGCCGACATAGACGATGACCAGGATCATCGCCAGGAACTCGGCGCCCGCCAGCAGGAACAGCCCCGCCGCGTTGAAGAAGGCGAGGATGAGGTAGAGCACCGAATGCACGGGGTTGCGCGACGTCACCACCATGACGGCGGAGGCGACGAGGATGCCCGCGAAGGCGTAGAAGGCGAATGCGGCGATCATCGGTAGGGCGCGTCCAGCCGCAGGCGCTCGGCCAGCACCGGCTCCCAGCGGTCGCCATTCGCCAGCAGGCGGTCCTTGTCGTACATCAGCTCCTCGCGGTTCTCCACGGCGAACTCCAGGTTCGGGCCTTCCACGATGGCGTCCACCGGGCAGGCTTCCTCGCAGAGGCCGCAGTAGATGCACTTCGTCATGTCGATGTCGTAGCGCGTGGTGCGGCGGCTGCCATCCGCGCGCGGCTCGGCCTCGATGGTGATGGCCTGGGCGGGGCACACCGCCTCGCACAGCTTGCAGGCGATGCAGCGCTCCTCGCCATTCGGGTAGCGGCGCAGCCCGTGCTCGCCCTTGAAGCGCGGCGAGAGCGGCGACTTCTCATGCGGGTAGTTGATGGTCGCCTTGGGGCGGAACATCTGGCGCAGCGTCAGCATCATCCCGCCGACGATCTCCGTCAGCAGGAAGGAGCGCGCGAAGCGGTCGAGCGTCGTCATGCCGGAAGCAGCCCCGTGAGCTTGAGGAAGGCGGCGGTCAGCACCAGCCAGACCAGCGAGAAGGGCAGGAACACCTTCCAGCCCAGCCGCATCAACTGGTCATAGCGGTAGCGCGGGAAGGTCGCGCGCGACCAGAGGAAGAAGAACAGCACCAGCGCCACCTTCAGCGCGAACCAGATCGGCCCGGGCACCCAGGTGAAGGGCTCGATGTGCAGCGGCGGCAGCCAGCCGCCCATGAACAGGATGACGCAGAGCGCGCTCATCAGGATCATGTTGGCGTATTCGCCGAGGAAGAACAGCGCGAAGCTCATCGAGGAGTATTCGACGAAGAAGCCCGCCACCAGCTCGCTCTCGCCTTCCGGAAGGTCGAAGGGGGCGCGGTTGGTCTCGGCCAGGGCGCTGATGAAGAAGATCACGAACATCGGGAAGAGCGGGATGGCGAACCACAGGTTCTCCTGCGCCCGCACCACCTCCGTCAAGTTCAGCGAGCCGACGCAGAGCAGCACCGTGACGATGACGAAGCCGATGGACACCTCATAGGACACCATCTGCGCCGCCGAGCGCAGCGCGCCCAGGAAGGCATACTTCGAGTTGGACGCCCAGCCGGCGATGATGATGCCGTAGACGCCGAGGCTGCTGATGGCGAAGAGGTAGAGCACGCCCACATTGATGTCGGCGATCGCCCAGCCATCATTCACCGGGATCACCGCCCAGGCCAGCATCGCCAGCACGAAGGTCAGCATTGGCGCGGCGATGAACAGCAGGCGCGAGGCGCCGGAAGGAATGATGGTTTCCTTCATCAGCATCTTCAGCGCGTCGGCGAAGGGCTGCAGCAGGCCGAAGGGCCCGACCACGTTCGGCCCCTTGCGCATCTGCATCGCCGCCAGGACCTTGCGCTCGGCCCAGGTGAGGTAGGCGACGGCAATCAGCACCGGCACCAGCAGGGCCAGCGCCTGCGCCACCGTCAGCGCCAGGATGCCCAGCGGCGAGTTGAGGAACTCCGTCATCGCCTCACTCCGCCGCCTGCGGCAGGATCACCTGCACGCATTCCGCCATCACCTCGCTGGCGCGGGTGATCGGGTCCACCTGCCAGTAATTGCCGAAGAACGGCGCGAAGGGCGCGGCATCCAGCGCGCCGCCACCGGCCGGACCGGCATCATCGGTGCAGCCGGCCACCGGCCCCTGGTCGATGCGCGCGAAGGCCGGGTGCTGCGCCACCATCTCGGCGCGCAGCGCGTCGAGCGTGTCGAAGGGCAGCGTCACGCCCAGGAATTGCGAGGCGGCGCGGATGATCTTCCAATCCTCCCGCGCCTCGCCCGGCGGCATGGTGGCCAGGCGGCCCTTCTGCACGCGCCCCTCCGTGTTGGCGTAGAGGCCGTCCTTCTCGGTATAGGCCGCGCCAGGCAGGATCACGTCGGCGCGCGCGGCGCCGCGGTCGCCATGGTGGCCCTGGTAGATCACGAAAGTGCCGGGCGCCGCGTCCACCGCATCCGCCGCCAGCAGCCACAGCGCCTGCACCGCGCCCTGCGCCATCGCCGCCGCATCCGGCGCACCGGCACCGGGCACGAAGCCGACATCCAATGCCCCGACCTGGCCGCCGAAATGGTGCAGCAGGTTGAAGCCGTGCCAATCCTCGCGCAGCGCATTCGCCGTCCGCGCCAGCTCCCAGGCCGCCGCCAGCACCGCCGCGCCATCCGGCCGCGCCAGCGCGCCGCGGCCCAGCAGCACCATCGGCTTCTGCGCGCCCTCCAGGAAGCGCGCGGCGGCGGCGATGTCCTGCGGCCCCTCGCCCAGCTTCTCGGCGGCGTAGGTCAGCTCCGCATTCGGGCCGACCATGCCGACGCGGAAGCCGCCGGCCAGCCAGCGCCGGCGGATGCGCGCGTTCAGCACCGGCGATTCCACGCGCGGGTTGCTGCCGATGATCACCAGCGCATCGGCCTCGTCCACGCCGGCGATGCCGCTGTTGAAGAGGTAGAAGTCGGGCCGCGACGCATCCAGCTTCGCGCCGTCCTGCCGCGCGTCATGCGCCGTGGAGCCCAGCGCGTTCAGCATCGCCTTCAGCGCGAAGAGGCTCTCGGCATCGCAGGTGTCGCCGGCGATGGCGCCCAGCGTCCTGCCCTGCACGCCCTGCACCACGGCCTGGAAGGCCTCGGCCCAGCTTGCCGGCACCAGCTTGCCGTCGCGCCGCACCCAGGGCCGGTCCAGCCGGCGGCGCTTCAGCCCGTCCACCGCGAAGCGCGAGCGGTCGCCCAGCCATTCCTCGTTCACCGCGTCGTTCTGGCGCGGCAGCACGCGCAGCACCTCGCCCGCGCGGGTGTCCACGCGGATGGGCGCGCCCAGCGCGTCCAGTACGTCCACGCTGTCGGTCTTCGCCACTTCCCAGGGCCGCGTCACGAAGGCGTAGGGGCGGCTGGTCAGCGCGCCGACGGGGCAGATGTCAATGAGGTTGCCGGAAAGCTCGGTGGTCAGCGCCTTCTCGATGTAGGTGCCGATCTCCATGCTCTCGCCGCGGCCGGTGGCGCCCATCTCGGGCACGCCGGCCACCTCGGCGCTGAAGCGCACGCAGCGGGTGCAGTGGATGCACCGGTTCATGATGGTCTTGATCAGCGGGCCGACATACTTGTCCTTCACCGCCCGCTTGCCCTCCTCGTACCGCGAGAAGGACTTGCCATAGGCCACCGCCTGGTCCTGCAGGTCGCACTCGCCGCCCTGGTCGCAGATCGGGCAGTCCAGCGGGTGGTTGATCAGCAGGAACTCCATGACGCCGCGCCGCGCCTTCCGCACCACCTCGGTGTCGGTGAAGATCTCCATCCCCTCCATCACCGGATAGGCGCAGGAGGCGATGGGCTTCGGGGCCTTCGCCACCTCCACCAGGCACATGCGGCAATTGCCGGCGACGCTCAGGCGCTCATGGTAGCAGAAGCGCGGGATCTCCTTGCCCGCGGCCTCGCAGGCCTGCAGCGCGGAGGCGCCGTTGGGCACCTCCACCTCGATGCCGTCCACCTTGACCTTGGCCATCGCGCCTTACTCCGCGGCCAGGGGCAGGCCCCGGCGCTCCTTGATGCGTCGTTCCATCTCGGGCCGGAAGTGGCGGATCAGGCCCTGGATCGGCCAGGCGGCGGCGTCGCCCAGGGCGCAGATCGTGTGCCCCTCCACCTGACGCGTCACCTGCTCGAGGACGTCGATCTCCTCCAGCTCCGCCTCGCCGCGCACCATGCGGTCCATCACCCGCTTCATCCAGCCGGTGCCCTCGCGGCAGGGGGTGCACTGGCCGCAGCTCTCGTGCTTGTAGAAATGCGCCAGCCGCGCGATGGCGCGCACCACGTCGGTGCTCTTGTCCATCACGATCACGCCCGCCGTGCCCAGGCCCGAGCGGTGCTCGCGCAGCGCGTCGAAATCCATCAGCACGTCGTCGCAGATGTGCTTGGGCAGCAGCGGCACCGAGGACCCGCCGGGAATCACCGCCAGCAGGTTGTCCCAGCCGCCGCGCACGCCGCCGGCGTAGCGCTCGATCAGCTCGCGCAGCGGGATGCTCATCTCGGCTTCCACGTTGCAGGGCTTGTTCACGTGGCCGGAGATGCAGAACACCTTGGTGCCCGCGTTCTTCGGCCGCCCGAAGCCGGCGAACCAGCCGGCGCCGCGGCGCAGGATGGTCGGCACCACGGCGATGGTCTCGACGTTGTTCACCGTGGTCGGGCAGCCATACAGCCCCACCGCCGCCGGGAAGGGCGGCTTCAGGCGGGGCATGCCCTTCTTGCCCTCCAGCGATTCGATCAGCGCGGTCTCCTCGCCGCAGATGTAGGCGCCGGCGCCGCGATGCACGTAGAGGTCGAAGTCGTAGCCCGAACCGGCGGCGTTCCTGCCCAGCAGCCCGGCCTCATAGGCCTCGGCGATGGCGGCTTCCAGCACCATCGCCTCGTTGTAGTACTCGCCGCGGATGTAGATGTAGCCCGCCACCGCGTTCATCGCGAAGCCGGCGATCAGGCAGCCCTCGATCAGCTTCTGCGGGTCGTGGCGGATGATGTCGCGGTCCTTGCAGGTGCCGGGCTCGGACTCGTCGGCGTTCACCACCAGGTAGGCCGGGCGGCCGTCGCTGGCCTTGGGCATGAAGGACCACTTCATGCCGGTCGGGAAGCCGGCGCCGCCGCGGCCGCGCAGGCCGGAGTTCTTCACCTCCTCGATGATCCAGTCGCGGCCCTTGGCGATGAAGCCGGCCGTGCCGTCCCAGTCGCCGCGCATCTGCGCGTCGCGCAGGTTGAAGGGCTGGGTGCCGTAGAGGTTGGTGAAGATGCGGTCCTTGTCGGAAAGCGCCATGGCTCAGCCCTCCTCCGCGCCGGTCAGCGTGTTCGGCCCGCCCTCGGGCGCGCTGGTCTGCCGGCCGATGCTGCTGCCATGCGGCGGCCGCTCGCCGCGCTTCAGCGCCTCGATCAGCTCCACCGTGCGGGCGTAGTCCAGGTCCTCGTAGTAGTCGTCATCCACCTGCAGGATCGGCGCGTTCACGCAGGCGCCCAGGCACTCCACCTCGGTCAGGGTGAAGTTGCCATCCGCGCTGGTGTCGCCATAGCCCTTCAGCCCGCCCGCATCCTTGCAGGCGCGCAGCACCTCGTCCGAGCCGCGCAGCATGCAGGGCGTCGTGCCGCACACCTGCAGGTGGTAGCGGCCGATCGGCTTGGTGTTGAACATCAGGTAGAAGGTCGCGACCTCGTAGACGCGGATCGCCGGCATGCCCAGGCGCTCGGCGATCACGTCCATCGCCACCTTCGGCACCCAGGCGCTGCCGGTGGCGCGGCCCATCTGCTTCTGCACCACGTAGAGCAGCGGGATCACCGCGCTGGCCTGCTTGCCGGCCGGGTAGCGCGCGATGAACTTGGCCACCTCGCGCTCGCTCTCCTCGTCGAAAGCGAAGTGCGTGGGCTGCTCGGCATGCGCCTTGCCTTGGGCATGGGTGGCCGCGAAGCCGCCGCCCGGCCCCTGCTGCGCCAGGCTCTCCGAGGAGCGCTGGTTCTGGCCCTTCTCGCCGCTCACCGGTCGATCTCCCCGAACACGATGTCCAGGCTGCCGATCACCGCCACGGCATCCGCCAGCATGTGCCCCTTGCTCAGCGCCTCCATCGCCTGGAGGTGCGCGAAGCCGGGCGCACGGATCTTGCAGCGATAGGGCTTGTTGGTGCCGTCGCTGACGAGGAAGACGCCGAACTCGCCCTTGGGCGCCTCGGTCACGGTGTAGGTCTGGCCGGCGGGCACGTGGTAGCCTTCGGTGTAGAGCTTGAAGTGATGGATCAGCGCCTCCATCGAGCGCTTCATGTCGGCGCGCTTCGGCGGGCTGATCTTGCTGTCGGCGATCTTCACCGGCCCCTCGGGCATCTTGTCCAGGCATTGCAGCACGATGGACAGAGACTGCCGCATCTCCGCCATGCGGATCAGGTAGCGGTCGTAGCAATCGCCGTTGCGGCCGACCGGCACCTCGAACTCGACCTCGTGGTACATGTCGTAGGGCTGGCTCTTGCGCAGGTCCCACGCGACGCCGGAGGCGCGGATGTTGGGGCCCGAGAAGCCCCAGGCCATCGCCTGCTCCGCCGTCATCACGCCGATGTCCACGGTGCGCTGCTTGAAGATGCGGTTCTCCGTCAGCAGCCCTTCCAGCTCATCCAGGAACTTCGGGAACTGCGCGGCCCAGGCGCGGATCTTCGGCTCCAGCTCCGCGGGGATGTCCTTCGCCACCCCGCCGGCGCGGAAGTAGTTGACGTGGTAGTGCGATCCACCCGTCATCTCGTACATCTCGAGCAGGTGCTCGCGCTGCTCGAAGCCCCACAGCGCCGGGGTGATGGCGCCGCAATCCAGCGCGTAGGTCGTCACGTTCAGCAGGTGGTTCATGATGCGCGTGAGTTCCGCGAACATCGTGCGGATCCAGCGCGCGCGCGGCGGCACCATCTCCTCGATGCCCAGCAGCTTCTCCTGCGCCAGCACGAAGGGGTGCTCCATGCACATGGGCGAGACGTAGTCCAGGCGGTCGAAATAGGGGTTCGCCTGGATGTAGGTCTTGTGCTCGATCAGCTTCTCGGTGCCGCGGTGCAGCAGGCCGATATGCGGGTCGGCGCGCTCCACCACCTCGCCCTTCATCTCGAGGATGAGGCGCAGCACGCCGTGCGCCGCCGGGTGCTGCGGGCCGAAGTTGATGGTGTGGCTGTCCACCTGCACGGTGCGCAGGTGCTCCTGCGGGCCGGCGCCGGGGGTGTCGTCCAGCACGGTCGTCGTGACGCTCATTCCTTTGGCGCCTCAATCCTGTTCAGGTGGACCTTCTCGTCGCCAGGAAGCGTGGTCATCGCCTCCCAGGGGCTGAGGAAGTCGAAGTCGCGGAAATCCTGCGTCAGCTTCACCGGCTCGTAGACCACGCGCCCGGCCTCGGCGTCGTAGCGGACCTCGCTGAAGCCGGTCAGCGGGAAGTCCTTGCGCAGCGGGTGCCCCTCGAAGCCGTAGTCGGTCAGCAGGCGGCGCAGATCCGTCAGCCCGGCGAAGGTGATGCCGAACATGTCCCAGGCCTCGCGCTCGAACCAGGTGGCGGAGGGCCACAGGGCGGAGACGCTGGGCACCGGCTGCGCCTCGTCGGTGGGGACCACCACCGTCACGCGCGCGTTCCGCGTCAGCGACAGCAGGTTGTAGACCACGTCGAAGCGCTCGGGGCGCGAGGGGTGGTCCACGCCGCAGATGTCCATGCACTGCGCGAAGTCCAGCTCGGGCGCGTCGCGCAGCAGCAGCATCAGCGCCGGCAGCGCGGCGCGCGTGGTGTGCAGCACCAGCTCCCGGCCGCTGTTGGCGCGGGCGTAATCGACCGGAAGGCGGTCGGCGATGGCGGCCTTGATGGCGGCTTCCAGCGCGTCAACCACGGAGGATGGTCCCCGTCCGGCGGATCTTCTTCTGCAGCTGGAGGATGCCGTAGACCAGCGCCTCCGCCGTCGGCGGGCAACCGGGCACGTAGACATCCACCGGCACCACGCGGTCGCAGCCGCGCACCACCGCGTAGGAGTAGTGGTAGTAGCCGCCGCCATTGGCGCAGGAGCCCATGGAGATCACCCAGCGCGGCTCGCTCATCTGGTCGTAGACCTTGCGCAGCGCCGGGGCCATCTTGTTGGTCAGCGTGCCGGCCACGATCATCACGTCGCTCTGCCGCGGCGAGCCGCGCGGGATGATGCCGAAGCGGTCGAGGTCGTAGCGCGCCATGTAGGCGTGGATCATCGGCACGGCGCAGCACGCCAGGCCGAAGGTCATCGGCCACAGGCTGCCGGTGCGCGCCCAGTTCACCACCTTGTCCAGGCTAGCGACGACGAAGCCCTTGTCCTCGATCTCGCCGGTCACGGCCTTGATGACGGCGTCCTGCTGGGCGCCGGGCGCCAGCGCGTCCTTGTTCCAGGCGAGATCGCTCATCCCGCTCACTCCCAATCCAGGGCGCCCTTGCGCCATTCGTAGATGAAGCCGACCGTCAGCACGCCCAAGAAGCCCATCATGGAGAAGAAGCCCAGCCAGCCGATCTCGCCCAGGCTGACCGCCCAGGGGAACAGGAAGGCCACCTCCAGGTCGAAGATGATGAACAGGATGGCCACCAGGTAGAACCGCACGTCGAAGCGGCGGCGGGTGTCGTCGAAGGGTTCGAAGCCGCATTCGTAGGCCGAGAGCTTCTCCGCGTTCGGCTTCTGCCGCGCCACCAGCAGCGAGCCGCCGACCATCGCCGCGGCGATGCCGGCCGCGATTCCCAGGAAGACCAGGATGGGGAAATACTCGGCGAGCAGGGGCTGGTTCATCCTCGGTCCACCTTGCCTTCAGGCATGCGCGTGCACGGGATTTCCGCACCCCGCG
Organism: Sabulicella flocculans; assembly: GCF_045449635.1. Classification (NCBI taxonomy): domain Bacteria; kingdom Pseudomonadati; phylum Pseudomonadota; class Alphaproteobacteria; order Acetobacterales; family Acetobacteraceae; genus Sabulicella; species Sabulicella flocculans. The sequence goes on along the minus strand of NZ_JBJJBR010000001.1, from coordinate 149,380 downwards.
ATTGCGGCGCACCATACGCCCGAACGCCGGCCGCCGCCATAGGGAGACAGGGGGAAATTCCTTACGGCACCAACAACTTGCGGTGCCGAAACCGGACCGGCGATGTCGGGAAACACTGGCGCGAGTGACGGGGCTCGAACCCGCGACCTCCGGCGTGACAGGCCGGCGCTCTAACCGACTGAGCTACACCCGCGCAGCGTGGACCGGCGTTTACGGCCCCTGATCGCCCCTGTCAACGCGGGCGGCGGGCAAAAATGGTGGGCGCTGACGGGATCGAACCGCCGACATCCTGCGTGTAAAGCAGGCGCTCTCCCAGCTGAGCTAAGCGCCCCGATGCGTGGCATCGGCGACCAGCCCATACCACGCCCCCGCCGGCGCTGCCCAGGGCAATGGCGGCTGCCGGCGGCCACCCGCAGCCGGCCGGCGCGGGCACAAAAAAAGCCGGCCCGAAGGCCGGCTTCGCGGGTGGCGCGCGAGGCGCCTCAGTTCACCGCGTCCTTCAGGCCCTTGCCGGCCTTGAAGCGGACGGTGGTGGAGGCGGGGATCTTGATCTCCTCGCCCGTGCGGGGATTGCGGCCCTTGCCAGCCTTGCGCTTGGAGGTCGAGAAGGTGCCGAAGCCGACCAGCCGGACCTCGCCGCCCTTCTTCGACAGCGCCTTGGTGATGGCCTCGAACACCGCGTCCAGCACCTCGCCGGCCTTGGCCTTCGACATCTCGCCGGTATCGGCGACCACCGCCACCAGATCCTGCTTGTTCATCGGGAATACCTCCCCCTTCTGTGGGCCCGTGCCGGCGGGGGCCGATTCCTCCGCGCGGCGATCGCGGGACACTAATCGCCAGATTCCGGCCGCGTCAACCAAAGCATGCGCCATTTCCCAAGGAAAACCGCCGCTTTGCGCCCAACCCCCTGAATCGGAAAGGGAGGGAGCCGCAGCCCCCTCCCCCTCTCCGGCTCAGTGCGGGCGGACGCCGGTTTCCGGCGCCGCCGCGGCGGGCGGCACCTCCTCCGGCTCCACCCAGGTGATCGCCTCGGGCGGGCGCACCAGCGCCTGGGCGATCACCTCGTCCACATGGGCCACCGGCAGCACCTTGATGGCCTTCTTCACGCTGTCTGGGATCTCGGCCAAGTCCTTCTCGTTCTCCTTCGGGATGAAGACGGTGGTGATGCCCGCGCGCAGCGCGGCCAGCAGCTTCTCCTTCAGCCCGCCGATCGGCAGCACCCGGCCGCGCAGCGTGATCTCGCCCGTCATCGCCACGTCGCGCCGCACCGGGATGCCGGTCAGCACCGAGACGATGCTCGTCGCCATCGCGATGCCCGCGCTGGGGCCATCCTTCGGCGTCGCGCCCTCGGGCACGTGCACGTGGATGTCGCGCTTCTCGAACAGCGTCGGCTTCAGGCCGAACTGCACGGAACGCGAGCGCACGTAGGACAGCGCGGCGCTCACGCTTTCCTTCATCACGTCGCCCAGCTGGCCGGTGGGCTTCACGTTGCCCTTCCCCGGCACCACCACGGACTCGATGGACAGGATGTCGCCGCCCACTTCCGTCCAGGCCAGGCCGGTGACGACGCCCACCTGGTCCTCGCTCTCGGCCTCGCCGTAGCGGAACTTGCGCACCCCGGCATACTTGTCGAGGTTCTTGCGCGTCATCGCGACCTTCTTGGCCTTCTTGGAGACGATCTCCTTCACCGCCTTGCGCGCCAGCCCGCCCAGCTCGCGCTCCAGGTTCCGCACGCCGGCCTCGCGCGTGTAGTAGCGCACCATGTCGCGGATGGCGTCCTCGTGGATGGTCCACTCGCCGGCCTTCAGCCCGTTGGCCTCCGTCACCTTGGGGATCAGGTGGCGCTTGGCGATCTCCACCTTCTCCTCCTCGGTGTAGCCGGGGATGCGGATGATCTCCATGCGGTCCAGCAGCGGCTGGGGCATGCGCAGGCTGTTGGCGGTGGTGACGAACATCACGTCCGACAGGTCGTAGTCCACCTCCAGGTAGTGGTCGCCGAAGGTGCCGTTCTGCTCGGGGTCCAGCACCTCCAGCAGCGCGCTCGACGGGTCGCCGCGCCAGTCGGCGCCCAGCTTGTCGATCTCGTCCAGCAGGAACAGCGGGTTGGAGGTCTTGGCCTTCTTCATCCCCTGGATGACCTTGCCCGGCATGGAGCCGATGTAGGTCCGCCGGTGGCCGCGGATCTCCGCCTCGTCGCGCACGCCGCCCAGGCTCATGCGCACGAAGTTGCGCCCCGTCGCCTTGGCGATGGACTTGCCCAGGCTGGTCTTGCCCACGCCGGGCGGGCCGACCAGGCACAGGATGGGGCCGCGGATCTTCCGCGACCTGGACTGCACCGCCAGGTACTCGATGATGCGCTCCTTGACCTTCTCCAGCCCGTAGTGGTCGGCGTCGAGCACCGCCTCGGCCTTGACGATGTCGTTGCGGACGACGGACTTCTTCTTCCAGGGGATGGACAGGATCCAGTCGAGGTAATTGCGGACCACCGTCGCCTCGGCGCTCATCGGGCTCATGGAGCGCAGCTTCTTCAGCTCGCCCAGCGCCTTCTCCCGCGCCTCCTTGCTCAGCTTGGTGGCGTTGATGCGCGCCTCCAGCTCGGCGGCCTCGTCCTTGCCGTCCTCGCCCTCGCCCAGCTCCTTCTGGATCGCCTTCAGCTGCTCGTTCAGGTAGTACTCGCGCTGGGTCTTCTCCATCTGCCGCTTCACGCGGTTGCGGATGCGCTTCTCCACCTGCAGCACGCTCATCTCGCCCTCCATGTGGGCGAAGACGCGCTCCAGCCGCTGCGCGATGCCGGAGGCCTCGAGCAGCTCCTGCTTCTCGGGGATCTTGATGGACAGGTGGGAGGCGACGGTGTCCGCCAGCTTGCCCGCGTCCTCGATCTGGTTGACCGAGACCAGCACCTCCGGCGCGATCTTCTTGTTGAGCTTGATGTAGCTCTCGAACTGCGAGACGACGGAGCGCATCAGCGCCTCCACCTCGCGCTTCTCGGCCTGCGGCTCCTCGATCACCTCGGCGAAGGCCTCGAAGTGGCTTTCCGTCTCCTTGAAGCCGGCGATGCGGGCGCGCTTGCCGCCCTCCACCAGCACCTTCACCGTGCCGTCGGGAAGCTTCAGCAGCTGCAGCACGGTGGACACGGTGCCGACCTCGTAGAGGTCCTTGGCGCCGGGGTCGTCCTGGGCGGCGTTCTTCTGCGCCACCAACAGGATCTGCTTGTCGTCCGTCATCACCGCTTCCAGCGCGCGCACGGACTTCTCCCGGCCCACGAAGAGCGGGACGATCATGTGCGGGAAGACGACGATGTCCCGCAGCGGCAGCACGGGCAGCAACTCGCCGCGGATGGTTTCCGTCATGGGGACCTCTCAGGGGACAGTCGGCCGGCAGGCGCCCGGAAACGGCACGCCCCGCACGGCCACGGTTTCGCATTCACCATTTGGTCATGCGCGGCCCCGGATTCCAGGGCCGCACGCATCACCCCGCGCTCTGCTCGGCGGGCTTCTCGGTGTAGGTGAACAGGGGCTGGGCGCGGTTCTCCGCCACTTCGCGGTTCACCACCACCTCGTCCACGTCGGGCATGCCGGGCAGCTCGAACATGGTGGACAGCAGGATCTGCTCCATGATCGAGCGCAGGCCGCGGGCGCCGGTCTTGCGCTGGATGGCGCGCATGGCCACCGCCTTCAGCGCGTCCTCCGTGAAGGTGAGCTTGGCGCCCTCCATCTCGAACAGGCGCTGGTACTGCTTCAGCAGCGCGTTCTTCGGCTTGGTGAGGATCTCGATGAGCGTGCGCTCGTCCAGGTCCTCCAGCGTCGCCACCACCGGCAGGCGGCCGATGAACTCGGGGATCAGGCCGAACTTCAGCAGGTCCTCCGGCTCCACCTCGCGCAGGATGGCGCCGGTGCGGCGCTCGTCCGGGTCGCGGACCTCGGCGCCGAAGCCGATGCCCGAGCCCTTGCCGCGCGCGCCGATGATGCGCTCCAGCCCCGCGAAGGCGCCGCCGCAGATGAACAGGATGTTGGAGGTGTCCACCTGCAGGAATTCCTGCTGCGGATGCTTGCGCCCGCCCTGCGGCGGCACGGAGGCCACCGTGCCCTCCATGATCTTCAGCAGCGCCTGCTGCACGCCCTCGCCCGAGACGTCGCGGGTGATGGAGGGGTTGTCCGACTTGCGGGAGATCTTGTCGATTTCGTCGATGTAGACGATGCCGCGCTGCGCGCGTTCCACGTTGTAGTCCGCCGCCTGCAGCAGCTTGAGGATGATGTTCTCCACGTCCTCGCCGACGTAGCCGGCCTCGGTCAGCGTGGTGGCGTCGGCCATGGTGAAGGGCACGTCGAGGATGCGCGCCAGCGTCTGCGCCAGCAGCGTCTTGCCCGAGCCGGTGGGCCCGATGAGCATGATGTTGCTCTTGGCGATCTCGACGTCGTTGTTCTTCTGCCCCGCCGCCAGCCGCTTGTAGTGGTTGTGGACCGCGACGCTGAGGACCTTCTTCGCGTGGTCCTGGCCGATCACGTAGTCGTCGAGGACCTTGCAGATCTCCTTCGGTGTCGGCACGCCGTCGCGCGTCTTCACCATGTGCGTCTTGTGCTCCTCACGGATGATGTCCATGCAGAGCTCGACGCATTCGTCGCAGATGAACACCGTCGGGCCCGCGATCAGCTTGCGGACCTCGTGCTGGCTCTTCCCGCAGAAGGAGCAGTAAAGGGTGTTCTTGCTGTCGCCAGACTTGCTCATCGCCACTCCTCGCGCCCCCGGCGGGCGGAACGTCCCGCAGCCGGGGCGCGTTGGTGCCATTCTAGACCCCCGGGGGCCCCGGGGGAAAGGGAACGTCCGCTCACGGGACGTTCCCAGAACATCAGACCTTGGGGGCCTCGGCCGCCGCCGGAAGCGGGCGCTGCGCCACCACTTGGTCAATGAGGCCGAAGGCCAGCGCCTCCTCGGCAGACATGTAGCTGTCGCGCTCCAGCTTGGCCTCGATGGCCTCCACCGGCTGGCCGGTGTGCTTGACGTAGATCTCGTTCAGGCGCCGGCGCAGCGTCAGGATCTCGCGCGCCTGGATCTCGATGTCCGTCGCCTGGCCCTGCGCGCCACCGGAGGGCTGGTGCACCATCACCCGCGCGTTGGGCAGGGCGAAGCGCTTGCCGTGCGCGCCCGCCGTCAGCAGCAGGGAGCCCATGGAGGCGGCCATGCCGATGCACACCGTGCTGACCGGGGAGCGGATGTACTGCATGGTGTCATAGATCGCGAGGCCCGCGCTCACCACGCCGCCCGGCGAGTTGATGTAGAACGAGATCTCCTTGTTCGGGTTCTCGCTCTCCAGGAACAGGAGCTGGGCGCAGAGGAGCGACGACACCTGGTCGTACACCGCGCCGGTCAGGAAGATGATCCGCTCCTTCAGCAGGCGCGAATAGATGTCGTAGGCCCGCTCGCCGCGGCTGGATTGCTCCACCACCATCGGAACCAGCGAGTTGTTGTAGACTTCGACCGGATCGCGGTCCCGCATGACTGTTCTTCCCCTTGGGGTCGCCCGCCCCGGGATGGGCGCGGGCGGCGGGCGGCACCGGCGAATCCTGCCCGGCGAACCGTCCTCCGAGGGGCAGAATGTGGGCGTTCCGGGGTTAAAGAAAACCCCCATGCGGCACGGGGCCGCATGGGGGCGAAGCGTCAGCCCGGCGGCGGGGTCACTCCCCGGCGGCGGCCTTCTGGATCTCCTCCGGGGTGGCGTCCTGGGTGTCCACCTTGGCCAGCTCCAGCATGAAGTCCACCACCTTCTCCTCGAAGATGGGCGAGCGCAGGTTCTCCATGGCCTGCGGGTTCTTCTGGAAGAACTCGAAGACCTGCTTCTCCTGGCCTGGATAGCGCGCGACCTCCTGGCGCAGCGCGTTGCCCAGCTCCTCGCGCGTCACCTCAATGTTGTTGGTGCGGCCGATCTCCGCGATCAGCAGGCCCAGGCGGATGCGCCGCTCGGCGATGCCGCGGTACTCGGCCTTCAGGGTCGCCTCGTCCTTGCTGGCGTCGTCGCCTTCCAGCTTGCCGGCCTTCATGTCGGCCTCCACGCGCTGCCAGATCTGGGCGAACTCGTTCTCCACCATGCCTTCCGGCACCGGGAAGCTGGCCTGGTCGGCCAGGGCGTCCAGCAGCTTGCGCTTCACCGCCATGCGGGCGCCGGCGTCGTACTCGGCCTGCAGCATCTCGGTGATGCGCGCGCGCAGGGCGGCCATGTCGTCCAGGCCCATCTTCTTGGCGAACTCGTCGTCCTGCGCGGGCTTGGCGTAGACCTTCAGCGCCTTGGCGGTGACGGTGAACTCGGCCGCCTTGCCGGCCAGCTCCTTGGCGCCGTACTCCTCCGGGAAGGTCACGGAAACCACGCGCGTCTCGCCGGGGGCCATGCCTTCCAGCTGCTCGGTGAAGCCGGGGATGAAGCCGGCACCGGCGACCTCGATGGGCATGTCGTTGGCGGCGCCGCCGGGGAACTCCTCGCCGTCGATGCGACCGACGAAGTCGCAGACCAGCACCTCGCCCTTGGCGGCGGCGCGGCCCTCGGTCTCCTCCAGCGAGGCATTGCGGCGGGCGATGCCGTCCAGCGCCTCCTGCACCGCGGCCTCGGCCGGGGTGGCCTTCAGCCGGGTCAGGCTGATGGCGGCGAAGTCGGGCATCGGGATCTCGGGCAGGATCTCGACGTCCATGCGGAACTCGAGGTCCGTGCCCTCGGCGAAGTTCACCAGCTCGATCTTGGGCTGCAGGGCCGGGCGCAGGTTGTTCTGCTTCACCACCTCGCCCTGCGCCTCGTTCACCGAGGCTTCCAGCACCTCGCCCATCACGGCCTGGCCGTAGCGGGCCTGCACCACCTTGGCGGGCACCTTGCCGGGGCGGAAACCGGGGATGCGCAGGTCCTTGCCCAGCTCCGCCAGGCGCTTGTCCTTCTGCGCGGCGATGGCGGCGGCCGGCACCACCACGCTGTAGGCCCGCTTCAGACCCTCGTTCGCAACCTCGGTGACCTGCATGGCCTGCACTCTTTCCGTCTCGTCTGTGGCTGGCGGCCCCGGGGCGTGGTGCGGACGGAGGGACTTGAACCCCCACGGCTTGCGCCACTGGAACCTAAATCCAGCGTGTCTGCCAATTCCACCACGCCCGCGCCTTGGCCGCGTTCCCGGCTGGAAGGGCGGCGTCTAGACCGGAATCGCCCCTGCGCCAAGACTGCGGCGCATGTCCGACCCCCATGACCCCGGCGGCAAGGTCCGCCTGCGTTTGGCGCCCGACGTCGCCTCCGCCGCCGAGTTCTCCGCCGACCGCCGCCACCGCTGGTGGCTGGAGCGGCGCTGGGACGGCCTGCCGATGGGCGCCCCCGGGGTGGCGGCGGTGATCGGCATGAACCCCTCCACGGCGGATGAGGACGCCGACGACCCCACGGTGCAGGGGGTGATGTGGCGCGCACGCCACCTGTGGGGCTGCGGCGGCTGCGTCATGCTCAACGCCTTCGCCTACCGCGCCACCGACAAGTCCCGCCTGCTGGAGGCGGCGGACCCGGTGGGGGCGGGCAACGACGCCGCCATCCTGCACCACGCCCGCCGCGCCGACCCGCTGGTGGTGGCCTGGGGCCAGCCGCCGAAGCCGCTGGCCTGGCGCGGCGCGCAGGTGGCGGCGCTGCTGGCCGGGCTGCGGCCGCTCTGCTTCGGGGTGAATGGCGATGGCTCGCCCAAGCATCCCCTCTACCAGAAGCGGACCGCGCCCCTGCTGCCCTGGCAAGCCTAGCGGGCCTGGGCGCGGCCCGCCGGGTGACTGCCCGGCGCGGCCTGCCGTCCTACTGCCCAGCGCGGCCCGCCGCGACGCCCTGCTCGAACGACCGCTGGCGCGCGCGGGAGTGCTGGTCCCAGGCGAAGCCGCCGGCGCCGCCGGCCGCGGCGCCGATCAGCGCCCCGGTGCCGGCATTGCCGGAGATGGAGCCGATGGCCAGCCCGGCCAGCGCGCCACCGGCGGCGCCGCCGCCGATGCGCTGGGTGGTGGGGCTGATCTGCCGCGGCTCGTCGCAAGCGGCGAGCAGCAGCAGCGGGGCGGCGAGGAACAGCTTCTTCATGGTCGGTTCCCTCCGGTTCAGCGGCGGCGCGCCGGGGCGGGCGCGGCGCAGGGATAGGTGGCGGCGGCGAAGCGCAGCACGCCCTCGGCCGCGCGCTCGTTCAGGCGGTCGGGGTTGGCGGCGGCCCAGGCGGTGAAGGCGGCCTGCAGCCCCTCCAGCGTCGGCGAGGGCTCGGGCAGGCAGAAGATCGGCCGCAGCCGGGCCTGTGCGGTCATGATGGAGTGATACTGCCCGATGCCGACGAAGACGCCGCGGCAATAGCCGACGGCGCGCAGGCTGTCGGCGTCGTCGCCCGCGGCGCCGCACAGCGCGGCGAGGGTGCCGGTGGTCAGCGCCGGGACAGGACCGGCGCTCTGCGCCGCGGCCGGGCCGGCGGCGGCCAGCAGCGCGAGGCCGCCGGCGAGGAGGGTTCGGATGCGCATGGCTGTTCTCCCGTTGGACGCCCCCAGCTTAGCGCGGTGCGTGACCTTGCCGGATGGTCAGCCCGTCCATGGCTTCGGCTGGGCGTCCGCCATCGTTGCGATGTCGGCATGAAGCCATCCAGGATCGGTGCGTTGCCCACCGCGCAACGCCGTCGAGGCCCGGCAACCCGCCGGCTTCGCCCAACAGAATGGAAGGCCATGACGATGTCCGAGATCCGTTCCGTCCCTCCGCGGCCCTGGCGCCACAGGTTGCGCGGCCTCGCGCTGGCGGCAGCCGTTCCCGTGCTGGCCGCGGTCCCGACGCCCTCCCAAGCGGCGATCCTCAGCTTCTTCGGGTTCGGCTTCAGCAAGAACGCCTACTACAAGGAGGCGCAGTACTGGGTCAGCAAGGCCGGGGACGTCCTCGGCCTCGTGGGTGTCATCGCGCCGCCGGCGGCCAGCCTGGGGGCCGTCATCAGGACCGGCGCGGTGATCGCCCGCGTCATTGATCCGCCGGCCACCACCATCATCTCCGGGCGCGCGACCATCGCCCTGTCTCCAGGCGAGACTTTCGTCCAGGGTGGGTGGTACGGTGAATTCGGCGCTGACCCGTTCCTGCCGGCGCCGTCCGTGGGCAGCCTCACCCTCAGCCAGACGCTGCTGCAGGCGGACTGCAACCCCACCATGCTCAGCTGCGGAACCAACTACGACGCCATGACCCACACGGTGGTGATGGAGTTCGACTGGGGCAGCCCCGGCTTCACCCCGACCCTCAACCTTGACGCCTCCGGGCACTTCAACTTCGCCGCGGTCTACACGCTCTCGGACGCTGCGAACGTGCCCTTCGGCATGGTGGGCACCCACGCCGACGTCCTGGCCCTGGGAACCGCCGCCCCGACCTACATGCTCTGCAACAGCGGCTATTGCGGCAGCATTCCCGTGCCAGGACCGAGCAGCTGGGCGGTGCTGGTTGCCGGGCTGGCCGGTCTGGCCATGGCGACGCGGCGCCGCCAGCAACTCCCGCCAGGCGCCACGCCGGCCTGAGCGGTCCGCGCCCGGGCGGGGCGCCGCACGCCGGCAGAAGGGCCCTCGGTCCCGTCTGCCGGCGCTCCGAAGTCCACGCAGCAGGCCGCCTCCAGGAAATGCGCGTTCAGCCCAGCAGCAGCTGCGCGCAGGCATCCAGGATCGCCGCCTCGTCCAGCCCATATTCGCGGTAGAGGTCCGGCAGGTCGCCGGCCTGGCCGAAGCGGTCCACCCCCAGCGCCGCGACGCGCTGCCCGCGCACCGCGCCCAGCCAGTCCAGCGCGGCCGGGTGGCCGTCCAGCAGGGTGACGATGCCCGCGCCAGGCGCCAGCGGCGCCAGCAGCGCTTCGACATGCGAGGGCGCCGCGCCGGGGCCGGAGCGCGCGCGGCGCCGGCTGTCCAGCCAGCCCTGGTGCAGCCGGTCGGCGCTGGTGACGGCCAGCAGCCCGGCGCCCGGCTCCTCCTCCTGCAACTCGGCGAAGGCGGCCATCGCTTCCGGCGCCAGCGGCCCCTGGTAGGCGATGGCGATGCGCGCGCCCGGTGCCGGCGCCACCGCCCAGTAGCCGCCGGCGATCACCGCCGCCGGGTCCAGGCTGCGCTCCGGCTGCTCCAGCGCGCGGGTGGAGAGGCGCAGCCACACCGAGCACCCGTCGGGCGCCTGCATGTGCGCGAAGGCATGGCGCATCAGGATGGCCAGCTCATCGGCGAAGGCGGGCTCGTAGGCGTGCAGCCGGTCCTGCGCGATGCCGATCAGCGGCGTGTTGACCGATTGGTGCTGCCCGCCCTCCGGCCCCAGCGTGATGCCCGATGGCGTGGAGACGAGCAGGAAGCGCGCATCCATGTAGCAGCCGTAGATCAGCGCATCGAGGCCGCGGTTCACGAAGGGGTCGTACACCGTGCCGACCGGCAGCAGCCGCGCGCCATACAGGCTGTGCGCCAGCCCGCAGGCGGCCAGCACCAGGAACAGGTTCTGCTCGGCGATGCCCAGCTCGATGTGCTGCCCTTCGGGCGACATGCCCCAGCGCTGGGCCGAGGCCAGCTTGCTGTCGCGGAACACGTCGTTCTTCTGGTGGCGGTCGAAGATGCCGCGCCGGTTCACCCAGGGGCCGAGGTTGGTGGAGACCGTCACGTCCGGGCTGGTGGTGACGATGCGCGCGGCCATCTCCGCGAACTCCCCCTCCCCGCGCCCGATGCCGGACAGGATTTCCCCGAAGGCGGCCTGGGTGGACAGCTTGCGCGCCGCCGGCACCGGGAAGGCGGCGGGCACGTGCAGCGCGGGCGCTTCCAGCCGGCGCCCGGCGGGCGTCAGCGGCGTGGCGAAGGGGGCGGCCTCCACCAGGCGGCGCAGCTCCTCGGCCGGGAAGGGGAGGCCCTCGAAGGGGTCCCATTCATGGCCGGGGCGGATGTTCATCTCGGCGCGGAAGCCCTCCATCTGCTCCCTGGTCATCAGCCCGGCGTGGTTGTCCTTGTGGCCGGCGAAGGGCAGCCCCATGCCCTTGATGGTGTAGGCGATGAAGCAGGTGGGCTGGTCGCCCTCGGCGTCCTGGGCGCGGAAGGCCTCCAGCAGCGTCTCGACGTCGTGGCCGCCGAGGTTGGTCATCAGCGCCGCCAGTTCCTCGTCCGTCAGCGGGTCGAGGATGGCGCGCACCGCCTCGTCGCGGCCGAGTTCCGCCAGCAGGGCGTTGCGCCACGCGGCACCGCCTTGGAAGGTCAGCGCGGCGTAGAGGCTGTTGGGGCAGTCATCGATCCAGCGGCGCAGCGCCTCGCCGCCCGGGCGCCCGAAGGCCGCCTCCAGCCGCTTGCCGTACTTGAGGGTGACGACGTTCCAGCCCATGTCGCGGAACAGCCCCTCGATGCGGCCGAACAGGCGGTCCTGCACCACGCTGTCCAGGCTCTGGCGGTTGTAGTCCACCACCCACCAGACATCGCGGATGTCGTGCTTCCAGCCTTCCAGCAGGGCCTCGTAGATGTTGCCCTCGTCCAGCTCGGCGTCGCCGACGATGGCGACGTGGCGGCCGCGCGGCAGCCCCGGCGGCGCCAGCTCCTTCAGCCGCACGTAGTCCTGCACCAGCGCGCCGAAGGAGGCGAGCGCCACGCCGAGCCCGACCGATCCGGTGGAGAAATCCACCTCCGCCCCGTCCTTCACGCGCGAGGGATAGGGCTGGATGCCGCCGAACTGACGCAGCGTCTCCATCCGCGCGGCGTCCTGGCGGCCGAGCAGCAGGTTGATGGCGTGGAACACCGGCCCGGCATGCGGCTTCACCGCCACGCGGTCCGCCGGCCTCAGCACCTCCAGGAACAGCGCCGTCATGATGGAGACGCAGGAGGCGCAGGAGGCCTGGTGCCCGCCGACCTTCAGCCCGTCGCGCGAGGGGCGCACGTGGTTGGCGTGGTGGATCATCCAGGATGAGAGCCAGAGCAGCTTGCGCTCGATGGCGTGCAGCAGCGCGATGCGGCGGGCGGGGTCCGCTTCGCCGATGGCGGGAACCGGCGTGATGGCGCTGCGGACCGGCGGCAAGGTGGGCTTCATGCACGTCCTCCTCCGGCGATTCCTTGCATGCCGGCGCGGCGCGCGCCATATCGCCCGCGAGCAGGAAGGCTTGGTCATGCAAGGGCCGCAGCAGATCGCAGGTGTCGCTCCAGGCTGGACCAGCCTGCGCCGCCTGCTGTCTGGCCTGCTCGCCGCCGCGGTGCTGGCGCTCTCCATCGGCATGGCGCTGCCCGCGCTGGCTGCGCCTTCCGTGCATGAGGCACCCTGCGCCGCCGATGGCCACCACGCGCCGCCGCCTGCGGACATGCCGCAGGGCCGCCTGCCCTGCCAGGGCATCGCGTGCACCGCGGTGATGCCGGCGCTTCCGGCGCCGGTCTGGCGCCTCGTCCTGCCGGCCGTGCCGGCGGGAATCGCGCCCTCGCCCGCTGCCGCGCCTGCGGGGCGCGACGTGCCGCCCGCGCTGCGCCCGCCGCAGCGCGCGGCCTGACGCACCCGCACCCCTCCACTTTTCCTTTCCATGCGGTCCGGCCAGCGCCAGGCGGCGCGCGGGCCATCGGAACCCTCGACCATGACACATGACCCTTGCCGGCGCCTGCCCGCGCTCTGCGCGGCCGCGCTGCTGCTGGCCTTCCCCGCCCGCGCCCTGGAGATCGAATCCTTCGACGCCGCCATCGGCACCGTCCAGACGACGCTCTTCGTCCGGCAGGATGCCGCCGTGCAGCGGGCGGACCGCGACTACGTGGCCAGCATGCGGCCGCACCATGCCGGCGCCCTGACGATGAGCCGCGACTACCTGGCCAATCCCGGCCGCTCGTCGCCGCTGCTGCAGCAGCTGTCGCGCGCCATCGTCGCCAACCAGGCCTTCGAGATCGCCGTGCTGGACGAGGTGGCGCGCAACCTGTCCCTGCCGCCGGTGCGGCTGCCCCTGGGCGTGGCGCTGCAGCCGGTGGCCACCGCCAACCTGCAGGGCAGCTGGCGCTTCTTCAAGACGCCGATCCCGGCGCCGCCCGCCTGGGCGGTGAGCCCGGTGAGCGAGGAGGACGTGCGCTTCGCCAAGGCGATGATCATCCACCACGAGGCCGCGGTGGAGATGGCGCGCGCCTACCACGCCGAGGCGGCGGCGCGGAACCCGTTCCTGCACCGCATGAACACCGACATCGTCACCGACCAGCTGCAGGAGATCGCGCTGATGCGGCTGGTGATCGCGGCCTTTCCCGGCGACCCGGGCGCCGTGACGGTGGATCCCTCGATGGTGCACGGCATGGAGGGGATGAGCCATGGCGGGCACCCGCCCGCGCCTCCTGCCGCGGCGGGAAGGCACGAAGGCCACGCGGCGGCCGCGCATCACGGCCACGCCACGCCCGCCGCCGCCCGCCCGAGCCCGGTGCGCCCGCCGCAGCGAGGCCCTGCCAGGGCCGCGCATGGCCACCACCCCCCTGCCAGGGCACATGACCACGGCGCCCACCGGCATTGAGCAGCGCGCTTCCCTTCCCAGGGGAACGCGAAGCCTGGCGCGCCTGCTGAGCCTGCTCGCCCCGCCGGCGGCGAGGTGACGGCCGGCAGGGTGCGCTTCGCGGTCACGCGGCGGGGAGCGCGGGCGGCCCGTTCCGGCTGGTTGGACCGGCGGCACGGGCCGCCGCCCTGCTGGCGGCCCTCTGGCCGCCACCACCCCGCGCGGCGCCTGCCGTCGCGCGCCTCGCGGGTCGCCCGGGGGATGGCCCCCGGGCGCCGCGGGACTCACCCCCGTGCGAGCTTTCGCAATCCCGGCGCGAGGGCCCGCTTGCCCTCGCCCGCATAGGCCTCGTGGTTGTCCTCGATCGCCTCGGGGTCGTACAGGTAGTTCACCATCAGCCCGGCGCTTTCGCGGCGGCCCTTGGGGCTGGTGTCGGCGCGCCAGTTGATGCGCTCGATGCGCGCGCCGTTGCTCAGGTGGAAATGCGCCACCGGGTCGGCGGCGCGCTTCGGGTTGCGGCCGGCTTCCAGCGCCAGGTAGCGCAGGCACAGGCGGCACAGCACCGACTCCAGCGCCTTGAGCGTGGCCGCGTCCCACTCCTGGCGCGCCAGCAGCATCTGCAGCGCCGCCAGCCCGCCGGTCCCGGCCGCCGCGCCGGCGGCGGCGCGCAGGGCCTCCGCCTCCTCCTCCGTCAGGCGCGAATCATCCTGCCGCTCCAGCCAGCGCATGAAGCCGGGGATGGGGGACAGCGTGGCGAACTGCTTGAGGCCGCGGAACTCCTGCCCCAGCACCTCGACCACGCGCTTGATCAGGAAGTTGCCGAAGGCGATGCCGTCCAGCCCGCGCTGGCAGTTGTTGATGGAGTAGAAGATGGCGGTGTCAGCCTTGGCAGGGTCCATCACCTCCGCCTTCGGGTCCAGCAGGGCCTGCACGGAGCCGGCGAGGCCCTTCACCAGCGCGATCTCCACGAAGATCAGCGGCTCGGCCGGCATGCGGGGGTGGAAGAAGGCGTAGCAGCGGCGGTCGCTGTCCAGGCGGTTCTTCAGGTCCTCCCAGCTCTCGATGCGGTGCACCGCCTCGTAGCGGATCAGCTTCTCCAGCAGGGCGGCGGGGCTGTTCCAGTCGATGCGCCGCAGCTCCAGGAAGCCCACGTCGAACCAGGAGGCGAGGAGGCCCTTCAGGTCGGCCTCCAGCGCCTGCAGCAGCGGGTCGCCCTCCATCACCGCCAGCAGGTCCTCGCGCAGGTCCACCAGCAGCTTCACCCCGTCGGGGATGGCGGTGAACTGCATCAGCAGCTTCACCCGCGGCGATTCGAGCGCGCGGCGCAGGGTGACCTTGGCGGCCGCCTTCTCCGCTCCCTCGGCCGCCTTGCTCCAGGCGGCGATGGCCTGCTGCACCTGGGCGGGGTCGGCGTCGAAGCCGGCCAGGGTGCGCAGGAAGCTCAGCTTCTCGGCCTCCGGCAGGGCGCGGTAGGCGGCGGCGAGCTGGGCGGCGCGGGCGCGGGCCGAAACCTCGCCGCCGCGGGCGGCCAGGCAGGCGGCCATCTGCTCCGACACCGTCAGCGCCTCCTCGCGCCGGGCCACGTAGTCCGCCATGTCGCGCCACAGGCCGGTGACGCGCTTCAGGGCGCGGTCCACCAGGGTTTCGGGCATGGTCAGGACGGCATCGGACATCGCAGGGTCTCCCGGGGCTTCCTTCATAACATGGAAACACGCGGAAACGCCGCGTGAAAGTATGCGGGCAGGTCCTCCGCCAGCAGTCCCGGCCCGGCGCTGCGCGCCGCCGCCGCGTGCCACGCCGCCGCGGCGCAGGCGGCGCCGAGGGGTTCCATGCCCTGCGCCAGCAGCGCCGCCGCCATGCCGGCCAGCACGTCGCCGGTGCCGCCGGTGGCCAGCCATGGGGGCGCGCCCTGGTTGATCGCCACGCGGCCATCGGGCGCGGCGATCACCGTGTCGCTGCCCTTCAGCAGCACCACCGCGCCGGAAAGCGCCGCCGCGCGCCGCGCCGCCGCCAGACGGTCCTCGCCCATGGGGCCGAACAGCCGCGCGAACTCGCCCGCATGCGGCGTCAGGATGGCGGCGCCGCGCAGCCCTTCCGGCGCACCGGCGAAGGCCGAGAGCGCCCCGGCATCGGCCACCAACCGGCGGCCGGCCGCCAGCAGCGCCGCGAGTTGCGCCCGCGTGGCGGCGTCCGGCGCCAGGCCGGGCCCGGCCAGCACCACCACGCGCCCGTCCAGCTCCGTCGCCGCGCCGCGATGCACCAGCGTGCCGGGCTCCGCCACCGCCAGGGCGCGGGCCAGGGCGGCGTCCTCCGTGCACAGGGTCGCCAGCCCGGCGCCGGCGCGGCGGGCGGCGCGGGCCGCCAGGATGGCGGCGCCCGGCATCGCGCCGGCCAGCACCGCCACGTGGCCGCGCGCGTGCTTGTGGCTGTGCGGCCCCGGCCGGGGCAGCTCCCATTCCCCGTTGGCGAAGGTGGCGGGGCGGATGGCCCCCAGCACCGCCCGCGGCAGGCCGATGTCGCGCAGCAGCACCTCGCCGCACCGGTCGCGGCCCGGGTTCAGCAGGTGGCCCGGCTTGCGCCAGGCGAAGGTGACGGTCAGCGCCGCCTGGGGCGCGAAACCGCGCACCGCGCCGGTGGCGCCGTCCACCCCGCTGGGCACGTCCACCGCCACCAGCGGGGCGCGCGCTGCGGCCAGGGTGTCGGCCACCAGCCCCTCGACCGGGCGGGACAGGCCGGCGCCGAACACCGCGTCCAGCACCAGCCCGGCGCGCGCCGCCTCCCGCGGCGCGAAGGGGCGGACCGGGCCGCGCCAGCGCGAAGCGGCGCCGGCGGCGTCGCCCCCCGGCGGGGCCAGCGGCGCCACCGCCACGTCCCAGCCCGCGCGCTCCAGGTGGCGCGCCGCGACGTAGCCGTCGCCGCCATTGTGGCCCGGGCCGGCCAGCACCAGCAGCGGCACGGGGCGGAAGCGCGCGCGGATGGCCAGCGCCACCGCGCGCCCGGCGGCTTCCATCAGCGCCGGGCCGTTGCCGGCCAGGGCGTCGGCGCGCGCCATCTCGGCCGGTGTCAGAAGGGGTTCCAAAGCGGCGTCCATCCACCGCATGATGCGCGCAAACGGAGGAACACGACCATGCGCGAACGCAGCATCCAGGAGCTATACGCCGACGACCCCGAACGCGCGGACGCCCTGGCCTTCGGGCGGCGCGGCGCGCTGAAGGGCGCGGCGCTGGCCGCCATGGGGGCGACGCTGGGCGCGGCCATCCCCTTCGCCCGCCACATGCCGCAGGGCCACCTGCCCGCCCTGCTGGCGCGCCCCGCCGCCGCCCAGGGCGCCGCGCCGCCCGTGCTGCGGATGGACGGCAAGGCCGACCTCATCCTGCAGGGCGACCGCCCCCTGGTGGCCGAGACGCCCGAGCACCTGCTGGACGAGGCGGTGACCAGCACCCGCAACTTCTACATCCGCAACAACGGCCAGATTCCCGAGCCCTTCTCCGCCGACCCCGACACCTGGCGCCTGTCCATCGAGGGCGAGGTGAACACGCCGCTGAACCTGACGCTGGGGGAGCTGAAGTCCCGCTTCCCCGTGGTCACCCGCCAGTTGCAGATGGAGTGCGGCGGCAACGGCCGCGCCTTCTTCGCGCCGCAGACGCGCGGCAACCAATGGGGCAACGGCGCCATCGGCAACGCCGAGTGGACCGGCGTGCGCCTGCGCGACGTGCTGCAGGCCGCCGGCCCCAAGCCGGGCGCCGCCTTCACCGGCCAGCGCGGCAACGACCCGCACCTGTCCGGCGCCACCGACCGCGCCGCCATCGACCGCGGCATGCGGCTGGCCAAGGCGATGGACGAGGACACGCTGATCGCCTGGGCGATGAACGGGCAGCCGCTGCCGAACATCCACGGCTTCCCCTTGCGGCTGGTGGTGCCGGGCTGGCCTGGCTCTCTCAGCCCCAAGTGGTTCACGCGGCTGGTGGTGCTGGACCGGCCGCACACCGGGGCGGGCATGGGCGGCACCTCCTACCGCGTGCCGACGCGGCCCATCGTGCCCGGCAGCAGCAGCAACGGCGCCGACTTCGCCGAGATGGAGAGCATGCCCGTGCGCTCCATCCTGTCCTCGCACGCGCACGGCTCCCGCCTGCCCGCCGGCACCCGCGCGCTGGACCTGCGCGGCGCCGCCTGGGCCGGCGACCTCACGGTGCGCGCCGTCCACGTCAGCACCGACTACGGCGCCACCTGGCAGGAGATGCAGCTGGCCGCGCCCGCCAACCGCCACGCTTGGCAGCGCTGGCAGGGCCGCGTCGCCCTGCCGGCGGATGGCTACTACGAGGTGTGGTACCGCGCCACGGACAGCGAGGGGCGGATGCAGCCGCATGCCGCCGCCAACTGGAACCCGCAGGGCTACGGCGCCAACCCGGTGTCGCGCGCCGCGATCCTGGTGGGCTGATGCGCGCCTTGCTGCTGGCCCTGGCCCTCGCCGCCCCCGCCTGGGCGGCGGAGCCGGAGGAACCATCCGTCCTGCCCGCCGGCCCGGGGCAGGAGGAAACCTTCTACGCCTGCACCGCCTGCCACAGCACGGCGATCATCCGCCGCTCGGCCTTCGACCGCGCGCGCTGGGACGGGTTGATGGACTGGATGACCGAGGTGCAGGGCATGCCGAAGCTGGAAGGCGAGGAGCGCCGCGTGATCGTGGACTACCTGGCGCAGCATTTCGGCCCGCGCGCCAACCCGGCGCGCGGGCGCAACCCCTTCCTTCCCTAGGCCGCGTTCACGGCCTTCCACACCATCTCGGGCGTCGCGGGCATGTCGATGCGCGCGCCGCCCAGGGCATCCACCAGCGCGTTCACCACCGCGGGCGGGCTGCCCACCGCGCCGGCCTCGCCCGCGCCCTTCACGCCCAGGGGGTTGGTCTCGCAGGGGACCTCGATCAGGTCCACCTCGATCTCCGGCAGGTCCTCGGCGCGCGGCAGGGCGTAGTCCATGAAGCTGGCGCTCAGCAGCTGGCCGCTCTCGGGGTCGTAGGCGGTGCGCTCCATCATCGCCTGGCCGATGCCCTGCGCCACCCCGCCATGCACCTGCCCGCGCACGATCAGCGGGTTCAGCGCGTGGCCCACGTCGTCCACCACGATGTAGCGCGGGATGGCGACGTGCCCGGTCTCCGGGTCCACCTCCACCTCGGCGACGTGGCAGCCATTGGGGAAGGTGTGGGCGTCGATCTTCGCCGTCTCCAGCGCGTCCAGCAGCAGCGTGTCCTCCCCCGCCGCCACGCGGGCGCGCTGGCGGGCCGCCACCTCCAGGATGCCCATGCCGCGGTCGGTGCCGACCACGCCGAAGCGGCCGCCGGCGAACTCGATGTCCACCTTGGCGGCCTCCAGCAGCTCGGCCGCGGCCTCCTTGCCCTTCTCGATGACGCTGGCGGTGGTGACCAGGATGGCCTGCCCCTCGGAGTAGAGCGAGCGCGCGCCACCGGTGCCGCCGCCCTCGGGCAGGGTGTCGCTGTCGCCCTGCCTGATGCGGATCTTGTCCAGCGGCACGCCCAGCTCGTGGCTGGTCAGCATGGCGTAGGCGGTCTCGTGGCCCTGCCCCGTGCTCTGGGTGCCGACATAGACGTCCACCATGCCGTCCTCGGCGAAGACGACCTTGGCGTTCTCCGTCGGGCCGCCGCCGGTGGCCTCCAGGTAGTAGGCCAGGCCGATGCCCCGCTTGCGCCCGCGCCGGGCGGATTCTGCCTGCCGCGCCGGGAAGCCGGCCCAGTCCGCCTTGGCCAGGGCGGCGTCCATCACGCGCGGGAAGTCGCCGCTGTCGTAGCGCTGGCCGATGGCGGTGACGTAGGGCATGCGCGCCTGCGCCACCATGTTGCGGCGGCGCAACTCGATGCGGTCCATCCCCAGCTCGCGCGCCGCTTGGTCAATCAGGCGCTCCACCAGATAGTTGGATTCCGGCCGCCCGGCGCCGCGGTAGGCGTCCACCGGCACCGTGTGCGTCATGATGCCCAGCACCCGGGCATGGATGGCCTGGAAGTCATAGACGCTGGCCAGCACCTTGGTGCCCGCCCCGGTGGGGATGAAGGGCGCGAAGGTGGACAGGTAGGCGCCCATGTTGGCGTGGTTGCGGGTGCGCAGCGCCAGGAACCTGCCGTCCTTGTCCAGCGCCAGCTCGCCCAGGGTGATGTTGTCGCGGCCGTGGGTGTCGCTCAGGAAGGCCTCGGTGCGCTCGGCGGCCCACTTCACCGGGCGGCCCACCTGCCGGGCGGCGATGGCGCACAGGGCGTATTCGGCATACAGGTAGAGCTTCATGCCGAAGCCGCCGCCGACGTCGGGCGTCACCACCCGCACCTTCTCGGGCGGGACCTTCAGCACGGCGTTGGCCAGCAGCCCCTTCACCAGCCAGGAGCCCTGGGTGCCGGCATGCACGGTGAACTGGCCGGTGGCGCCGTCGTACTCCGCCGCGCAGGCGCGACCTTCCATGGAGGCGACGACGACGCGGTTGTTCACCACCGTCAGCCGGGTGACGTGCGCGGCCTGCTTCACCAGCTCCTCGGCCTTGGCGGCGTCGCCGGCCTCCCAGTCGAAGCAGGTGTTGCGCGGGGCGCTGTCCCACACCTGCGGCTGGCCATCCTCGTGCGCCACCGCGAGGTCGGTGACGGCGGGCAGGATGTCGTACTCCACCTCCACCGCCTCGGCGGCGTCGCGGGCGGCCTGGGCGGTCTCGGCGACGATGAAGGCCACCGGGTCGCCCACGTGGCGCACCGTGCCGGTGGCCAGCGGCAGGCGCGGCGTGTCGGCGCGCGGGGTGCCGTCGCTGTTCTTGAGCGGGATGACGCAGGGAACCTCGCCGATGCCGGCGGCGCGCAGCTCCTCGCCGGTGATGACGGCCAGCACGCCGGGCATCGCGCGGGCGGCCGTGGCGTCGAGGGAGACGATGCGCGCGTGGGCGTGCGGGGAGCGCAGCACGTGGCCGCGCGCCGCGCCCTCCACCTGCACGTCGTCGGTGTAGCGCCCATGGCCCAGCAGCAGCCGCGGGTCCTCCACGCGGCGCAGGGACTGGCTCAGGCCGAACTTCGCCATCGGGACTTCCTCCAAACCTCTCGCCCCATCATCTGACGGCGCGGAAGGATTTGGGAAGGGGGTCAGTGCGCCGGCGTGGCCCTGGCCCCGAACATGCCCTTCACGCGTTCCCGCAGCCCCTGGAAGGTGACGTAGAGCATGGGGATGATGAAGATGCCCACGAAGGAGGCCGCCAGCATCCCGCCGAACACCGGCAGCCCGACCGCCTGGCGCGACAGCGCCGCCGCCCCGGTGGCGATGATGAGCGGCACCAGCCCCAGGATGAAGGCGAGCGAGGTCATCATCACCGCGCGGAACCGCATGCGCGCCCCCGCCACCGCGGCCTCGCGCAGCGGCATGCCGGCCTCGCGCTGCTCCTTGGCGAACTCCACGATCAGGATGCCGTTCTTGGCGGCCAGCGCGATGAGCACCACCAGGCCAATCTGGGCGTAGACGTCCAGCGGCTTGCCGGCGAGCACCAGCGCCAGGAAGGAGCCGAGCCCGCCCACCGCGACCGAGAGCAGCACCGGCACCGGGATGGTCCAGCTCTCATACAGGGCCACCAGGAACAGGTAGGCGAACAGCAGCGACAGCGCAATCAGGATGCCGGTCTGCCCCGCCGCCTGCTTCTCCTGGTAGGCGGTGCCGGTCCACTCGAAGCCGAAGCCCTGCGGCAGCGCCCGGGCCGAGACCTCCTCCATCGCCTGCAGCGCGTCGCCGGTGGAGATGCCGGGACGCCCCTGCCCCAGCAGCGTGACCGAGCGGAAGTTGTTGTAGCGCTGGATGGTCTGCGGCCCCACCACCACGCGCACGTTGGCGAAGGCAGCCAGCGGCACCATCTGCCCGCGCGAGTTGCGCACCTGCAGCCGCCACAAATCGGGCAGGTCGTCGCGGTCGGATTCCACGCCCTGGATGTTCACCTGCCAGGTGCGGCCAAACAGGTTGAAGTCGTTCACGTAGATGCCGCCCAGCGTGGCCTGCAGCGTGGTGAACACGTCGCTGATGCGCACGCCGAAGGCCTGGGCCTTGTCGCGGTCCACGTCCAGGTAGAGGGAGGGCGTGGTGGGCGAGAAGGTGGAGAAGACGCCCACCAGCCGCGGGTCCTGGTTGGCGGCGACCATCATCCCCAGCATGGCGCCGCCCAGCTGCACCGGGTCGCGCCCCTCGTAGTCCTGCAGCTGGTACTCGAAGCCGCCGCCGGTGCCCAGGCCGAGGATGGGCGGCACGTTGAAGGCGAAGACGTTGCCGGCGCGGAAGCCCTGGGCGAAGCCGAACACCTGGCCGATGGCGGCGAAGACGCTGGCCTGCGGCGTGGTCCGGTCCTCGAAGGGCTTCAGGCGGCCGACGATGAAGGCCGAGTTGGACTGCGCGCCGCCGTCGATGAAGGAGAAGCCGATGACCTCCAGCACGTTCTCCATCGCCGGGTTGGCGCCGATGGCGGCCGCCACCTGGGCCGAGGCGGCGGCGGTGCGCGCCACGCTGCTGCCCTGCGGCATCTGGATCTGCGCGAAGAAGGCGCCCTGGTCCTCGTTGGGCAGGAAGCCCTGCGGCGTGCGCTTGCCCAGCACCATGATGCCGAAGCCCAGCGCCGCGGTGATCACCAGCGAGAGCACGGCGAAGCGCACCAGCCGCGCCACCACCCAGGCGTAGCCGTCGCGCACCGCGTCGATGGAGCGCAGCACGTACTTGATGGGCCCGCGCCGCGGCCCGTGATGCGGCTTCAGCACGATGGCGCAGAGCGCGGGCGAGAGGGTTAGCGCGTTGATGGCCGAGATCACCATCGCCACGCTGATGGTGACCGCGAACTGCTGGAACAGCACGCCGGAGACGCCGGGGATCAGCCCGATCGGCACGAAGACCGAGAGCAGCACCAGGGTGATGGCGATGATCGGCCCGGTGATCTGCCCCATCGCCTTCAGGGTGGCCTGGGCCGGAGTCAGCTCCGGCTCGGCCTCCATCACCGCCTCGACGTTCTCCACCACCACGATGGCGTCGTCCACCACGATGCCGATGGC
Organism: Sabulicella flocculans; assembly: GCF_045449635.1. Taxonomy (NCBI): domain Bacteria; kingdom Pseudomonadati; phylum Pseudomonadota; class Alphaproteobacteria; order Acetobacterales; family Acetobacteraceae; genus Sabulicella; species Sabulicella flocculans. The sequence goes on along the minus strand of NZ_JBJJBR010000001.1, from coordinate 126,895 downwards.
CAGCACCATCGCCAGCAGGGAGATGGTGTTGGCCGAGAAGCCCACCGCCAGCAGCACCGCGAAGGTGCCGATCAGCGAGACGGGGACGGCGATGGTGGGGATGATGGTGGCGCGCAGCGAGCCCAGGAACAGGTAGACGACGATGACCACCAGCACGAAGGCCTCGAGCAGCGTCTTGATGACCTCGTGCATGGTATCCAGCACGAAGTCGGTGGTGTTGTAGATGATGGTGTGCCGCACCCCCTGGGGGTAGCGCGCGGCCATGCCGTCCAGCACGCCGCGCACGGTGGAGGCCACCTGCACGGCGTTGGCGCCGGGCGACAGGTAGACGCCCATGGTGACGACGCTGCGCCCGTTCAGCCGCGCCTCCACGTCCAGGTTGGCCGCGCCCAGCTCCACCCGCGCCACGTCGCGCACCCGCAGCGAGGAGCCGTCGGGGTTGGCGCGGATGACGATGTCGCCGAACTGCTCGGGCGTGACCAGGCGGCCCTGGGTCTGGATGTTGAACTGGAAGGACTGGTCGTCGCTGATGGGGCGGGCGCCGATGCGCCCCACCGCCGCCTGGACGTTCTGCGCCTGGATGGCGGCGATGATCTCGCCGGGCGTGACGCCCAGGTTGTTCAGCCGGTCCACCTCGTACCAGATGCGCATGGAGTAGTCCTGCGAGCCGAACATCTGCACGTCGCCCACGCCCGGCGTGCGCCGCAGCGCGTCGAGCATGTTGATGGTGACGTAGTTGGAGACGAAGAGCGGCGTGTGCTCCGGGTTCTCGCTGGTCACGCCCAGGAACATCAGCACGGCGGAGGACTGCTTGCGCACCGTCACGCCCGCGCGCTGCACCTCCTGCGGCAGCCGCGCGAGGACGCCCTGCACCCGGTTGTTGACGTTGACCGTGTTGATGTCGGGGTTGGTGCCCAGCGCGAAGGTGACGGCCAGCGAGTAGGAGCCGTCATTGCCGCTGTTGCTCTTCATGTAGAGCATGCGGTCGGAGCCGTTCACCGCGCCCTCGATCAGCTGGGCCACGGTGCTTTCCACCACGGCGGCCGAGGCGCCGGGGTAGCGCGCCGTGACCTGCACCACGGGGGGCACGATCTCGGGGAACTGGGCCACCGGGATGCGCGTGAGCGAGAGCAGCCCCGCCAGCGTCAGCACGATGGAGATGACGATCGCCAGCCGCGGCCGGCGCACGAAGACGGCGGAGATCATCAGCGCGCCCCGGCGGCCGGGGCACCTTGCGGCGGGCGGCCCGGCGGCGCGCCGGCCGGCTGCGGCGTCACCGGCGCGCCGGGACGCACGCGCTGGATGCCGTCCACGATGACGCGGTCGCCCTCCGCCACGCCCTGCTCGATCACCGCGGATTCGGGGGTGGAGCGGCCCAGGCGGATGTTTCGGCGCTGGGCGGTGTCGCCCTCGCCCACCACGAACACGAAGAAGCCCTGCTGGTCCTGCGCCACGGCGGCGCGCGGGATGACGATCGCCTGCACCGGCTCGGCGCCTTCCAGCAGCACCGTGAGCAGCTGGCCGTCGATCAGCCGCCGCGCCCCGGGCTCGCCGGACCGCGCGCCCTCCCGCAGCGGGTTGGGGATGGAGGCGCGCACCAGGATGCTGTCGGTGTCGCGGCCGATGGTGGTGTCGATGAAGTCGATGCGCCCGGCCAGCGGGTAGACGCTGCCGTCCACCAGCCGCACGCGGATGCGGATGGCGTCCGCCCCGCCGCGGCCCTCGAAGCGCTGGCGCAGCTCCAGCGCCGTGCGCTGCGGGATGGTGAAGGCCACGCGCATCGGGTCCTGCGAGACGATGGTGGCCAGCGGGTCGGGGCTGGCGGGGCTGACCACGTTGCCCGGCGTGTAGAAGGCGCGGCCGATGGCCCCGGCGATGGGCGCGGTGATCTCGGTGTAGGCCAGGTTGATCTCGGCGGTGCGGACCTGGGCCTGGGCGCCCAGCAGCGCGGCGGCGGAGGTGCGCTCCTGCGCCTGGGCGTTGTCCAGCGCGGCCTGGGTGCCGGCGCCGGTGGAGCGCAGGTCGCGCGCGCGGGCCAGCACGACGCGGGCATTGGCCAGCTGCGCCTCGGCCGAGGCGACGTTGGCCTTCGCCTGGTCCAGCGCCGCCTCGAAGGGCGCGCGCTCGATGCGGAACAGCGGGGCGTTCTCCGCCACCTCGGTGCCCTCGGTGAACAGGCGCTGCTCCAGGAAGCCGGTGACGCGGGCGCGGATATCCACGCGGTTGATGGCCTCGATGCGGCCGATGAACTCGGAGGATTCCGTCACCGGCTGGCGGCGCGCCTCGACGAAGCCCACCGCCGGCGGCGGGCCGCCCTGCGGCATCTGGGCCAAGGCCGGGCCGGCGCCGAGCGCCAGCAGCAGCACGAGCTTCTTCATGGTGGGAGACTGCCTTCCTTCAGGGAGCGCGCCGTGTCCGCCCGGCGGATGCGCGGGCGGGCCGCGCACCGGGATCGCCCCCATGTCACCCGTGAATGAACACCGGGCAGGGGGCGGCGCGCAAGAGCGCCGATGCCGCGCTGCCGAACACCAGGCGGGACAGCCCGCCCTCCTCCTCCGCCCCTATCACCAGCATCGCGGCGCCCAGCGCGCGGGCGGCGGCGGGCAGGATGGCCTCCGGATCGCCCTCCGCCACCACGGCCTGGGCGTCGCAGCCGTGCAGGACCAGGTAGGCCGCGATGGGCGCCGGGTCCTCGCCGAAGCCCTGCACCGTCACCCCCCGCCCCTGCCCCAGCCCCAGCAGGGCGAAGAGGTGCAGGGCGCGCTGGCTGGCCAGGCCGGGCTGCACCGCCGCCAGCACCGGCCCGTCCACCGGCGCCGGGCCGGGCGGCACCACCAGCAGCGGGCGGGCGCCGTCGCGCACCAGGTCCTCGATCACCGGGGCCAGGCCGTCGTCGCAGGCTTCCCGCCCCAGGGTGGAATCGCGGCCGATCACCAGCAGGTCGTGCGCGGCGCCGGCCGCCAGCAGGGCCTCCTCCGGCGCCGCCTCGCTGCGCTCCACGGTGAAGGAGAAGCCCTGCGCCGCCTCCCGCGCCTGCTGCAGCACGCGGGCGGCCTCCTCCTCCACCGCGCGCGCCAGGGCGGCGTTGCGGCGGGTGGCGAAGGCGCTGCCGCCCACCGGCACCGGCTCGGCGTCGTCCAGCGTGTGCGGGCGGTCCAGCACCACCAGGGCGGTCAGCCGGGCGCCGTGGCGCCGGGCCAGGGCGAGGGCGAGGTCCCGCGCCGCCTGGGCGCCGGGCGTGTCGTCGAGGGCGAGCAGGATGGAGCGCAGCATGGGTCCAAGATGGCACGCCATGCGGCCGGTGCAACGCAGCCGTCCTTTGACTTTCCACGCCGGGGCCGCCATCCTGGGATGCATGACGAGGAACCCCACCTGGGCATCCCGCCACGGGATGCTGCCCGGCCTCGTCCGGCCGGACCCCGCGCGCGGCTGAACATCGCCGCCCGATTCCTCCTGCCTTGACTGTCCTGGGGTTCCCATGTCCGCCACGCTCGTGCGCGCGCCGCTGATGGATGCGCGCTTCACCCTCTTCGTCGCCGCCGCGACCTGCGCCTTCGCCGGCGTCTGGATGACCACGCCGCTGGCCGCCATCCTGCTGGCCGGCCGGGGGGCGGATGCCGTCCTCATCGGCCTCTACGCCTCCACCGTCTGGGGGGCGGCGCTGCTCGCGGCGCCGCTGACGCCCTGGCTGGCCGGGCGGCTGGGCGGCGCCTTCGCCTTGCACCGCGTGGCCGGCGGCCTCGCCATCGCCGGCCTGCTGGGCCTGGGCAGCGACCCGGCGCTGCCGCTGTGGTTCCTGTGCGGCGCCATGCTGGGGGTGGGGTCCTGCCTCACCTGGACCACGGCGGACGCCATCGCCGCCGCCATGGCCCCGCCGGGCCGCGAGGGCGAGGCGCTGGGCCTCTACCAGACCTTCGTCTCCGCCGCGATCGGCGGCGGGCCGGCGGTGCTGCTGGTCACCGGCGTGGCGCCGCACGCCTTCTGGGGCGCGGCGGCCATCCTGGCGCTGGGCCTGCTGCTGGGCGCCGCCCTGCGCGACCCCGCGGGGGCCGTGCCCTCGCGCATGCGGCTGACGCTGGTGCGGCTGCGTCCGGTGGCCTGGGTGATGGCCGCCCCGGCCGGCGCGGCGATGCTGTGCGGCGCGCTGGAGGCCGCGGCGGGCAGCGTGTTCCCCGTGCAGGGGCTGGCGCTGGGCATGGCCGCGGGGGCGGCGGCGGCCATCGTGGTCGCCTCGGGCTTCGGCAACGTGCTGGCGCAGTACCCGCTGGGCCGGCTGGCCGACCGCTGGGGCACCGACACCGCCCTGCTGGCCTGCGGCGCGCTGGTGGCGGTGGCCGCGCTGCTGTGGCCGGCCCTGGCGCCGGGCTGGGCCACCTGGCCGGTGCTGGCGGTGTGGGGCGGCGCGTCGGGGGCCATCTACACCCTGGGCATGGTGCGCGCCGTGCAGCGCTTCGCCGGGCCGGCGCGGGCGCTGGGCATGGCCGGGCTGAACACCGCCTACCTGCTGGGCGGTGCCATCGGCGCGCCGGTCGCCGGGCTGGCGCTGGAAACCCTGCCCGGCTGGGGCCTGCCCGTGCTGCTGGCGCTGCTGGGGCTGGGCGGCTGCGTGGCGCTGGCGCGCTCCGTCAGGGTTCAAGGAAGCGCCTGAGCGCCGCGGCGGTCGCCGCCGGCGCCTCCTCCATCGGCACGTGGCCGGTGCCGGGCAGGATGACGGTCTCGCTGCGGCGCAGGGCGGCCGCGAAGTCGGCGGCGCGGGCCGGCGGCACCAGGCGGTCGGCGGCGCCCCACAACAGCAGGGTGGGCGCCTGCACCGCCTGCAGCTCCGGCACCGGGTCGCGCGGGCGCAGGTCCTTCGCGCGGTCCAGCATGGCTTGGCGCACGCCCGGCGCGCGCAGCATGTCGCGGTAAAGGGCGAAGCGCCGGTCGTCCATCAGCGCCGGGTCGGCGTAGGTGGCCGCCAGGATGCGGCGCAGCGGCCAGTCCGGCATCACCCAGGGCACCAGCCGCGCCCACCAGGGCATGCGCGCCGGCGCCGCCCCGCCGTCGCGGAAGCCGTCGGGGGCGAACAGCGCCAGCCGCTCCACCCGCGCCGGGTGCGCGGCGGCCAGGGCGAAGGCGATGCGCCCGCCCATGGAGGCGCCGACGAGGTGGAAGCGGCCGATGCCCAGCCCGTCCATCAGCGCCAGCAGCACCGCGCCCATGCGCGCGTCGGAGTAGTCCTTGGCCGGGTCGGGCCCGGAAAGGCCGAAGCCGGGCAGGTCCAGCCGCACCACCCGGAAGCGGTCCTCCAGCAGGGGGGCCAGGTCGTCCCAGGTGCGCAGGTGGGCGGCGAAGCCGTGCACCAGCAGGATAGCCGGCGCGTCGCGCGGGCCGGTGTCGCGCAGGTGCAGCCGGATCCCGGCGGCCGTGACGAAGGTGGAGGGCGGCTGCGCGTAGCGCGCCTCCAGCCAGCCGCGCGGCCGGTCGGGCGTCCAGAGCCAGATGGCCCCCAGCAGCACCAGGGCGAGCAGGATGAGGAGGGCGAGGCGCATCGCCCCGGACCTGGGGTGGCGGCTCAATCCTTCAGCGGGTCATGGCCCCAATTCTTCAGCGAGGCCCGCCAGGTGGTGTCCTTCACGCCTCCCTCAGGCCGCTGGGCCAGGTGCCGCCGCACGTAGGAGACCACCTTGCGCATGTGTGCGCGCTCCTCCTTGGTGAACTCGGCGGAGCGCCCCTTGGCCAGGATGTCCACGATCTTCCGGCCGGAAGCGTGGCCGGTGGACTCGCCGGTGCCGCCGCGCTTCTGCCCGACTTCCTGCGAACGCTTGGTCGCCAGCCAGCGCTCCAGGGCGGAGCGCGTCATGTTCACCACCTCGCGGAACTCGGCCACCCCGGCATCGGCGCGGGCGGCGGCGGTGGTGCGCGCCGCGGCGGCGGGCTGGCGGGAGTGCTGGCGGCCGGCCTTGGTGTCGGCGCGCTTCTTGGCCGTGGTGGCGGCATATTGCTTGTCGCTCATGGCGTCGCGCGCCTTCTTCGGCAGGTAGCGCTCGCCGGTGTCCTTGGAGCGGCGGCCCGACTTGGTGCCCCAATCCTCCTCGGTCCACTGGCTCAGGTGGTTGTCGGCGGACTTGCCGCCGCGGTAGCCGCCGCCCGCCTTCTTGTACTCGGCGGTGGCGAGCTGCGCCTTGCGGGCCGACCATTCCCCGGCCTCGCCGCCCTTGGTGCCGCGCTTCACGCGGGCGACGGTGCGCCTCCACAGGGAGGGGTCGGTCTTGGTGGCGGTGGCGGGCATGGCGGCGCAACGCCGGCTGCCCGGGGCGGTTTCAGCCCTTCGCCTTCAGCGCCGCCAGCTCGGCCTTCAGCTTCTCGTTCTCCGCCTTCAGGGCGTCCAGCTCGTTCTGCCGGCCGAAGGGGGAGAACAGGCTCATCGCCCGCTCCATCATCATGAGGTTCTGCCGGCCCATCTCCTCGAAGGAGAAGGGCTGCAGCGCCTTGGCCATGTTGCGGCGCACCTCCTCCTGCTGCTGGCGGAAGCCCTGCATCGTCGCCTCCAGGTACTTGGGGACGATGCTCTGCATGGAGCCGCCGTAGAAGCCGATCAGCTGGCGCAGGAAGCCCTCGGGCAGCAGGTGCTCGCCTTTGGCCTCCTCCTCCACGATGATCTGCGTCAGCACGGAGCGGGTGATGTCGTCGCCCGACTTGGCGTCGTAGACCACGAACTCCCGCCCCTCGCGGATCATCCGCGCCAGGTCCTCGAGCGTGACGTAGGAGGAGGACTCGGTGTTGTAGAGGCGCCGGTTGGCGTATTTCTTCACCACCACCGGCGGGGTGGCCGGAACGTGCTGGACGGCGGCCTCGGCCATGGTCGCTTCCCCTTCGCTGCTCATGTTGCGCCGCGACAGCATGGCCCAGTCCGCGCCGTTCCGCTATGGGTCGCGGCGATGGCCCCGCGCCCGGACCCCGATGGACACGCCAGACGACCTCGACCGCCTCGCCGCCGACTGGATCGCCCTGTGGGAATCCGAGGTCGCGGCCGCCGCGCAGGACCGCGAGGCGGCGGAGGCCTGGGCGGCGGGCATGGCGCTGGCCGCGGCGTTCTGGCGCGCCCAGCTGGCCGGCGCGGCGCTGCTGGCGAAGTGGCATGAGCCCCCGCCGCGGCCCGCGCCCCCTGCCCCTGCACCTGCTGCTGGGGACGGCGCGGGGGATGGCGGCGATGGCGATGCCCTCCGCGCCCGCATCGCCGAGCTGGAGCGGCGCCTGGCCGCGCTCGAGCGCGAACCGCGCGGAGGCGGCGCGGATCGCCGCCGCCCTGGACCGCGCGGGCGCCGGGCCTGAGCAGTTCCGGCTGGCGGTCTGGCGCCGCCTGCTGCGGGAGGACGCGGCGCTGGTGGGGGGCATCCTGCGCTACCGCCGCCACCCGCACCGCCGCGCGCTGGAGGACCCGCCGGTGCTATGGGCCGAGGGCGCGGCCCGGCTGCTGGACTACAACCCGCAAGGCGGGCCGCCCGTGCTGTTCGTGCCCTCCCTGGTCAACCGCGCCCAGGTGCTGGACCTGGACGAGGGCGCTTCCCTGCTGCGCTTCCTGGCGGCGCGGGGGCTGCGGCCGCTGCTGCTGGACTGGGGCTGGCCCGGCGAGGCCGAGCGCCGCTTCACCCTGACCGACGTGGTGGCGGGCCGGCTGGAGCGCGCCATCGCCGCCGCCCCCGGCCCGCTGGCCCTGGCCGGCTACTGCATGGGGGGGCTGCTGGCCCTGGCCGCCGCCATCCGCCGCCCGGACAAGGTGCGCGCCCTGGCCCTGCTGGCGACGCCGTGGGATTTCCACGCCGACCCCGGTGCGGCCGGGCTGGCCCGCCTGCTGCCTGGGCTGGAGCCGCTGATGGCGCCGGGCCACGCCCTGCCGGTGGACGCCATCCAGGCGCTGTTCGCCCTGCTGGACCCCTTCGCCCTGCCCCGCAAGTTCCGCGCCTTCGGCCGGCTGGACCCCGACAGCCCGCGCGCCCGCCGCTTCGTGGCGCTGGAAGACTGGCTGAACGACGGCATCCCCCTGCCCGCCCCGGTGGCGCGCGAGGCCATCGGCGGCTGGTACGGCGAGAACACGCCCCTGCGCGGCGAATGGCGCATCGCCGGCCTGCCGGTGCGCCCGGCGGAATGGGGCGGGCCGGCCTTGCTGGCCATCCCGGCGCGCGACCGCATCGTGCCGCCGGCCTCCGCCCGCGCCCTGGCGGCGGCGCTGCCGGCGGCGGAGGTGGCGGAGGTCCCTGCCGGGCACATCGGCATGGTGGCCGGCGAAGCGGCCGAGCGCGTGCTGTGGCGCCCCCTGCTGGCCTGGCTTCAGCGCGCCATGGCGGCGCGGTAGGCCAGCACCCGCGCCTTCAGCCCCGGCCGCGCGACGGAGCGCGCCAGCGCCGCGAGGTCGGCCGCGTCGTCGGCGCGGCGGGTGCGGGCGTGCAGGGCGGCCACCGTTTCCGGGTCCAGCCGCCCGGCCGCTTCGCGCACCGCCGCCAGGCCGGATTCGTCACCGGCGGTGGCCAGGCCCATCTCCAGCGCCGCTTCGCGCGGCACCGGCGCGCCGGCCAGCAGCAGGCGGCGCGCCGCGCCCTCCCCCACCAGGGCGGCCAGCCGCGCGGTGCCCAGCACCAGGCCGAAGGCCGGGCCGGGAAAGGCGAAGGCGGCGCCGTCCAGCGCCAGCCGGTGGTCGCAGGCGGCGAACAGGTCCGCCCCGGCGCCGAACACCCGGCCCTGCGCCACCGCCACCGTGGTGACGGGCAGGGCGTGGATGCGCTGCAGCAGGATCTCGATGCGCAGGATGCGCAGGGCCAGGTCGCCTTCCGTGGCCGTCTCCAGGTCCGACAGGTCGAGGCCGGTGCAGAAGTTGCGCCCCTCGCCGCGCAGCACGACCAGCCGCGCGCCGCCGGCCAGCGCGGCGTCCAGCGCGGCGTGCAGGGCGTCGGTCAGCGCCTCGCCCAGGGCGTTGCCGCGCTCCGGCCGCTCCAGGGTCAGGGTCCAGGCGGCGCCGTCCCGGCCAGTGCGGACGGCGCTCATGGCGCGGGCGGCCGGCCCAGGCGAAGCCGGGCAGTGGCGATGGGGCTTCGGGGCATGGGCGCGTCCTCCGGCCCGTCAGGGGCGGAAGCGCCCCACCAGCCGGTGCCGCTCGCCGGGATAGGCGATGCGCGCCTCCGTCACCAGCCGGGCGCCCTGCCAGGTGCGCCGCTCCAGCAGCAGGCAGGGCGCGCCGGCGGCGATGCCCAGGCGGCGGGCCAGCGGTGGGTCGGCGGCGATGGCGGCCACGGCGTGCTCGGCCTCCGTCCAGGGGACATGCGCCAGCAGCCAGGTGCCGGGCGGCATCGCCGCGAAGCGCTCGGCGGCGGCGGCCGGCGCGGCGTCGAGGGCGATGATGCGGGTCTCGAAGGCATCGGGCACGCCATCGGTCAGGTGCAGGGTGGACAGGTGCAGCAGCGGCGCACCGGGCGGCAGGCCCAGCCGCGCCGCCGCCTCCGCGCCGGCCGGCTGCTGGCGGCGCGCCACCACCTCGTGCCGGTAGTCGCGGCCCTCCCGCCGGGCGGCCGCCGCCAGGTCCTGCACCTGCAGCAGGGCGCGGTCGGCCGGCGGCGCGGCGACGACGGAGCCGGTGCGGCGGCGGCGGGTGATCAGCCCCTCCGCCGCCAGCGCGCTCAGCACCTTGTTCACCGTCATGCGCGAGCAGCCGAAGCGCGACACCAACTCGTGCTCGAAGGGGATGCGCGTGCCGGGCGGCCATTCGCCGGCGCGGATCGGCCCCTCGATGGCGGCGCGGATGCGGGCGGACAGCGTCTCAGCCACGCAGGCGGTCCAGCACGCGGCGGAAGCGCGCGGCGATGGCGTCGCGCTTCGCGTGGCGGCCATCCTCCACCACCACGCGCCCGGCCGCCATCACGCGGGTGACGGGGGCGGCGGCGAAGATCGCCTCATCCGGCGTGCCGCCCAGCCAGGCGATGTCCGCCCGCGCGCCAGGCGCGATGGCGGGCGCGGCGATGCCGCAGGCCTGCGCGCCACCCGCCAGGGCGGCGGTCCAGAGGTCCTCGCCGGTCGAGCGCCCCTCGCCGCGCGCCAGCAGGTTGCGGCCGCGGTGCAGCAGGCGCTGGCCGTACTCCAGCAGGCGCAGCTCGCCGGGCGCGGTGATCTCCACGTTGCTGTCGCTGCCAATGCCCCAGGGGCCGGTGAAGCGCAGCGCGTCGAAGATGCCGTCGCCCAAATTCGCCTCGGTGATCGGGCACAGGCCGGCGACGGCGCCGGTGGCCGACAGGGACGCCGTCTCGAAGGGCTGCATCTGGGTGGCGTGCACCAGGCACCAGCGCGCATCCACCGGCTGCGTCGCCAGCAGGTGCTGCACCGGGCGCGCGCCGCACCAGGCGAGGCATTGCTCCACCTCCGCCACCTGCTCGGCGACGTGGATGTGGACAGGGCCATGCGGGTGGGCGCGCAGGAGCTCCGCGATCTGCTCGCCGGTCGCGGCGCGCAGCGAATGCGGCGCGATGCCGGTGATGGCGTGCGGCAGGGCGGCGCGGGTGCGCTCGACGAGGCGCAGGTAGGCATCGGTGCCGTTGACGAAGCGGCGCTGCCCCGGTGCGGGCGGCTGCCCGCCGAAGCCGCCATGGCTGTAGAGCACCGGCAGCATCGTCAGCCCGATGCCCGTCTCCGCCGCCGCGGCGCCGATGCGCACCGCCATCTCGGCCGGGTCGGCATAGGGCGTGCCGTCAGGGGCGTGGTGCAGGTAGTGGAACTCGCCCAGGTGGGTGAAGCCGGTTTCCAGCATCTCCATCATCGCCTGCGCGGCGATGGCCTCCACGTCGTCGGGGGTCAGCCTGGCCAGGAAGCCGTACATCACCTCCCGCCAGGTCCAGAAGGAATCCGCCGCCGGGCCGCGGCGTTCGGCCAACCCGGCCATGGCGCGCTGGAAGGTGTGCGAATGCAGGTTGGGCATGCCCGGCACGGTGCGGCCCGGCAGGTGCGCGCCCTCGCGCCGCCCCGGCGTGACGGAAGCGATGACGCCATCCTGCACCTCCAGCGCCACGTCGCGCGCCCAGCCCTCCGGCAGCCAGGCCTCGTCCACCCAGAAGCGCATCCGCACCCCTCCCGAATCCGCTGGACGGCGCCGCGGCCATCCCGTTATGTCTATACATGAAGCCCCCGGGGGTGCGTCCATGCGTTTCGACACGGTCTGGCGGAACCTGCGCCTGCTGACGATGGCCGAGGGGTCGTCGCTGCTGCCGCGCGGCGCCGTGGCCGCGAAGGATGGCCGCATCGCCTGGGCCGGCGACGAAGCCGCGCTGCCGCCGCACGAGGCCGATGCGGTGCACGACATGGGCGGGCGCCTCTGCACGCCTGGGCTGGTGGATTGCCACACCCACCTGGTCTTCGCCGGCAACCGCGCCCGCGAGTTCGAGATGCGGCTGGAGGGCGCGACCTACGAGGAGATCGCCCGCGCCGGCGGCGGCATCCTCAGCAGCGTGCGCGCCACCCGCGCGGCGGACGAGGCCGCGCTGGTGGCCCAGTCCCTCCCGCGGCTCGACGCCCTGCTGGCCGAGGGCGTGACGACCATCGAGATCAAGAGCGGCTACGGGCTGGACCCGGCAACCGAGATGCGCTGCCTGCGCGTGGCCCGCGCGCTGGGCGAGGCGCGGCGCGTCGGCGTGCGGACCACCTTCCTGGGCGCCCATGCCCTGCCGCCGGAGGCCGCGGGCGACAAGGACGCCTACATCGCCGCGGTGTGCGACGACATGCTGCCCGCCATCGCGCGCGAGGGGCTGGCCGACGCGGTGGACGCCTTCTGCGAGGGCATCGCCTTCTCGCCCGCGCAGGTGCGGCGCGTCTTCGCCGCGGCGCGCGCGCATGGCCTGGCGGTGAAGCTGCACGCCGACCAGCTTTCCAACCTGCACGGCGCGGCGCTGGCGGCCGAGCACGGCGCGCTCTCGGCCGATCACCTGGAGCACACGGATGAGGCCGGCTGCGCCGCGCTGGCGGCGGCCGGCACGGTGGCGGTGCTGCTGCCCGGCGCCTTCTACGCGCTGCGCGAGACCCAGGCGCCGCCGGTCGCCGCGCTGCGCCGCCACGGCGCGCGCATCGCGCTGGCGACCGACTGCAACCCCGGCACCTCGCCGATGACCTCGCTGCTGCTGACGATGAACATGGGCGCCACGCTGTTCCGCCTGACGGTGGCCGAGTGCATCGCGGGCGTGACGCGCGAGGCCGCGCGGGCCCTGGGCCTGCTGGGCGAATGCGGCACGCTGGAACCCGGCAAGTGGTGCGACATGGCGATCTGGGACGCCGCGGAGCCGGCGGAACTCGTCGCGCGCATCGGCTTCAACCCGCTGCACGCCCGCATCTGGAGAGGCGCATGATCCTGCTTCCCGGCCAGGCCGGCCTCGACCTGTGGCGCGCCGTCTGGCGCGGCGAGACGCCCCGTCTGGACGATGCCTGCAAGCCGGCGGTGGAGGCCGGCGCCGCCACCGTCGCCGCCATCGTGGCCAAGGGCGAGGCGGTCTATGGCATCAACACCGGCTTCGGGAAGCTGGCGCAGGTGCGCATCCCGGATGCCGACCTGCTGACGCTCCAGCGCAACATCGTGCTCTCCCACGCCGCCGGCGTGGGCGAGGCGCTGCCGGCGCCGGTGGTGCGGCTGGTGCTGGCGCTGAAGCTCGGCTCGCTGGCCCAGGGCGCGTCGGGCGTGCGCTGGGCGGTGATCGAGGCGCTGCAGGCCGCGCTGGACCGCAACCTGCTGCCCGTCATCCCCGGCCAGGGCAGCGTGGGCGCCTCCGGCGACCTGGCGCCGCTGGCCCACATGACCGCGGCGCTGATGGGCGTGGGCGCCTTCATCGGCGAGGGCGAGGCGTCCGCCGCGCTGGCGCGCCACGGCCTGGCGCCGCTGGAACTCGGGCCCAAGGAGGGGCTGGCGCTGCTGAACGGCACCCAGGTCAGCACCGCCCTCGCCCTGGCCGCGCTGTTCGAGGCCGAGGAAGCATTCCGCGCCGCGCTGGTGACCGGCGCGCTCTCCACCGACGCCGCCAAGGGCAGCGACGGGCCGTTCGACGCGCGCATCCACGCGCTGCGCGGCCATCGCGGCCAGATCGAGGTCGCCACGGCGCTGCGCGCGCTGATGGCCGGCAGCGCCATCCGCGCCTCGCACCGGGTGGACGACCCGCGCGTGCAGGACCCCTATTGCCTGCGCTGCCAGCCGCAGGTGATGGGCGCCGCGCTGGACATCCTGCGCCACGCCGCCGCCACCCTCGCCACCGAGGCCAACGGCGTTTCCGACAACCCGCTGGTGTTCAGCGCGCAGGGCGAGGTGATCAGCGGCGGCAACTTCCACGCCCAGCCGGTCGCCTTCGCCGCCGACATCATCGCGCTGGCGCTGTGCGAGATCGGCTCCATCGCCGAGCGCCGCGTCGCCATGCTGACGGACCCCGCGCTGTCCGGCCTGCCCGCCTTCCTGACGCCGCGGCCGGGGCTGAACAGCGGCTTCATGCTGCCCCAGGTGACGGCCGCCGCCCTGGTGGCCGAGAACCGCCAGCGCGCCACCCCGGCCAGCGTGGATTCCATCCCGACCAGCGCGAACCAGGAGGACCATGTCAGCATGGCCACCCACGGCGCGCGCCGCCTGCTGCCGATGGCGGCGAACCTGCGCGCCATCCTGGGCATCGAGTACCTGTCCGCCGCGCAGGGCTGCGACTTCCACGCCCCCCTGCCCTCCTCGCCCGCGCTGGAGCGCGCCCGCGCCCTGCTGCGCGCGGAGGTCCCGACGCTGGAGGAGGACCGCCACATGGCGCCCGACATGCAGGCCGCCATCGCGCTGCTGCCGCAACTCGCCGAACTGACGGAGATCACGCTGTGAGGAATGACCGCATCATCCGCGCCGCGCGCGGCATGGACCTCTCGGCGAAGTCCTGGGCCACCGAGGCGCCGCTGCGGATGCTGATGAACAACCTCGACCCCGAGGTGGCGGAGAAGCCCGGCGACCTGGTGGTCTATGGCGGCATCGGCCGCGCCGCGCGCGACTGGGACAGCTTCGACCGCATCGTCTCCACCCTGCGCCGGCTGGAGGGCGACCAGACCCTGCTGGTGCAATCCGGCAAGCCGGTGGGCGTGTTCCGCACCCACGCCGACGCGCCGCGCGTGCTCATCGCCAACAGCAACCTCGTCCCCGCCTGGGCGAACTGGGAGCACTTCAACGAGTTGGACCGCAAGGGGCTGATGATGTACGGCCAGATGACGGCCGGATCCTGGATCTACATCGGCTCCCAGGGCATCGTGCAGGGCACCTACGAAACCTTCGTGGAGGCCGGGCGCCAGCATTTTGGCGGCTCGCTGGCCGGGCGGTGGATCCTCACCGGCGGGCTGGGCGGCATGGGCGGGGCGCAGCCGCTGGCCGGCGTCTTCGCCGGCGCCTGCGTGCTGGCGGTGGAATGCCAGCCCTCGCGCATCGAGAAGCGGCTCGAAACCCGCTACCTCGACCACCAGGCCGCCACGCTGGACGAGGCGCTGGCGATGATCCGCGCCGCCTGCGCCGAGAAGCGCGCCATCAGCGTCGGCCTGCTGGGCAACGCCGCCGAGGTCTTCCCCGAACTCGTGCGCCGCGGCGTGGTGCCCGACATCGTCACCGACCAGACCAGCGCGCACGACCCCGCCAATGGCTACCTGCCCGCCGGCTGGACGCTGGACGAATGGGAGGCGAAGCGCGAGAGCGACCCGCGCGCCGTCGCGGCGGCCGCGAAGCATTCGATGGTGCAGCACGTGCAGGCCATGCTGGACTTCCAGCGCATGGGCTCGGCGGTGCTCGACTACGGCAACAACATCCGCCAGATGGCGAAGGACGAAGGGCTGCTCAACGCCTTCGACTTCCCCGGTTTCGTGCCGGCCTATATCCGCCCGCTGTTCTGCCGCGGCATCGGCCCCTTCCGCTGGGCGGCCCTGTCCGGCAACCCTGAGGACATCGCGCGCACCGACGCCAAGGTGCGCGAGCTGATGCCGCACGACACCCACCTGCACCGCTGGCTGGACATGGCGAGGGAGCGCATCGCCTTCCAGGGCCTGCCGGCGCGCATCTGCTGGGTGGGCCTGGGCGACCGCCACCGCATCGGCCTGGCCTTCAACGAGATGGTGGCGCGCGGCGAGATCGGCCCCGTCGTCATCGGCCGCGACCACCTGGATTCCGGCAGCGTCGCCAGCCCGAACCGCGAGACGGAGGCGATGCTCGACGGCTCCGACGCCGTCTCCGACTGGCCCTTGCTCAACGCGCTGCTGAACTGCGCGTCCGGCGCCACCTGGGTCAGCCTGCACCATGGCGGCGGCGTCGGCATGGGCTACAGCCAGCACAGCGGCATGGTCATCCTCTGCGACGGCACGCCCGAGGCGTCCCGCCGCGTCGAGCGCGTGCTGTGGAACGACCCGGCGACGGGCGTGATGCGCCACGCCGATGCCGGCTACGACATCGCGAAGGACCACGCGCGCAAGATGGGCCTCGACCTGCCGGGCATCCTGCCGTGAGGCTGCTGCGGCGCGCCGATTACCCCACCCGCCCCTGGCGCAACGGCGGCGGCATCAGCCACGAGATCGCCTGGCACGAGCACGACGACTGGCGGCTGAGCCTGGCGGAGATCACCCGCGACGGCCCCTTCAGCGACTATGCCGGCTTCGACCGGACGCTGACGGTGATCGGCGACGGACTGCGCTTCAACGGCGCCCCCATCGGCCCGGCGCCGCACAGCTTCCGCGGCGAGGACGCGATCGCCGCCACGCTGCATGCCGGCCCGGTGCTGGCCTTCAACGTCATCACCCGCCGCGGCGCCTGCGCGCATGAAGTGGTGCGGCGGACGGAGGCGGCGGGAACGCGCGCCGATTTCGTCTTCGCCCTGCGCGGCACGCTACGCCTCGGCGACGCCGTGCTGCACGCGCTGGATTGCGCCGCGCTGGAAGGCAGCGCCGCCGAACTCCTGCCCGAATCAGGGGCGGAATGGGCGGAGGTGACGCTGCGCCCGGCCTGACATGTCTTTACACGCGCAACGGCGGCCCGGATGATCGCCGCGGCGAGGAGGCAAGCGATGGAACTGACCGACGACGACGTGACGCGCTTCCGCGAGGACGGCGTCATCCTGCTGCGCGGCGCCTTCCGCGACTGGGTGGAGCCACTGCGCGCCGGCACCGACACGCTGATGGCCCATCCCGGCCCCTATGAGCGCTCCTACACGCCCAAGGACGGCTCGGCCCGGTTCTTCCAGGACCTGTGCAACTGGCAGCGCATCCCGGAATACCGCGACTTCATCCTGCACGGCCCCGGCGCCGCCCTTGCCCGGCGGCTGATGGGCGGCAGCGGCGCGCGCTTCTTCCACGACCACATCCTGGTGAAGGAGCCCGGCACCTCCATCGTCACCCCCTGGCACCAGGACAGCCCCTATTACTGCGTGGGCGGCGAGCATAGCGTGAGCTTCTGGATCCCGCTCGACCCCGTGGCGCGCGACCAGACGCTGGAATGCGTCGCCGGCAGCCACCGCTGGAAGAACCACAAGCCCAAGCGCTTCGACGGCACCGACCTCTACGCCGATGACGACACCGAGGAGCTGCCGGACATCGACGCCCACCGCGCCGACTACCGCATCGAGGGCTGGGCGATGGAGCCGGGCG
This sequence comes from Sabulicella flocculans, assembly GCF_045449635.1. Lineage (NCBI taxonomy): Bacteria > Pseudomonadati > Pseudomonadota > Alphaproteobacteria > Acetobacterales > Acetobacteraceae > Sabulicella > Sabulicella flocculans. The sequence goes on along the minus strand of NZ_JBJJBR010000001.1, from coordinate 110,263 downwards.
ACGCCGTGGCCTTCGACTTCCACACCGTGCATGGCGCGCCGGCCAACACCGGCTCCGCGCATCGCCGCCGCGTCTTCTCCGCCCGCTGGGTGGGGGACGACGCCGTGTTCATCGACCGCCAGGGCCGCGGCTCGCCGCCCCTGCGCCACCTGAAGCTCGCCGACGGGGCGCCGCTGGACGGCCCCGACTTCCCCCGCTTCGCCTGAGGAGAGACACGACAATGGACCGCCGTTCCATCCTGGCGGGCACGGCCGCCGCCGCCGCCCTCGCCACGCCCGCCCTGTCGCAGGGGCGCATCGAGTGGCGCATGGTCACGATCTGGCCGCGCAACCTGCCGGGCCCGGGCGTGGCGGCGCAGCGCTGCGCCGACCGCATCGGCCAGCTTTCCGGCGGGCGGCTGACCGTGCGCCTGTTCGCCGCGGGCGAGGTGGTGCCCGCGCCGGGCGCCTTCGACGCCGTGGCCGCCGGCACGGCGGACCTCTATCACGGCGTGCCCTCCTTCTGGATCAGCAAGTCGCCCGGCATCGGCTTCTTCGGCTCCTTCCCCTTCGGGCTGACCGCCTATGAGCGCCAGGGCTGGATGATGCATGGCGGCGGCCAGGCGCTTTACGACCAGACCTATGCGCGCTTCGGCATCAAGCCCTTCATCGTGGGCGATTCCGGCCCGCAATGGATGGGCTTCTTCCGGCGCGAGATCCGCACGGCGGACGACTTCCGCGGCCTGCGCTTCCGCACCGCCGGCCTGGGCGGCGAGATGTTCCGCCGCGCCGGCGCCAGCGTCGTCACCCTGCCGGCCGGCGAGATCTTCTCCGCCCTGCAATCGGGCACGATCGACGCCGCCGAGTTCGTCGGCCCCTTCAGCGACCTGCCGCTGGGGCTGCACCAGGTGGCGAAGAACTACTACTACCCCGGCGTGCAGGAGCCTTCGAGCGCGGAGGAGATCGGCATCAACATGGCGCGCTGGAACGCGCTGCCAGACGAGCTGAAGACGATCGTGCGAATCGCCGCGATGTCGCTCCATGAGGAGACGACGACCGAGTACGACACCCGCCACCCCATCGCGCTGAACGAGCTGGTGACGCGACACGGCGTGACGGTGCGCGAGGTGCCGGCGCCGCTGGTGCAGGTCTTCGCCAACACCGCCGCCGACATGATGGCCGAGTACCGCAGCCATCCCGACCCGCAGGTGAAGGCCATCGCCGACAGCTACGCCACCTACCGCGAGCGCGCGCAGACCTACATGATGCAGAGCTACGGCGCCATCTTCAACCTGCGCGCCGCCGCCATCCGCCGGACGTGATGCGCGCCCTCCTGCGCGTGGCGGACGCGATCGACGCCGCCTCCCGCGCCATCGGCCAATCGGTGAAGTGGCTGGCGGCGGCGCTGGTGTGCTGGCAGTTCGCGGTGGTGGTGCTGCGCTACGGCTTCGGCACCTCCTACCCCTGGGCGCAGGAGGGGGTGACCTACCTGCACGCGGTGCTGTTCATGCTGGCCATCGGCTACGCCTACATGCTGGACGCCCATGTGCGGGTGGACTTCTTCTGGGCGGGCTGGAGCGAGCGCCGCCGCGCCGTGCTGGAGATCCTCGGCGTGGTGCTGCTGGTCTGGCCGTTCTGCGCCCTGCTGGTCTGGGCCTCCTGGGGCTACGTCGCCATGTCCTTCCGCCTGGGCGAGGGGCCGATGACCCATGGCGGGCTGCCGCTGCAGCCCTACCTGAAGGCGCTGATCCTGGTGATGGCGGGGCTGCTGGCGGTGCAGGCGCTGTCGGTCCTCCTCCGCGCGCTGGGCGTGCTGGCGGGGCTGGAGCGCGCCGTCTTCCCGCAGCGCCGCGCGGTGGGGGAGGCCTGATGTCCGGCCCGGGGCTGTGGCTCAACATCGCCATGATGGTCGTGCTGTGCACGGGCATCATGATCGGGCTGCCGGTGGTGTTCATCCTCACCGGCTGCGCCATGTTCTTCGGCGGGCTGGGCATCCTGCTCGGCGTGTTCGACGCCTTCCTGCTGGGCGCGCTGGCGCAGCGCGTGTTCGGCACGATGACCAGCGACACGCTGGTGGCCATCCCGCTGTTCATCTTCATGGGCATGATGCTGGAGCGCTCGCGCATCGCGCCCGACCTGCTGGAGGCGATGGGCCGGCTGTTCGGCAAGGTGAACGGGGGGCTCGCCATCTCCGTCACCGTGGTCGGCGCGCTGCTGGGCGCCTCGGCCGGGGTGGTGGGCGCCACCGTCGTCACCATGGGGCTGATCGCGCTGCCGGCGATGATGCGCCACCGCTACGACCCCGGCTTCGCCACCGGCTCCATCTGCGCCGCCGGCACGCTGGGCCAGATCATCCCGCCCGCCACGGTGATGATCGTGCTGGGCGAGGTGCTGGCCTCCGCCTACCAGCAGGCCCAGCTGGCGCAGGGCCTGTTCTCCATCGACACCATCTCGGTGGGCGACCTCTACGCCGGGGCGATGATCCCCTCCCTGGTGCTGACGGCCATGTACATCCTCTGGCAGGCCTTCCTGTGCTGGTGGAAGCCCGCGACCGGCCCCGCCGTGCCGGCGGCCGAGGCCGGCACCGTCTCCTGGTCCGAGTTGATGGAGGTGCTGGTCGCGCCCATCGTGCTGCTGGTGGCCATCCTGGGCTCCACCCTCGCGGGCATCGCCACGCCGACCGAATCCGCGGCCGTCGGGGCGGTGGGCGCCACGCTGCTAGCCGGGCTGCGCGCCGGCCGGGGCTCCAGGCTGCCCATCCACGCCGCCAACGCCGCCGCGCTGCTGCTGGTGGCGCTGGGCATGGCGTTCGACCTGCGGCTGGGCCGCCACGACGCGCCGCTGGCCGACCAGCTGGCACTGGCCCTGGCCACCGTGCTGGCGGTGGTGCTGGCGCTGGGCCTCCTCGTCTCGCTGTGGCGCACCTTCCGCGACGGCATCCTGGCCGCCACCTGCCACAACACGATGAGCGTGACGGCGATGATCTTCGCCACCCTCATCGGCGCCACGCTGTTCTCCCTCGTGTTCCGCGGCCTGGGCGGGGACGACGTGGTGCGCGCCTTCCTGGACGCCATCCCCGGCGGGAAGTACGGCGCGCTGTTCGTGGTGATGCTGATCGTCTTCATCCTCGGCTTCCCGCTGGACTTCGTGGAGATCGTCATCATCGTCGTGCCCATCGTCGGGCCGGTGCTGATGCAGATGGGCATCGACCCGATCTGGCTCGGCGTGCTGATCTCGCTCAACCTGCAGACCAGCTTCCTGACGCCGCCGCTGGGCCCCACCCTGTTCTACATCCAGTCCGTGCTGCCCCCGGGCGTCACCAGCCAGGACGTCTATCGCGGCATCATCCCCTTCGTGGGCATCCAGGTCATCGCCATCCTGTTCGTGGTGCTGGTGCCCGAGAGCGCGACCTGGCTGCCCAAGTGGCTGTTCGGATGACCTTCCTTTCATGCGACCGTTGCTGACGCGGGGCGGTGCTAGCTGACATCCTGCCCATGGCGGGATGGAGGCAGGAGGGGATGGCGCAGCTTCGGCACCTGGCGGCGGGCGAGCGGGGGCGCAACCCCATCCCGCCGCGCATCGCCGACCTGGTGCGGGACGTGCTCGACCGCCTGGCGCCGGCCGGGGCGGCCACACTGGCGCGGCTGGACGCGCTGACGCCCGCCCTGCGCGCCGCGCGCAACATGTGCGCCACCCGCCGCCACTTCACCCGCGTGGTCGCCGCGCTGGGGGCGGGCGGCGTCAGCCATGTCGTGCCCGGCGACAGCATGGCGGCGATGCACGCGGCGCTGCTCTGCGCGGCGAACCTCGCCTCCGCGGCGCCGGGGGTGGAACGCGGCATCGTGCTGCTGCGCGACCTGCGGCTGATGGGCAAGAAGGGCGGGCTGCGCCTCGCCGCCCCCTTCCTGGAGGTGACCCCGCACGCGCTGGGCCGCTTCGTGCAGCGCTCGGGCCGGGAGGACGCCGCGGCGCTGAACGCCGCCATCAGCGATGCGGGCCGCCACGCCCAGGCGCTGCTGCCCGCGCTGTGCGGCCCGGCGGCGCTGTGGCGGCTGGAGGGAAGCGGCGCGCCCATCCTGCTGCCGACGGCGGGCGGCGCCTTCCTGGGCTTCTGCCGCGTCGGCCGCCTCGCCGGGCGGCGCCAGCCGGTGCCGCTGGTCGAGGCCGCGACCTGGCTGCACGGTTTCGACCTGGCGGAGCCGCAGCAGCGCCTGGCGCACGCGCTGGAGCAGGCCGCGCCCCAGGCGGCGCTGGAGCGCGCGCTGCTGGCGCTCTCCCCGCCCCTGGGCGGGGACCGGCGCGCGGGCAGCTTCGCCTTCGCCCCGCTCGCCTCGCCGCCCGACGTGCAGGACCAGCTGACGCTCGCGGCCTCGCCCGCGCTGCTGGCGCCGCGGCTGTCGCGCGGCGAGCTCAGCCCGGAGGAAGCGTGGCGGGAGGTCCGGGGCGTGCTGTCGCTGCGCTGAGCAGCGCCTCCAGCCCGGCCTCGTCCTCCCATTGCAGCGCCACGCTCACCACGCGCACGGCGTCGCGGAAGGCGGGGGGGATGCGCACCCAATCCTTGCGCGTGGTCACCGGGATGGCGCCCAGGCGTTCGGCCTTCGCCAGCAGGCCGCGCAGGTCGTCCTCGTCGAACGGGTAGTGGTCCGCGAAGGTCTCGCTGCCGGCCAGCACGCAGCCGCCGCCGCGCAGCGTGCCGAAGAACTTGCGCGGGTTGGCGATGCCGCAGAAGGCGAACACGGATTCGCCGCGCAGCGCCGCGATCTCCGGCCCCGCCACCAGCCCGGCGCGCAGCACGGGCAGGCCGGGCGGCAGCTGCTCCAGCGCGCCGTGCTCGTCCGCGCCGACCAGAACGGCGGCCTGGCAGCGCGCGGCGGCGGCGGCCACCGGCTCGCGCAGCGGCCCGGCGGGGATCACCTCGCCATTGCCGAAGCCGTAGGTGCCGTCGATGGTCAGCAGGGACAGCGTCTTGACCAGGCCGGGATTCTGCAGCCCGTCATCCATCACCAGCGCCCCGGCCCCGGCGGCCAGCGCCGCGCGGGCGCAGGCGGCGCGGTCGGCGCCGACCCAGGTGGGTGCCAGCGCGGCCAGCAGCAACGCCTCGTCGCCCACGGCGTGGCTGTCGTGGCGCGCGGGCTCGACGCGGGCCGGGCCCTTGATGGCGCCGCCGTAGCCGCGCAGCAGGAAGTGCAGCGGCACGCCGCGCGCGCCCAGGCGGCGGCCGATGTCCAGCGCCAGGGTGGTCTTGCCGGCGCCGCCGGCGGTGGCGCCGCCGCAGCAGATGACCGGCACCGGCGACTGCCAGCCCGGGCGCGCCACCCGGCGGGCGGTGGCGCCGGCATAGACCGCGGCGGCGGGGCGCAGCAGCAGGGGCCAGATTCCCCCGCCGCGGCCCCAGAATTCGGGGGCACGGATGCCGATGGCCAAGGCCTCCTTCTCGTCTCAGCCCCGCAGCATCTCCAGCAGGCGCGCGGCCAGCCGGTGCGGGATCTCCTCCGCCGCCTGGGCGAAGCCGGCGGCGGCGCGCCGCATCTCCAGCGCCGCCTGCGGAACGGTTAGCACGTCGCGCACGGCGCGCGCCAGCGCATCGGCGCCGGCCACCGGGCGCAGGGCGCCGGCGGCCTCCAACTCCGCCGCCGCCTCGGTGAAGTTGAAGCGGTGCGGGCCCATCAGCGCCGGGCAGCCCAGCCGCGCCGCCTCCAGCGGGTTCTGCCCGCCATGCGGCACCAGCGAGCCGCCGATGAAGGCCGCCCCCGCCAGGCGGTAGAACAGCCCCAGTTCGCCGATGGTGTCCGCCACGTGGAAGGGGCCGGCATCGGGCAGCGCGCCCTGGCTGCGCCGCCCGGCGCCGCCGCACAGCGCCGCCACCGCCGCCCCGCGCTGCGGGTGCCGCGGGACGATGACGGTCAGCAGCCCGGGCACCGCGGCGGCGCGGGCGGCGGCCACCACCTGCTCGTCCTCGCCCGGGTGGGTGGAGGCGGCCAGCCACACCGGCCGCCCGCCCGCCGCCGCGCGCAGCGCCGCCAGGGCGGCGGCGTCGGCCGGCAGGGGCGGGGCGGCGCGCTTCAGGTCGGCCGGCGGCTCCACCCGCGCCCCCAGCGCGGCGAAGCGCGCCGCGTCCTCGGCCGAGCGTGGCAGCACCCGCGCGAAGCCGCCCAGCAGCCGGCGCGCCGGGCCGGGCGCCCAGCGCCGCCAGCGCGCGAAGGAGCGCGGCGACAGCCGCCCGTTCACCAGCGCCGCCGGCACGCCGCGCGCCGCCAGGGCCGCAAGGGTGTTGGGCCAGATCTCGCTTTCCACGAAGGCGGCGGCGTCGGGCCGCCAGCCGTCCAGGAAGCGGCCCACCCAGGCCGGCACGTCCAGCGGGGCGAAGCGGTGGGTGGCGCGCCCGCTGTCCAGGGCGGGCCAGCGCTCCCGCAGCAGGACGGCGGAGGTGACGGTGCCGGTGGTGAGCAGGACGTGCAGCTCCGGCGCGGCGGCCAGCAGCGCGTCGGCCAGCGGCAGCACGGCCAGGGCCTCGCCCACGCTGGCGGCGTGCAGCCAGATGACCGGCCCCGCCGGGCGGGCGGCGCCGAAGCCCTCGCGCTCGGGCAGGCGGGCGGCGTCCTCCTTGCCGGCGGCGGCGCGGCGGCGCAGGTGCCAGCGCAGCGCCGGGGCGGCGGCGCCGGCCAGGGCGGCCCAGGCCTTCATGCCCCGCCCCTCACGCAGCGGCCCTCATGCCAACTCCCGCGCGCGGGCGGCCGCGGCGTCCAGCGCGGCGGCGATGGCGGGCAGCGGCGTGCCCGGCGGCAGCGGCGCGCCGATGACCAGCGCCCCGCGGCCGAAGGGCAGCGGCAGGCGCATGCGGTCCCAGGAGCCGAGCGTGACGGCCGGCCGCGCATGGCCGGCCACCGGCAGCACCGGCACCCCCGCCAGCGCCGAAAGCTGCGCCACCCCCGGCGCCGCCGCCCGCCGCGGCCCGCGCGGCCCGTCGGGGGTGATGGCGATGACCCCGCCCGCCCGCACCAGCCGCACCAGCGCCAGCGCCCCCGCCGCGCCGCCGCGCGAGGAGGAGGCGTGCACCGTTTCCACCCCGAAGCGCCGGACGCCCGCGGCGATGAACCGCCCGTCGCGGTGGCGGGACACCAGCACATGCGCCCGCCCCACCAGGCCGCGCGCCCGCGCCCCCTCCACCAGCAGCGGCATCAGGGGCAGCATCTCGTGCCAGAAGGCGGCCAGGAAGCCCGGCGGCACGTGCTCCCACCCCTCCACCCGCCAGCGGGTGGTGCGGTAGACCAGCAGCAGGTAGAGGCCCAGCAGCCGGGCCAGGGCCGACTGCACGGCGGGCCGTCGCAGGAAGCGTCGGAGCATCGTCGGCCGGGGCGTTCGCATGGCGGGCGGCACGGGGCAAGGCCCCCTTCCGGCGCCGCGCCTTCCGTGGTGCCCTGCGCGCCCCGAGCAAGGAGACTTCCCCGCATGGCCATCGGCTTCCGCATCCGCCCCGTCACCCGGCGCGTGGCACCCGCCCTGGTCCAGCGCGCCGCCGCCGTGCCGGTGGCCAACCTGGGCGACGTGATGAACCGGATGCAGGCCTTCTCCGGCACCTGGCACCCGTATGGCGGCGTGCGGCGCGTGTGCGGCCCGGCCTTCACCGTCAAGGCGCGCTCGGGCGACAACCTGCTGCTGCACCGCGCGGTGGACCTGGCGCAGCCCGGCGACGTCATCGTCGCCGACGGCAATGGCGACCTGTCGGTGGCGCTGATGGGCGACCTGATGCTGGGCCATTGCGCGCAGCGCGGCGTCGCCGGCGTGGTGCTGGACGGCGCGGTGCGCGACGTCGCCAACCTGGCGCGGATGGAGCTGGGCGTCTGGGCGCGCGGCCACACCCCCGCCGGCCCGTGGAAGGAAGGCCCGGGCGAGATCGGCACCGCCATCTCCTGCGGCGGGCAGGTGGTGATGCCCGGCGACCTGATCTGCTGCGACGAGGACGGCATCGTGGTGGTGCCGCTGGAGGAGGCGGAGGCCGTCATCGCCGCCGCGGAGGCCCACAACGCCAAGGAGGTCCGCAACGAGGCGGAGATCAAGGCCGGCACCTGGGACCGCGCCTGGGTGGCCCCGGCCCTGGCCGCCAAGGGCTGCGAGGGCGCCTGATGCCCCAGCCGCCCCCCGCCGAGCCCGGCATGCGCGAGGAGGAGGTGGACACCCCCGCCCTGCTGCTCGACCTCGACGCCTTCGAGCACAACCTGGACAGCATGGCCGCCCTCATCGCCCCGCACGGGGTGAAGCTGCGGGCGCACGCCAAGACGCACAAGTCGCCCGTCATCGCGCTGCAGCAGATGCGGCGCGGGGCCATCGGGCAATGCGTGCAGAAGGTGGCCGAGGCGGAGGTCCTCGCCTGGGGCGGCGTGCCGGACGTGATGGTGACCAACCAGGTGTGGGGCGCGCGCAAGCTGGCGCGGCTGGCAGCACTGGCGCGCATCTGCCGCGTCTCGGTCTGCGCCGACGACGCGGCGCAGGTGGCCGCCATCGAGGAGGCGGCGGCGGCGGCCGGCGTGCGCATCCCCGTGCTGGTGGAGGTGGATGTGGGCGCGGGGCGCTGCGGCGTGCCGCCCGGCCCGCCCGCCGTGGCGCTGGCGGCGCGCATCGCCGCCTCCCGCCACCTGGAGTTCGGCGGGCTGCAGGCCTACCAGGGCAGCGCCCAGCACATCCGCAGCCCCCAGGGGCGCGCGGCGGCGATCGGCGCGGCGGCGGACATGGCCCGGCGCACGGTGGAGCAGCTGCGCCAGCAGGGCCTGCCCTGCCCGGTGGTCGGCGGCGCCGGCACCGGCACCTTCGGCCTGGAGGCGGCGAGCGGCGTGTACACGGAACTCCAGGCCGGCTCCTACGCCTTCATGGACGCCGACTACGCCCGCAACGAGGAGGCGCCGCCCTTCCGCCACGCGCTGTTCGTGCTGGCCACGGTGATGAGCGCGGCGCAGGAGCGCATCGCGGTGGTGGATGCCGGCCACAAGGCCCTGCCCACCGACAGCGGCCTGCCCCTGGTGTGGCAGCGCCCCGGCGTCGCCTATGCCGGCGCCTCGGACGAGCACGGCAAGCTGGTGGCGGAGGACCCCGCCCTGCGCCCCCGCCTGGGCGAGAAGCTGCGGCTGGTGCCCGGCCATTGCGACCCCACGGTGGACCGCTTCGACTGGTACGTGGGCGTCCGCCAGGGCCGGGTGGAGTGCCTGTGGCCGGTGGCGGCGCGCGGGGCGATGGCCTAACCCAGCAGCACGTCCCGCGCCTGGTTCACCCGCGCGGCCAGCCAGTCGCTGCCGCCGCGGTCGGGGTGGGCGGCCTGCATCAGCCGGCGGTGCGCGGCGCGGACCTCGTCGCGCGTCGCGCCCTCGGCGAGGCCCAGCACGGCCAGGGCCTCGGCGGCGGTCATCGGGCCGCCGGCGGCGGGCGGCGGCGCCGGGCCCTCGACGCGCCAATCGGGGTGGGCGCGGTCCAGCCAGGCTTCCAGCAGGGGAACGCTCTCGGGATCGTCGCGGGCGGCGTCCTCCAGCAGGGCGCGCAGCTCGGGCAGGGACAGGGCGGACAGCTCGCGGCCGGCGAGGCGTCCGGCGCGCACCCGGCCGGTCATGGCGCCGGTCTCCAGGTCCAGCCGCATCTCCAGCAGGGCGGTCTCGACGCCGCTGGCCTCGCCGCCGCCTTCGGCCGGGCGGGCGAAGCGGCGGCGGGCCCACCAGCCGCGCGCCGCCTGCCACAGCGCCGGGCCGAACATCAGCAGCGCCCAGGCCGCCTGCGCGCCGCGGCCGGACAGCAGCAGCAGCAGCGCCACGCCGCCGCCGACCAAACCCAGCCCCCAGCCCAGCCCCTGCTTCACCGCCGCCGGCCGGGCGTTGGCGAAGCCGTACAGCAGCGCCACCATCAGCAGCAGCAGGGCGGCGCCCAGCGCCAGCGCCGTCATCGCGCCGGCCCCGGCAGCTGCCCGGCGATGGCGGCGGCGGTGCGCCCCGGCAGCCGCGCCAGCGCCCCGCGCCCGCCGGCGGCGAACACCGCCACGGCGCGCAGCAATTCCCGCAGGGCGGCGACGCTGGCGGAATCGAAGGGCGCCCAGGCCCCGCCGGACAGCTTCGCCACCTGCCGGAAGGCGTCGGTCACCCGCGGGTCCCCCCCCTCCTGGAAGCAGAAGGCGGGGGTGCCGCGCAGGCCCAGCTGAGCGGCCAGATGGCCGATGGGGTCCAGCTCCTCCTCCAGCGCGTCGCCCACCAGCACCAGGGCGTTCACGCGCTCGCGCGTGGTCTCGGCAAGGGCGTGCTCCAGGCAGCGCAGCACCTGGGTGCGCCCGGCCAGCACGCGCACGCCGGCCATTCGCCGCGCCAGCTCCGCGGCATCCTCCAGGAAGGGGGTGGCGGCGAACTCGCCGTGGCCGCGCCAGTAGCAGAGCTGCACCGCCAGCCCGCCCAGCCCCTCGGTGGCGTGGAACATCTCGGCCTGCAGGTGGCAGGCCTGGTCCCAGGAGGGCTGGCGGCTGGCGGTGGCGTCCACGGCGAACATCAGCCGGCCGCGCCGCGCCGGGCGCGCCGCCGGCATGGCGGCCAGCCGGTCGAGGAAGGCGGCCACCCCTGGGTTGCGCGCGCGTTCGGGAAGCTGTGCCATGGGGAGGAACATGGCCCCGGCCCTGTCCCCCGTGAAGGAGAGACCCATGCGCCCCACCCCCTGGATCGCCGCCGCGCTCGCCCTGGCCGTCGCCGCCGGCGCCGCGGCGCAGGAGAAGCGCAAGAACCTGCCTGCCCAGCCGCCCGCGCCGCCGCAGGCCCAGGCCCCGCGCGCCAACGAGCCCGCGCAGGTGGCGGCGCTGCGCCGGCTGCTGCCGGGCTTCCGCTTCTCCTACGCCGCCGCCGCGCAGGACGGCGCGCGCACCCGGCTGACCGGGGTGGTGATGGGCCCGGCCGGCCAGGAGGTGCGCGCGGCCGAGATGGTGCTGGAAGGCGTGACCGACACCGGCATCGGCCAGCTGCGCGCCACCGGCCTGTCCGCCGCCTGGGGCGGGCTGGAATCGCTGGAACTGGCCGGCTTCGCGCTGCGCGGCGGCATCCCGCAGGCGGAGCGCCTGGAGGCCACGGCCCTGCGCGTCACCGGCCCCTGGCAGGGCGGCTTCGCCCGGCTGGCGCTGCGCGACGCCCTGCCCGGCCGCGAGGCGGCGCTGGAGGTGGACGGGCTGCGCGCCGCGCCGCAGGACCGCTCGGTGGTGGCGGAGGCGACGCTGCGCCGCGTCACCGCCAGCGTGACCGACCTCCAGGGGCTGGTGGCGGCGGTGCAGGCGGGGCGCGAGGCGCCGCCCGGCCGCATCTCCCTGCTGGCCGAGGCGCTGGAGGTGCGCGGCCCCGCCGCCGCGCTGGGCGGCATGGACCGGCTGGCCCTGCGCTCGGAGAACCGCGCGGGTGCGCCGGCCACCGGGCGGCTGTCGCTGGAAGGCATGGCGCTGGCCGAGGGCACGCCGGCCGCCGCCTGGCTGGAGCCGCTGGGCTATCGCGGCCTGCGCGGCGACCTGACGCTGGACGCCACGCAGGACGTGGCGCGCGGCCGGCTGGAGGTCGGCGCCCTGGCGCTGGCGGTGCGGGAGGTGGCGGCCGCCGGCCTGTCCTTCACGCTGGACGGGGTGGACGCCGCCAACCCGCAGCGCGCCTACGCCAACGCGGCGCTGGTGGGCGCGCGGCTGCGCTGGGCCGACCAGTCCCTGCTGGGGCGCATCGCCGCGCAGCAGGCGCGCGAGCAGCGGCGGCCGGAGGCGCAGGTGCGCGCCGAATGGGCGGCCCAGGCGGCGGCGCTGCTGCCCGCCGCCATGCACGCCCCCGCCCAGCGCTTCCTGCGCGGCGAGGCGCGGGAGCTGGACCTGCGCGCCGCCCCGCCGCGCCCGGTGGCGCTGGGGCTGCTGTCCTCCAAGCCGCCGGCGGACGCCGCCGGCTGGCAGCGCGCCCTGGGGCTGGAGCTGTCGGCGCGCTGAGGCCGGGCGCCGCGCCGCCATTCCCGGCGCGCATGCCCTCCGCGATTCCCCCAATTGCCCGCCGGCCCGTCTGCGTCAGTCTGGTGACACCGAGACGGGAGAGCCGGATGGCCATGGGTCAGGTGATGTCGCGGGTGCGGCTGCGCGCCGCGCCGGGACGGGTGTTCCTGGCGTTGCAGGACGGCGAGGCCTGCTCGCCCTTCTCCTTCGCCGAGCTGACGCCGGCGGAGGCCATCCGCATCGCCCGTGCGCTGGACGAGGCCGCCCGCGACGCCGTGCGCAACGGCGAGGACGCCGCCCCGCTGGAGGCCGGGCGCGCCCCCTGGTTCGCCGCGCGGCAGCCGGCGGGATAGGCGGGGCGCCCCCCTTCCTTCCCCTGGGCGGCGTCCGCACCTATGTTGCGCCCCCCAGGACCCCGCGCATGACCCAGAACGCCCCGCCGCCCCCCAGCCTCCTCCCCTACGACCACTGGGCCGGACGCGCGCTGCGCGCCGTGGCGGTGGACGCGCTGGAGCACGCCGCCCGCGAGGGCCTGCCCGGGGAGCACCACTTCTACCTCTCCTTCCGCACCGACCATCCGGGCACCGTGGTGCCGGGCCACCTGAAGGCCCGCTACCCGAAGGAGATGACCATCGTCCTCCAGCACCGCTTCTGGGACCTGGCGGTGGACCGCGCGGCGCAGCGGTTTTCCGTCGGGCTGTCCTTCGCCGGCGTGCCGGCCATGCTGTCGGTGCCCTTCGGCGCGCTGACCGCCTTCCAGGACCCGCACGCCCAGTTCGGCCTGCGCTTCGAGCCGGAGCTGGAGGACGCCCCGCCCGAGGCGACCGACCCCGCGCCGGAACCGGGCGGCAGCCCCCCCGAGCCTGATCCCACCCCTGCCCCCACCCCGCAGGTGGTGAGCCTGGACGCCTTCCGCCGCAAGCGCGACTGAGAAAGACCCCGACGATGACCCCTCCCCTCGACGTGGATGCCGCCCCGGTCACGGACGCGACGCGGACCAAGCGCTACGAGTTCAGCACCATGTACCCGCTGGGCAAGGACGCGACCCCGTATCGCAAGCTGCCGATCGAGGGCGTGGGCACGGTGGAGGTGGCCGGCAAGCGGGTGCTGCGCATCCCGGCGAGGGTGCTGGAGGAACTGGCCTTCGCCGCCTGCCGCGACGTCTCGCACCTGCTGCGGCCCGGGCACCTGCAGCAGCTGGCGAACATCCTGCAGGACCCCGAGGCCAGCGCGAATGACCGCTTCGTGGCGCTGGACCTGCTGAAGAACGCCAACATCGCCGCCGGCGGCAAGCTGCCGATGTGCCAGGACACCGGCACCGCCATCGTCTTCGGCAAGAAGGGCCAGCGCGTCTGGGTCGAGGGCGACGAGGAGGAGGCGCTGAGCCACGGCGTCGCGCGCACCTACACCGAGACCAACCTGCGCTATTCGCAGATGGCGCCGCTTTCCATGTTCGAGGAGGTGAACACCGGCAACAACCTGCCCGTCGAGTTCACCATCCTGGCGCAGCCCGGCGAGGAGAAGGCCGAGGAGCTGCACCTGATGTTCGTCCTCAAGGGCGGCGGCAGCGCCAACAAGACCTTCCTGTTCCAGCAGACCCGCGCGGTGCTGAACAAGCCCAAGCTGCTGGCCTTCCTGGAGGAGAAGATCCGCACGCTCGGCACCTCCGCCTGCCCGCCCTACCACCTGGCGGTGGTGATCGGCGGCACCAGCGCGGAAGCCACGCTGAAGACGGTGAAGCTGGCCTCCACCCGCTACCTGGATGCGCTGCCCACCGCCGGCAGCAAGGCCGGCCACGCCATCCGCGACCCGGAGCTGGAGGCGGAGATCCACAGGCTGACGCAGAACCTCGGCATCGGGGCGCAGTTCGGCGGCAAGTATTTCTGCCATGACGTGCGCGTGGTGCGCCTGCCGCGGCACGGCGCCTCCCTGCCCATCGGCATCGGCGTGTCGTGCAGCGCCGACCGGCAGATCAAGGCCAAGATCACCGCCGAGGGCGTGTTCCTGGAGGAGCTGGAGCACGAGCCCGCCCACTACCTGCCCGAATACACCGACGACATCACCGGCGGCGAGGTGGTGCGGATCGACCTGAACCAGCCCATGGACGCCATCCGCGCCGAGCTGACCAAGCACCCGGTCAAGACCCGCGTGTCGCTGACCGGCACCATCGTGGTGGCGCGCGACATCGCCCATGCCAAGCTGCAGGAGCGGCTGGACCGCGGCGAGGGGCTGCCGCAATACATGAAGGACCACCCGGTCTACTACGCCGGCCCGGCCAAGACGCCGGAGGGCATGGCCACCGGCTCCTTCGGCCCCACCACCGCCGGGCGGATGGACAGCTACGTGGAAGGGTTCCAGGCGGCCGGCGGCTCCTTGGTGATGCTGGCCAAGGGCAACCGCTCCAAGGCCGTGACCAATGCCTGCAAGGCGCATGGCGGCTTCTACCTGGGCAGCGTTGGCGGCCCGGCGGCCCGGCTGGCGCAGGACTGCATCCGCAAGGTCGAGGTGCTGGAATACCCCGAGCTGGGGATGGAAGCCGTGTGGCGGATCGAGGTGGAGGACTTCCCTGCCTTCATCGTGGTGGATGACAAGGGCAACGACTTCTACGACGGGCTGGAGTGAGCGCGGCGTGTTCGCGCCGCGCCACGCCCCGCTGCTGACGGGCTTCTTCCTCACCTTCATCATGACCTTCGTCATCTCGGGGGTCTCGACGCTGCTGGCGCTCGGCCCCACCCACGCCATGCTGGCGCGCTGGCCGTTGGCGTGGCTCACCTCCTGGGCCATCGCCTTCCCCACCGTGCTGGTGGTGCTGCCCATCCTGCGCCGCATCGTGACGCGGCTGACCGCGGAGGCGGGGCGGTGACCCGCCGCCTCATCTCCTCGGGCTCCGTCTTCGAGGAGCAGATCGGCTATTCCCGCGCGGTGGTGGATGGCGAATGGGTCTTCGTCTCCGGCACCACCGGCTACGACTACGCCACCATGACCATCGCCGACGACGTGGCGGCGCAGTGCGAGCAGGCGCTGCGCAACATCGAGGCCGCGCTGGCGCAGGCGGGCGGCAGCCTGCGCGACGTCGTGCGCGCCACCTTCATCGTCCCCCGCCGCGAGGACTGGGCGCCGTGCTGGCCGGTGCTGAAGCGCTTCTTCGGCGAGGTCCGCCCCGCCTCCACCCTGCTGCATGCCGGGCTGCAGACGGACGCCATGCGCATCGAGATCGAGGTGACCGCGCGCCTGCGGCGCCGTGAAGGGGAGCAAGGCTGATGCGCTTCGCCGTGGACCGGCTGGACCACCTGGTCATCACCTGCGCCGACGTGGAGATCACTGCCGCCTGGTACCAGCGCGTGCTGGGCATGGAGCGCGAGGAGTTCGGGCCGCACCGCCGCACCTCGCTGCGCTTCGGCGGGCAGAAGATCAACCTGCGCCCCGTCGAGGCCACCCAGGCCGAATGGTGGTCGGGCACCGACCCGCGGCCGGGCAGCCAGGACCTGTGCTTCATCGTCACCGTCTCGTCGCTGGAGATCGCGGCGCATTTCCACCGCTGCGGCGTGAAGATCGAGCAGGGGCCGGTGAAGAAGGACGGCGCGCTGGGTCCGATCACCAGCGTCTATTGCCGCGACCCGGACGGCAACCTGATCGAGGTCAGCACCTACGGGGACTGAGCCTGCTTGAGGCTCGGTCACGAAGCGTGCCCTCGCCAGGCCGCCGGGCGAGGGGTGACCGCGGCCTCGGCCGCGCCGCCGGCGCTGGGGCTGCCAAGGCCGCCGCCTGCGGCCAGAACCGCTTGCCCTGCCCGGCCCGCACCCCTCCCCTTCCGGCTTTCGCCTTGCGAAACCTTCGATTTTCGGCATCCTGCCCCATTCCGCGGCAGTCCCGCCGCGGGAAGGCCCGCGCACGTGAAGGAGCGCCGACCGTGATTCCCGCCTTGATGCCGACCTACAACCGCGCCGACCTCGCCTTCGAGCGGGGCGAGGGCGCCTGGCTGTGGACGGATGACGGGCGACGTTTCCTCGACTTCGGGTCCGGCATCGCCACCTCCTCCCTCGGCCATGGCCACCCGCACCTGACGCGCGTCATCGCCGAGCAGGCGGCGAAGGTGATGCACGTCTCCAACCTGTACCGCGTGAAGCAGGCGGAGGAGCTGGCGGCGCGCCACGTCGCCGCCTCCTTCGCCGACAGCGTCTTCTTCTGCAACTCGGGCGCCGAGGCGAACGAGGGCATGACCAAGGCCGTGCGCAAGTTCCACGCCGAGGAAGGCCGGCCCGAGCGCTTCCGCATGATCTGCTTCGAGGGCGCCTTCCACGGCCGCACCCTGACGATGCTCAGCGCCACCGGCAACGCCAAGTACCTGGCCGGCTTCGGCCCGCCGGTGGAAGGCTTCGACCACGTGCCCTTCGGCAACATGAACGCCGTGCGCGCCGCCATCGGCCCGCAGACCGCCGGCATCATGATCGAGCCGGTGCAGGGCGAGGGCGGCGTCCGCCCGGCGGAGCTGCGCTTCCTGCGCGAGCTGCGCGACGTGTGCGACGAGTTCGGCCTGCTGCTGGCGCTGGACGAGGTGCAGTCCGGCATGGGCCGCTCCGGCCGGCTGTGGGCGCACCAGTGGGCGGAGATCGAGCCGGACGTGATGTCGGCTGCCAAGGGCATCGGCGGCGGCTTCCCGCTCGGCGCCGTGCTGGCGAAGGAGAAGGTGGCGCGCCACCTCAAGCCCGGCACCCACGGCACCACCTATGGCGGCTCGCCCCTCGCCTGCGCCGCCGGCAACGCGGTGCTGGACGTCATCCTGGCACCGGGCTTCCTGGAGGGGGTGGACCGCGTGGCGCGCCACCTTTGGCGCGGCATGCTGTCCCTGGCCGAGCGGCACCCGCGCGTGGCCGAGGGCGCGCAGGGCGCCGGGCTGCTGCTGGGCCTGAAGCTGCGGCCGGAGGTGACGAACACCGAGATGCAGGCCGCCTGCGTCGCCGAGGGGCTGCTGACGGTGGCCGCCGGCATGAACGTGCTGCGCGTGGCCCCGCCGCTCATCATCACCGAGGCGGAGGCCGACCAGGCGCTGGAGATGCTGGACCGCGCCTGCCGCCGGATGACGCCCTCCCTGGCCCAGGTGGCGGCGAAGTGAGCGCGGCGCTGAAGACGGCGGGGGGCACCGGCCCCCGCCACTTCCTGGAGCTGATGGACCTGGAGCCGGCGGCGCTGCGCCGCATGCTGGAGCTGGGCCGCCAGGCCAAGCGCGGCGAGCTGCAGGGCCAGCCGCTGGCGGGCAAGACGGTGGCGCTGATCTTCGAGCTGCCGAGCACCCGCACCCGCGTCTCCTTCGAGGTGGGCATCCGCCAGCTGGGCGGCACGCCGCTGGTGCTGACGGCCAAGGAGATCCAGCTCAACCGCGGCGAAAGCATCAAGGACACGGCGCGCGTGCTGTCGCGCTACGTGGACGCCATCATGCTGCGCACCGCCGACGTCGCGCAGATCCGCGAGCTGGCGGAATACGCCACCATCCCGGTCATCAACGGGCTGACCAACATCTCCCACCCCTGCCAGCTGATGGCGGACGTGATGACCTTCGAGGAGCATCGTGGCCCCATCGCCGGGCAGGTGGTGGCCTGGACCGGCGACGGCAACAACGTGGCGCAGAGCTTCATCCAGGCGGCGGCGCGCTTCGGCTTCACCCTGCGCCTGGCCACCCCGCCCGAATTGCAGCCCCCGGCCGAGCTGCTGGCCTGGGCCCGGCGCGAGGGCGCCCGGGTGGAGCTGACGCACGACCCGGCCGAGGCGGTGCGCGGCGCGCGCGCCGTCGTCACCGACTGCTGGATCAGCATGAGCGACGAGAAGACCGCCGCCGCGCAGAACCGCCACAACATGCTGATGCCCTACCAGCTGAACGCGGCGCTGATGAAGCACGCCGCGCCCGACGCCATCGTGATGCACTGCCTGCCCGCCCACCGCGGCGAGGAGATCACCGACGAGGTGATGGATGGCCCGCAGAGCGTGGTGTTCGACGAGGCGGAGAACCGCCTGCACGCGCAGAAGGGCATCCTGCTCTGGGCGTTCGGTGCGGGCTGAAGCCCGCACCAAAAACCCAGAGCCGGATCTGGCCCGCGCCTGCCGGTGCGACGGGCGTTCGGTGCGGGCTGAGGCCCGCACCGACCTGCCAGAGCCAGGATGGCCGCGCGCCGGCCAGCGCAACGGGCCTCCGAAGCCGGCCGAGCCCCGCACCGACCACCCAGACCCGGAATTGCCGCGCGCGAGCCGCCGGCAAGGGCATCCGGCACCGGCCCCTCCATCCGTCCTCCCCCAGCGCCGGTTCCTGCTCCTGGCGCCGCTGATGCTGTGGCCCGGTGCCGCCGCGGCCCAGGGCCGGCGCGGCGCCAGCGCCGAGGCCCTGGCCGCCGCCCGCCGCTTCCTCTGCCCGAATGGCGGCGTGCCGCAGGGCCGCGGCCGCTGCGCTCCCTCGCGCGGCGGCGGCGGTGGCGGCGGCGGGGCCGACCCTGACGTGCGAGGCTGGGACCAGGGCATCGCCCCGCCCTCCCGCGCCCAGCGGCCCTGCCCCGAGGGCACCCGGGCCGACGCCGCCCGCTTCAACCCCGGGGTGACGCGATGCATCCCGTCCTGACGCGCCGGCCGCTGCTGGCCCTGCCCGCGCTGCTGCTGGCCGGGCGGGCGCGCGGCGCCGCGCCGCTGTTTCCGTGGGGCGTGGCCAGCGGCGACCCGCGCCCGGACGGCGCGGTGCTGTGGACGCGGCTGGACCCGCCCGCCGGCGCCCCGGTCGAGGTGACCTGGGAGGTGGCGGCCGACCAGGGGTTCCGCCGCATTCTGCAGCGCGGCGTAGCCGAGGCGCGGGCGGCGGAGGCGCACAGCCTGCACCTGGAGCCGGCGGGGCTGCCGCCGGACCGCCCCCTGTGGTTCCGCTTCCGCGCCCAGGGGCAGGAAAGCGCCGTGGGCCGCACCCGCACCGCCCCGCCGCCCGGCGCCGACGCCGCCATCCGCTTCCTCAACGCCGGCTGCCAGAATTTCGAGCACGGCTTCTACACCGCCTGGGCCCATGCCGCGGCGATGGAGGGGCTGCACTTCATCTTCCACTACGGCGATTCGATCTACGAAGGCGCGGGCCGTCAGGGGCCGGGCGGCTGGGGGCCGCTGGTGCGGCCGCACCTGGGCGGGCGCTGCCGCACCCTGGCCGACTACCGCGCCCGCCACGCCCAGTACCTGTCCGATGCCGACTGGCAGGCCGCGCGCGCCGCCCACCCGCTGGTCTGCAGCGCCGACGACCACGAGGTGGACAACAACTGGGCCGGCGACCACACCCCCCGCCCCTTCCCGGAGGACGGCTTCCCCACCCGGCGCGACGCCGCCCTGCAAGCCTGGTGGGAGCACATGCCGCTGCCCCGCGCCGCCCGCACCCGCGCCTTCCGCCGCCTGCGCTTCGGTCGCCACCTGACGCTGCACGTGCTGGACACCCGCCGCCACCGCAGCCCCCAGGCCTGCGGCGACGGCGCCCGCCTGCCCTGCGCGGAATGGTCCGACCCGGCGCGCACCATGCTGGGCGCCGCGCAGGAAGGATGGCTGGCCGAGGGTCTTGCGCTTGGCGATGGCTGGCAGGTGCTGGCGCAGCAGGTGATGCTGGCCCACCGCCTGCTGTCCGGCGACCGCCTCGGCATGGACGCGTGGGATGGCTATCCCGCCGCCCGCGCCCGGCTCTTGGGGCTGCTGCGCGGCCACGACGCCGCGGTGCTGACCGGCGACGTCCACCGCGCCTGGGCCTGCGACGTCGCGCCCGCGCCCGGCGCCGCGCCGGTGGCGGCGGAATTCGTCGCCACCTCCATCTCCAGCGAGGGCGATGGCAGCCCCCGGCAGGCCGGCGCGGCGGAGGTGATGGCGCGCAACCCCTGGATGAAGCTGCATTCCAACCTGCGCGGCTTCACCTGGCACGAAGCGCGCGCCGCGGCGCTGGAGGCGCGCTTCCTGGCGTTGCCCTACGTGACCCGCCCCGGCGCCCCGCTGGAGGAGGTGGGGCGCGCCGTGGCGCTGCGCGGCCGGCCCGGGGTGGAAACCGCCTAGGCTTCCCTGCTAACGGCGTACGGACCAGGGAGTACACGGCCCATGGGCGACACCGCCCCCCGCACCCGCGCCCCCGAGCAGACCCGCCGCGCCATCCTCGACGCCGCCATCGCCGAGTTCAGCGAGAAGGGCTTCGCCGGCGGCCGCGTGGACGACATCGCCGCCCGCACCGCCACCACCAAGCGGATGATCTACTACTATTTCGGCGGCAAGGAGCAGCTCTACGCCGCCGCGCTGGAGGAGATGTACGGCGGCATCCGCGACGCCGAATCCCGGTTGGACCTGGATGCGCTGCCGCCGGAGGACGCGATGCGCCGGATGGTCGAGACCAGCTTCGACCACCACGCCCGGCACCCGGAGTTCGTGCGCATGGTGAGCGTGGAGAACATCCTGGAAGCGCGGCACGTGCGCGAATCGCCCTCCATCCGCGCCCGCAACGCCACGGTCATCGGCAAGCTGGACAAGTTGCTGGCCCGCGGCGTGGCGGCCGGCGTGTTCCGCGCGGGCGTGGACGCGCTGGACCTGCACCTGCTGATCAGCAGCTTCTGCTTCTATCGGGTCTCCAACCGGCACACGCTGGGCGCCATCTACGCGGTGGACCTGCGCGCGAAGGATTGCACCGAGCGCCACCGCGCGATGCTGGTGGAGGCGGTGCTGCGCTACCTCAGCCCGCCGTGAGCCGGGCGAAATGCCGCTCCATCCGCGCCGCATCCGGCTCCAGCCCGGTGAAGTGGCGGAAGGCGCCGACCGCCTGGAACACCGCCATGCCGCCCCCATCGCTGGTGCGGCAGCCCAGCGCGCGCGCGGCCTTCAGCAGCGCGGTTTCGAGAGGGAAGTAGATCACCTCGCTCACCCACAGGCGCCGGTGCAGCAGCGCCGGGTCCAGCGGCGTGCCGGGCAGCTTGGCCATGCCGATGGGGGTGCAGTTCACCAGCCCATCGGCGGCGGCGACATCGGCGGCGAGGTCCCTTGCCACGCGGGCGCGGCCGGTGCCGAAGCGCGCCTCCAGCCCCGTCACGACCGCCTCGGCCCTGGCGGGCTCCACATCCGTCAGCGCCAGTTCGCCGACGCCCTCGGCCAGCAGGGCATGGGCCACCGCCGCCCCGGCACCGCCGGCGCCCAGCTGCACCACGCGCGCCCGCGGCGCATCGCCCAGGCGGCGCCGGAATGCCTCAGCATAGCCGGAGCAATCGGTGTTGTGGCCGATGCGCCGCCCGTCGCGCAGCACCACCGTGTTCACCGCGCCCAGGGCGCGGGCTTCCTCGCTGAGTTCGTGCAGCAGGGGCAGCACCGCCTGCTTGCAGGGGAAGGTGATGTTCAACCCGGCGAAGCCCATGCGCTCGGCGGCGGTCAGCAGCTCGGGCAACGCCTCCGGGCCCAGGCCCAGCGGGGCCAAGTCAATGCGCTGGTAGAGCAGACGCAGCCCCTGCGCCGCCCCTTCCCCCATCTGCATGGCCGGCGTCAGCGAGGCGCCGATGCCCTGGCCGATGAGGCCGAGCAGCACGCTGCGGGGTTCGGTGGTCATCGGCTGGCTCCTGGCGCACAATCCTCTTGCACGGGTTTGTACTACCCGGTACGTACACGTCAACGACAGAAGCGGGGGCGCACCCGACGGCACTTCCACCGCGTCCCTTCAGGAGAGGAACCGCACCCATGAGCATCTTCCGCCGCGCCCTGGGCGCCGCGCTGCTGGCCACTGGCCTCGCCGCGCCGGCCATGGCCCAGAACGCCCCATCCGCCTTCCCCGGCACCCGGCCCGTCACCATCGTCGTCGCCTGGGCGCCCGGCGGCTCCACCGACTTCGTCGGCCGCGTGCTGGCGCAGGCGATGAGCGCCACGCTGGGCGGCTCCGTGGTGGTGGACAACCGGCCCGGCGCCTCGGGCACGGTGGGCCACGCCTCCGTCGCGCGCGCGCGGCCGGATGGCTACACGCTGCTGCTGGGCGTGAACTCCACCTACGCCATGTCGCGCCACCTCTTCCCGCAGCGCGGCTACGACGACGACACCGCCTTCGCGCCGATCGGCCGCGTGGCGCAGTCGCCCATCTTCTTCTGCACCAACCCGCAGACCGGCGTGACCGACCTCGCCGGGCTGGTGGCGCGCGCCAAGGCGCAGCCCGGCCGCATGTCCTACGGCTCGTCGGGCGCCGGCTCCTCCGCGCACCTGGCCACCGAGATGTTCCTGCGCGACGCCGACATCCGGGTGGAGAATGTGACCTACCGCGGCGGCGCGCCTGCCGTGCAGGCGCTGATCACCAACGAGGTGCAGATGGCCATGGTGGACGGGCCGACCGCCCTGCCGCTGATCGCCGCCAACTCCATCCGCTGCCTCGCCGTCTCCACGCTGGAGCGCAACCCGCTGGCGCCGCAGATCCCCACCTTCGACGAGAGCGGCTTCCGCGGCTTCCAGGCCACCTCCGACTTCGCGCTGCTGGCCCCGGCCGGCACGCCTGCCGAGATCATCGCGCGGCTGGAGGCGGCGATGCGCGCCGCCATGGCGAACCCGGAGACGCTGGAGCGCCTGCGCAACGGCGCCATCGTGCCCACCGTCGGCACCGCCGCCGAGTTCCCGGCCTACATGCGCGCCGAGAGCCAGAAGTGGGCGGACGTGATCCGCCAGCGCAACATCACGCTGGAATAGGCGATGCAGGTGCGGGAGGGTGCGTTGCCCGGCCCGCACCACCGCCGAGCCATCTCCGGAGAAGCTGCCTGATGCGCGACGAACTCATCCCCTCCGACCACGGGCAGCACCCGCCGCCGGTCACGCCGATCTACAAGACCAGCGTGTTCCGCGGCCCGCGCATGCCGCTGCTCTCGCTGCACGGCAACCTGAGCGAGCTGACCGGCCCGCGCTTCGGCCATGGCGAGATCGGCCCGCTGGACAACGACCTGTTCCGCAACTTCCAGCATGGCGGCGAGCCGATCGGCGAGCGCATCATCGTCCATGGCCGCGTGCTGGACGGCAACGCGAAGCCGGTGCCCGGCGCGCTGGTGGAGTTCTGGCAGGCCAACGCCTCCGGCCGCTACCGCCACGTCAACGACCGCTTCGAGGCGCCGATTGACCCGAACTTCGGCGGCTGCGGCCGCACGGTGACGGATTCCGAGGGGCGCTACCACTTCCGCACGGTGAAGCCAGGCGCCTACCCGTATCGCAACACCATCGGCGACTGGCGGCCCTCGCACATCCATTTCTCCGTCTTCGGCGGCGGCTTCGCGCAGCGCCTGATCACGCAGATGTATTTCGAGGGCGACCCGCTGATCCCGCTCGACAGCATCCTCAACACCATCCCAGACCCGGCGGCGCGCACCCGGCTGGTGGCGAAGCTGGACCTGGCCGCGCAGGTGCCGCAGCACACGCTGGCCTATCGGTGGGACATCGTGCTGCGCGGCCACCGCTCGACCCTGTTCGAGAACCGGCTGGAGGGGAACTGAGCCATGTGGACGCCTGACATGCCTTTTTCCGCGGCCGATTCCCGCCTCCAGGCTTCGCCTTACGGCGACCGGACGCTGGGCCGCCTGCCCGAGACGCCGTCGCAGACCGCCGGCCCCTACGTGCATATCGGCCTGATCCCGCGCCAGGCGGGGTTCGAGATCTTCGCCCGCGACATCGGCGCCGGCGGCCTCGCCGCGGATGAGCCGGGCGAGCGCATCCGCATCGAGGGCCGCGTGCTGGACGTGACCGGCTCCCTGGTGCGCGATGCGCTGGTGGAATGCTGGCAGGCCAGGGCCGACGGCACGCATGGCATCTTCGGGCGCACCGGCACCTCCTTCGAGACGGGGCTGTGGGGCTTCGACACGGTGCGCCCCGGCGCGGTGCCGGCGCGCGGCGGCAAGGCGCGGATGGCGCCGCATGTCAGCCTGTGGCTGGCGGCGCGCGGGCTGAACCGCGGCCTGCACACGCGGCTGTATTTCGGCGATTGCGAGGAGGCCAACGCCGCCGACCCGGTGCTGCGCCTGATCGAGCAGCCGAACCGCCGCGCCACGCTGGTTGCCGCGCGCACCGAGCGCGACGGCGTGCCGGTCTTCACCCTGGACATCCGCCTCGCCGGCGAGGGCGAGACGGTGTTCCTGGACCCGTGACCGCGCCCCGGGCCGCGCAGGGTGCGGCGCTGCACAACCCAAGCGCGCGCCCGGCACCCGCGGGCATGACCCCCACGGCCGCGCACGGCGCGGCCCGCCGCCCAACCGCGCGCCCGACCAGCGCACCCGCGGCGCGGCGCAAGCCAAGCGCGCGGAGCGTGCGCCCGGCACCCGGGGCCACGACCACCACGGCCGCGCACGGCGCGGCCCGCCGCCTAACTGCGCGTGCGGCCAGCGCACCCGCGGCGCGGCGCAAGCCAAGCGCGCGGAGCGCGCGCCCGGCGCCTGAGGGCAAAGAAACGGCCGCTTCATGCTGCGCATGAAGCGGTCCATCGCCACCGTCTGCCTGTCGGGCACCCTGCCCGACAAGCTGGAGGCCGCGGCCTCCGCCGGCTTCGACGGCGTCGAGATCTTCGAGAACGACCTCCTCACCTTCGAGGGCTCGGCGAAGGAGGCCGGCTGGCTGGCGTGCGACATGGGCCTGTCGGTGGACCTGTTCCAGCCCTTCCGCGACTTCGAGGCGATGCCCGAGCCGCAGCGCGCCCGCAACCTCGACCGCGCCGAGCGCAAGTTCGACACCATGCAGGCGCTGGGCGCCTCCATGGTGCTGGTCTGCTCCAACGTGCAGCCGCACGCCATCGACGACCCCGCCCGCGCGGCGGCCGACCTGCACGAGATGGCCGAGCGCGCCCATCGCCGCGGCCTCCAGGTGGGCTACGAGGCGCTGGCCTGGGGCACCCACGTCAACCGCTGGCGCCAGGCCTGGGAGGTCGTGCAGGCCGCCGGCCACCCGGCGCTGGGCCTGATCCTCGACAGCTTCCACACGCTGAGCCTGGGCGACGACCTCAGGGGCCTCGCGGAAACGGTGCCGGCGGAGAAGCTGTTCTTCCTCCAGCTCGCCGATGCGCCGCGCCTGTCCATGGACGTGCTGTCCTGGAGCCGCCACCACCGCTGCTTCCCCGGCCAGGGCGAGCTGCCGGTGGCCGGCTTCCTGCGCGAGGTGATGCGCGCCGGCTATGCCGGGCCGCTGTCGCTCGAAATCTTCAACGACGAGTTCCGCGGCGCGCCCTCGCGCCGCACCGCGCGCGACGCCTTGCGCTCGCTGATCTGGCTGGAGGAGCAGGCGGGCCTTTCCACCCTGCCCGCCCTGCCGGGACTGCACGGCGTGGAGTTCGTGGAATTCGCGCTGGACCATGCGGCGCGCGAGGCGATGGGCCGCTTCGTCTCGCGCATCGGCTTCCGCAAGGCCGGCACCCACCGCTCCAAGGATGTGGAACTGTGGCGCAACGGCGGCGCCTCGCTGGTGCTGAACGCCGAGCCCGATTCCGCCGCCGCCGAGCGCTTCGCCCTGCACGGCCCCGGCGTCTGCGCCCTGGCGCTGCGGGTGGACGACCCTGCCCGCGCCCTGGCCCGCGCCGAGGCGCTGCGCTGCCCGGTCTGGACCGAGCGCCGCGGGAAGGATGAGAGCGAGCTGCCCGGCATCCGCGCCCCCGACGGCCTGCTGATCCACCTGGTGCGGGACACCGCCTGGGAGGGCGACTTCGCCATCGGCGACGGCGCGCCCGGCGCGCTGCTGGGGGTGGACCATGTGGCCCAGGCGGTGACGCCCGACATGATGGACAGCCTGGCGCTGTTCCTGCGCTCCGTCTTCGGGCTGGAGCCCGAGCCGCTGCTGGAGCTGCCCGACCCCTACGGCCTCATCCGCTCGCGCGCCTTCAGCGATGCGGCGCGGCGGGTGCGGGTGCCGGTGAACGTGTCGGAATCCGCGCGCACCTCCACCGGGCGCTTCGTCTCGGCCACCGCGGGCGCCGGGGTGCACCACATCGCCTTCCGCTGCGCCGACATCTTCGCCGCGCTGGAGGGCGCGCCGCCGCTGCTCGACATCCCGGCCAACTACTACGAGGACCTGGATGCGCGCCTGGGGCTGGACGCGGCGGAGCTGGCGCGGCTGGCGAAGCGCGAATTCCTGCTGGACCGCGACGCGCAGGGCCACCTGTTCCGCCACGCCTACACGCCGGCCTTCCAGGAGCGCTTCTTCCTGGAGGTGCTGCAGCGCGACCCCGGCTATGACGGCTACGGCGCCGCCAATGCCCCGGTGCGCATGGCGGCGCAGCGCGCCCGCCCGCCCGCCGGCTGGACCTGACGGGCCAGGCGCGCCACGCTGGGCCGAGGAGGACACGGCACATGGCGCGCATCGGATTCATCGGGCTGGGCAACATGGGCGGGCCGATGGCGCGCAACCTGGCCAAGGCCGGGCATGACGTCACCGGCTTCGACCTCTCTGCCGCCGCCATCGCCGCCGCCGGCGTGCCCGCCGCCGCCAGCGCCGCCGAGGCCGCGGCGGGCCGCGACGTGGTCATCACCATGCTGCCGGCCGGCCAGCACGTGCGCGACGCCTGGGCGGCGATGGACGCGGCGGCCGGCGAGGCGCTGCGGCTGGACTGCTCGACGGTGGACGTGGAGACAGCGCGCGCCGTGGCCGCAGGGCGGCGCATGCTGGACGCGCCGGTCAGCGGCGGCACCATGGGGGCGGAGAACGCCACCCTGACCTTCATGGTCGGCGGCGCCGAGGCCGATTTCGCCGAGGCCAGGCCGGTGCTGGAGGCGATGGGCCGCACCATCGTGCATTGCGGCGGGCCTGGCGCCGGGCAGGCCGCCAAGCTGTGCAACAACATGCTGCTGGCCATCAGCATGATCGGCACCTGCGAGGCCTTCGCCCTGGCGGAGAAGCTGGGCCTGAGCCACGAGGCGCTGTTCGAGGTGGCGAGCAGGTCCTCCGGCCAATGCTGGTCGCTGTCCACCTATTGCCCGGTGCCGGGGCCGGTGCCGGGCTCGCCGGCCAACCGCGGCTACGCGCCGGGCTTCGCCACCTCGCTGATGCTGAAGGACCTCGGCCTGTCGCAGCAGGCGGCGCAGGCCAGCGGCGCCGCCACGCCGCTGGGCGCCGCCGCGCTGGGGCTCTACGAGCGCTTCGCGCGGGCGGGCGGGGCCTCGCGCGACTTCTCCGGGGTCATCGCGATGATCAGGGAAATGGATCGCTGACGCCTTCGGGCAGCGGCACGCGCGCCACGTTCAGTGTGAAGCCCACCGCGACGTAGTAGCCGCAGGCGGCGACGAGCTCGGCGCAGCCGCGCTCGCCGAACAGGGCCTTGCAGCGGTCGAAGGCGGCGTCGGGCACGTCGCCCTCATCCACCAGGGCGCGGGCGAAGTCGTGCACCGCCGCCTCGTCCTCCGCCATGCCCTCGGGGCGCTGGCGCAGGCGGATCGCCTCGATGATCTCCGCGCGCAGCCCGCCCTCCGCCGCCAGGCGGGCATGGGCGAACCATTCGTAGCGCGCCCGCCAGCGCGCGGCGGTGACGATGATGGCCAGTTCGCTCAGCCGCGGGGGGAAGCTGGTTTCCCAGCGGATGTAGCGGCCCGCCTGCTCCATGCGCGCCGCCAGCTCGGGCGCGTGCAGCCAGGCGTTGTAGGGGCCCTTCACCCCGCCGCGCGCGCCGGCGGCGATGGCGGCGGCCACCTCCTTCTGGCGCGGCGTCATCGTGGCTTCGGTCAGCGTCGTGAAGCGGTCCATGGCGTTCCCCCGTCGTGGTTTGGCGGTATGGTGCGCCAAAGCGGGGGAAGCGCCAGTGGGCACCATCAGGAACGTGCTGTTCATCATGTGCGACCAGCTGCGCTGGGACCACTTGGCGCATGCCGGCCACCCGCACATCCGCACGCCCAACCTGGATGCGCTGGCGGAGCGCGGGGTGCGCTTCGCGCAGCACTACGTGCAGTCGGGCATCTGCGGGCCGTCGCGCATGTCGGCCTATACCGGGCGCTACGTCGCCTCGCACGGCGCCACCCACAACCGCGTGCCGCTCTCCGTGGGCGAGGTGACGCTGGGCTGGCACCTGCGCGAATCCGGCCGCACCCTGGCCCTGGCCGGCAAGACCCACGTGCTGCCCGACGTGCAGGGGATGCGCCGCCTGCTGCTGGACGGCCAGGATGAGCTGGCGGTGCTTCTGCGCGAGGGCTGGTTCACCCTGCTGGACCGCCATGACGGCCACCATGCCGAGACGCAATCCGCCTACGCGCATTGGCTGCGCGCCCAGGGCTATGACAGCGCCGACCCCTGGACCGACTTCGTCATCGCCGTCACCGCGCCCGACGGCACGCAGCATTCCGGCTGGAAGATGCGCAACGTGCGCTGGCCCGCCCGCGTGAGGGAGGAGCACAGCGAAACCGCCTACACCACCGACCACGCGCTGCGCTTCATCGCGGCGCAGGGCGACGACCCCTGGGTGCTGCACCTCTCCTACGTCAAGCCGCACTGGCCCTACGTGGCCCCCGCCCCCTACCACGCCATGTACGGCGCGCAGGACTGCCTGCCGGTCCGCCGCCACGACGCCGAGCGCGGCCCCGGCGTGCACCCGGCCATGCGCGAGTTCCAGGCCGAGGAGGTGGCGGAATCCTTCCAGCGCGACGACTGCATCGCCACCGTCCGCCCGGCCTACCAGGGACTCGTCACGCAACTCGACGACCACCTGGGCCGCGTCTGGGCGCTGCTGGACCGGCTGGGGCGGTGGGAGGACACGCTGGTCCTCTTCACCTCCGACCATGGCGACTACCTGGGCGACCACTGGCTGGGCGAGAAGGAGCTGTTCCACGACTGCATCCAGCGCGTGCCGATGCTGGCCGCCATCCCCGGCGGGGCGCGCGGCGTCACGGTGGACCGCTTCACCGAGGCCGTGGACCTGGTCCCCACCATCCTGGACGCGCTGGGGCTGGATGGCGCCGAGCACGTGGTGGAGGGCCGCTCGCTGATGCCCTTCCTGCGCGGCGAGGCCCCCGCGGCATGGCGTGGCCACGCCATCAGCGAGCTGGACTGGACCTTCCGCGGCGCCCGCCGCCGGCTGGGCCTGCCCACCGGCCAGCACCGCGCCTTCATGATCCGCGACGCGCGGTGGAAATATGTCCACTGGACCTCCGGCCTGCCGCCCATGCTGTGGGACCTGCAGGCCGACCCGGAGGAGTTCCACGACCGCGGCACCGACCCCGCGCTGGAAGGGGTGCGCGCGGCGATGCGCGAGGCGCTGTGGCACTGGGCCTCCACCCTCAAATGCCGCACCACGCTGACCTGGGCGGAGGCGGAATTCCGCACCGACCGCCACAAGGCGGCGGGAGTCTATTTCGGCGAGTGGTGAGCCGCGCCGACCGAGTGGTAGGAGCGCCCGAAATACATCAGCGCCCCGGCGCCGTCGGTGCCGTGGCGCACCGCCTCGATCTCGGCGAACAGCACGGAATGGGTGCCCTTCACCAGCACCTCGCGCACGCGGCAGTCGAAGCTCTCCACCGCGCCGTCCAGCACCGGCGAGCCGGTGACCAGGCGCGACCAGGCGCCGACGTTGAATCGCTCCTCGCCCTCCAGCCCGGTCAGCCCGGCGAAGGCGTTGCTGATCTCCTCCTGCCCCGCCGCCAGGGTGTTCACGCACAGCACCATGTTGCGCAGGAACACCGCGTTGGAGGAGGCGGCGCGGTTGAGGCAGACCAGCAGCGTCGGCGGACTGTCGGTGACGCTGCACACGGCGGAGGCGGTGAAGCCGGCGCGCCCGCCCTCGCCATCGGTGGTGACGACGTTCACCGCGGCGCCCAGCCGGGCCATGGCGTCGCGGAACTCCTTGCGCTCGATGGGCAAGCGGGCTGTCTCCTCAGCAGGCGCCGAAGCGCAGGCGTTCCACCTGCGCGCTGAAGCGCGCGCGCGTGTCGTCGGTGTCGGTGCCGATCGCCACCTCCTGCAGCGGCGGCGGGTCGGCGCCGAAGCTGTCGCGCCAATGCGCCGCCAGGTCCACCCGCTCCTCGAACCAGCGGCCGGTCGGCGCCGTGGCGGGGCGCAGCACCCGCACGCGCCCCAGCCCGCCCATCCAGGGCGAATAGAAATGCGGCGGCTCCTGCCCCGTGCCGCCCCAGGCGTAGATCAGCACGGAACGCGGCAGGCGGTGGCTGCCCGCAGCCGCCTGCGCCACCGCGTGCTGGGACCGCGCCAGGAAGCCGGCGCGGGGCGGGAAGCCCGCGAAGCCCACCGCCACGCTCACCGCGCGGTCGTCGCCGCCGCGCCGCGTCAGGTCGGTGGGCGGCGGGCCGAGGTCCACGCGCCAGCGCCAGGACAGGCACGCCGCCGCGCCCTCCACCCGGCGCCAGATGAAGGAGCCGGCGCCCTCGCCCTCCAGCGCCACGCCGTCGGGCAGGGCGCGGAAGCGGGCGGGGCGGATGCCGTCGTACTCGCCATGGGTCCAGCCGGCGGCGGCCAGCGCGGCATCCCCCTGCGCCAGCGCCGGCGCGGAAAGCAGGGCGGTCCCGGCGAGCATGGCGCGGCGTCTCATCCTGCGGCAACATGGCCGCCCGATCCGGAATCGCCAAGGGAGGCCCCATGCCAGAGATCACGCTCGACGCCGCGGACGGCGCCGGCCGCTTCGCCTGCCACCTGGTGCTGCCCAAGGCCAACCCCGCCCCGGCGGTGGTGGTGATCCAGGAGATCTTCGGGGTGAACGCCAACATGCGCGCCATCTGCGACTGGGTGGCGGCCATGGGCTTCATCGCCCTGGCGCCCGACCTGTTCTGGCGGCAGCAGCCCGGCACCCAGCTGGACCCCGATGGCGGCCAGGGCCAGTGGGAGAAGGCCTTCGCCCTGATGAACGGCTTCGACCAGGACAAGGGCCTGATGGACATCCAGACCGCCATCACCCACGCCCGCGGCATGGCCGGCAGCACCGGCAAGGTCGGCACCATGGGCTTCTGCCTGGGCGGGCGCATGGCGTTCAAGGCCGCCCAGGGCACCGATTCGGAGGCCAACGTCTCCTACTACGGCGTGGGGCTGGACGGGCTGGTGGGCGCGCCGCTGCGCGGGCCGGTGCTGGCGCACATCGCCGAGAAGGACAAGTTCGTCCCGCCCGAGGCGCAGGCCGCCATCAAGGCCGGGCTGGACGGCAACCCGCTGGCGACGGTGATGGTGCACCCGGGCGTGGACCACGCCTTCGCCCGCATCGGCGGCCATTCCTACGACGCGCGCGCCGCCACCATCGCCGGCGGCCGCTCGGCGGAGTTCCTGGTCAGGCACCTGGGCGGCTGAGGGCCAGCATCGTCACGTCATCCGCCGCCGGCGCGCCGCGCGCGTGGGCGGCGATGGCCATCAGCAGCTTGGCCACCGCTTCCTCGGGCGCGGTGGTGCCGCCCAGCGCGGCCAGCACCGCCTCCTTGCCCAGCAGGTCGCCGCCGGGGTCCTGCGCCTCGGTCACGCCGTCGGTCAGCAGCAGCAGGCCCTCGCCGGGCGGGATGGCGAAGGGGTGGCTGGCGTAGGGATAGCCCTCCACCACCCCCAGCGCCGGCTGGATGGGGCCGCAGGCCAGCTCGGCGGCGCCACCGGCGCGCAGGCGCAGCGGCGCCTCGTGCCCGGCGTTGCACAGCCGGCCGGCGCCGGTGGCGGGGTCCAGCACGCCGAACAGGGCGGTGACGAAGGTCATCTCCTCGTTCTCCGCCGCCAGGTCGTCATTGGCCAGGGCCAGCAGCGCGGCGGGGTCGGGCACGCCCGGCGCCATGCGGGCGGCGGCGCGCACCAGCCCGAAGCAGCGCGCCATGGTCAGCCCGGCCGGCGCCCCCTTGCCGGTCACGTCCGCCACGCCGAACAGCACCTGCCCGCCCGGCAGCGGCAGCAGGTCGTACAGGTCGCCGCCCACCTCGCGCGCCGGCTCCATGTGGGCGTGCAGGGCGAAGCCGGGCCGCGCCAGCGCCGCGAAGCCGCGCGGCACGATGGAAAGCTGGGCGCGCCGCGCCGTCTCCATCTCCGCCTCCAGCGCGGCGCGGCGCTGGTCGGCAAGGTCGCGCAGGGCCTTCTTGTCCACCACGGCCTGCAGGCGGGCGCGCAGCAGCGGCGGGTCGAAGCTCTTGGGCAGGTAGTCCTCCGCCCCCAGCTCGATGCAGCGGATCACGCCCGCCATGTCGGTCTGGGCCGAGATGACGATCACCGGCGGCGCGTCGGCGCGGCCGTGCAGGCGCTCCAGCACGCCGATGCCGTCCAGCTCGGGCATCTCCAGGTCCAGCAGCACCACGTCGAAGCGGCGCGCGGCGATGGCGGCCAGCGCCTGCACGCCGTCGGCGGCCATCTCCGGCTCGCCGTGGCCCAGCTCGGCGAGGCGGCGCTTCAGCAGCAGCCGGTTGAAGGAGCTGTCGTCCACGACGAGGATGGCCGCGCTCATCCGCGGCTGGCCGCCATGCTCTCCACCGCCGCGCGGGATTCCGCCGCCAGCCGCGACAGGTCGATCATGGTCACGGTGATCTCCTCCGCCGCCGTGGCGTTGCCCTGGCCGATGCGCGTCAGCGTGGCCACGCGCTCGTCCAGGCTGGCGACCGTCGCCTGCTGCTCCTCCATGGCGACGGCGATGGAGGCGGCCAGCCGCGCCGTCTCCTCCGTCAGCCGCTCGAACTCGTCCATGCCCGCGCCCACCGCGGCGGCGGCGCCCGCGCCCTCGCGCGTGCGGCGGCCGGCCTGAAGCACCACGTCGGCGATCTCCTGCGCCAGCGCCTCGCTGGAGGCGGCGAGCTGGCGCACCTCCTCCGCCACCACCGCCAGGCCGCGGCCGTGCTCGCCGGCGCGCGCCGCCTCGATGGCGGCGTTGATGGCCAGGATGTTGGTCTGGGTGGCGATCTTGGCGATGGTGGCGGCGATGCGCGTCACCCGCTCGGTGTCCTCGCCCACCGCGTCCACCGTCTCGATCAGCAGCCGCACCTTCTCCAGGCTGCCCTGCAGGATGGCGCGGGACTGCGCGGCGGTGTCGCGCGCCTGCTGGGTGGAGCGGCCGACATCGGCCACCGCCTGGGTGGTGTGGCCCAGCGCGTCGGACACCGCGCGCAGCTCGCTCAGCTGGGTCAGGCTGCCCTCGCTCACCTGGCCGATGGCCTGGCTGGCCTGGGTGGTGACGATGGCGGTGCGCCGCGCGCCGTCCAGCGCCTGCTCCATCAGGGCGCGCGTCTCGGCCAGGTTGGTGCGGAACACCGCCACGGCGCGCGCCATCTCCCCCACCTGGTCGGCGCGCTCGGTGCCCGGCACCTGGCCCTCGGCGTCGCCGGCGGCGAGGCGGCGCATGGCGGCGGCGACGTGGCCCAGCGGCTTCACCGTCAGCACCACCAGCACCAGCCAGACCAGCCCGAGGCAGAGCAGCCCCACCAGCGCACCCACCAGGGTGGCGCGCTCGCCCTCGGCGCGCAGGCGGTGTGCCTGGGCCAGGCTCTCGTCGGCATCGGCCTTGGACAGGCGCCGCGCCTCGCTGGCCAGGTTGTTGAAGGCGGTGACCATGTCCAGCCACTCCTCCTGCAGCCCGGCCCATTCGGCGCGCGCCCGGCGGGTGAAGCTGTCGGCCACGCGCTCGCCCACCTCCGGCAGGCGGGCGGCCATGTCGCGCGCGGCCTCGCGCACCACCGGGTTCAGCCGCTCGCCCAGCAGGCCCACCAGCTTGGCGTGGCTGTCGGTGATGCCCTGGGCGTTGCGGCGCATGCGCGGCCCGGTGACGGTGGGCGGCAGGGCGCTCGCCAGCACGGCGGCGAAGGCCTGGGAGAAGTCGGCGACGTCGGAGGTGAAGTCGTCCACCGCCTCGATGGTGGCGCGGTCGCGCACGCCCATGCGCTCGATGATGTCGCCCTGGCGATGCAGCATCAGCAGCGCGTTGCCGGCCAGGAAGCCCAGCACCGCCAGCATCAGCAGCAGCACCACCGCCGCGCGGGTGCCGATGCGGCCCCAGAAGCCGGTGCGGGCCGGCGCCGCCTCGACCGCGCCGGCGCGCGCCCCGCCGGCCCAGCGCGGCGCCTCGCCGTCCATTGCCGTCAGCCCCGCGGCAGTTCCTGCTCCGCCAGGGCGGCGAAGAAGGCCGCCCCCACCGGCAGCAGGTCGTCGTTGAAGTCGTAGCGCGGGTTGTGCAGCGACACCGCGCCCTTCTCCCCCTGGCGCTGGCCCAGCTTCACGAAGCAGCCCGGGCGCTCCAGCAGCATGAAGGAGAAGTCCTCGCCCCCCATGTTCGGCGGGCGCTTGCGGATGACGCCGCCCTCGCCCAGCACCCGCGCCGCGGCCAGGGCGGCGCGCTCCGTCTCCGCCGCGTGGTTCACGGTGGGGGGATAGCCGCGGGTGTAGTCCACCACCGCCTCGGCGTCGTTCATCGCCGCCACGTGTTGCGCGGTGGCGGTGATCAGGCGCTGCATCTCGTCCTGCGTCTCCGGCCGCAGGGTGCGCACGGTGCCCTGGATCTCCGCGGTTTCGGGGATGACGTTGGATGCGCTGCCGGCGTGGAACTGGCACAGCGAGATGACGGCGGAATCCAGCGGGTCCACCCGGCGGGCCACCAGCGCCTGCATCGCCACCACCATCTGCGCGCCGACCAGGATGGGGTCCACCGCCGCGTGCGGACGCGCCGCGTGCCCGCCCTTGCCGGTGATGGCGATGGCCACGCGGTCGGAGGCCGCGAGCACCGGCCCGGCCACCACGGAGGCCTGGCCCAGTTCCAGGCTGGGGTCGTTGTGCACGCCGAACACCGAATCGCAGGGGAAGCGGGCGAACAGCCCGTCCTCGATCATGGCGCGCGCGCCGGCGCCGCCTTCCTCGGCGGGCTGGAAGATGAAGTGGACGGTGCCGTCGAAGTTGCGCGTCTCGGCCAGGTGGCGGGCGGCGCCCAGCAGCATGGCGGTGTGGCCGTCATGGCCGCAGGCGTGCATCCGGCCGGGCACGGCGGAGGCGTAGGGCAGCCCGGTCTCCTCGCTCATCGGCAGGGCGTCCATGTCGGCGCGGAAGCCGATGGTGCGCCCCGAGGTGCCGTTGCGCAGCACCCCCACCAGCCCCGTCACGCCCAGGCCGCGGTGCACCTCGATGCCCCATTCGGCCAGCCGGGCGGCCACGTAGTCAGAGGTCGCGCGCTCCTCGTAGCAGAGCTCGGGCGTGCGATGGAGGGTCTGGCGCCACTGGGCCATCTCGGGCTGCAGGGCGGCGAGGCGGTTGGGGACGGGCATTCCGGGGATCCTGATTCACCGCCATCATCCGCCGCCCATGGGAGGGACGCAACCTTGACCGACACGCTGCTGGCCCTGGACCAGGGCACCACCTCCACCCGCGCCATCGCCTTCGACGCCGCGCTGCGCCCGCTGCGCACCGCGCAGGTGGAACTGCCCCAGCACTTCCCCCACCCCGGCTGGGTGGAGCACGACGCGGAGGAGATCCTGCGCCACGCCGTGCAGGTGCTGCGCGAGGTGGCGCCCGACCCGGCCGGCGTGGCCGGCATCGGCATCACCAACCAGCGCGAGACGACCGTGCTGTGGGAGCGCGCGACCGGCAAGCCGATCGGCCGCGCCATCGTCTGGCAGGACCGCCGCACCGCCCCGCTGTGCGACGCCCTGCGCGGCGAGGAAGCGGCGGTGGCCGCGCGCACCGGGCTGCGGCTGGACCCCTATTTCTCGGCCACCAAGATGCGCTGGCTGCTGGATGCCCACCCGGGCGCGCGGGACGCCGCGGCGCGCGGCGCGCTGTGCCTGGGCACGGTGGACAGCTTCCTGCTGTTCCGGCTGACGGAAGGGCGGGTGCACGCCACCGACGCCACCAACGCCTCCCGCACGCTGCTGATGGACCTGCGGAGCGGCGCCTGGGACCAGGCTTTGTGCGAGCTGTTCGGCGTGCCCCCCGTCGCCCTGCCGGAGATCCGCGACAGCGCCGGCCGCTTCGGCGACACCGCGGTGCTGGGCGCGCCGGTGCCCGTGCTGGGCATGGCGGGGGACCAGCAGGCCGCGACCATCGGCCAGGCCTGCTTCGCGCCGGGCATGGTGAAGTCCACCTACGGCACCGGCTGCTTCGCCCTGCTGGTGACGGGCGGGGAGCCCGTCGCCTCCTCGCACCGGCTGCTGACCACCGTGGCCTGGCAGCTCGGCGGGCGGCGGGCCTACGCGCTGGAAGGCGCCATCTTCAACGCCGGGGCCACGGTGCAGTGGCTGCGCGACGGGCTGGGCCTGATCGCCCACGCGCGGGAGGCCGGGGAATGGGCGGCCAAGGCCGACCCGGCGCAGCGCGTCCATCTGGTGCCGGCCTTCACCGGGCTGGGCGCCCCGCACTGGGACGCCGGGGCGCGCGGCGCCCTGCTGGGCCTGACCCGCGGCACCGGCCGCGCCGAGATCTGCCGCGCCGCGCTGGAATCCGTGGCCTTGCAGACCGCCGACCTGTTGGCGGCGATGCGGGCCGACTGGCCGGGGGCCGCCGAGCTGGTGCTGCGGGTGGATGGCGGCATGGTGGCCAGCGACTGGACCATGCAGTTCCTGGCCGACATCCTGCAGGCCCCGGTGGACCGCCCGGCGGTGCCCGAGACCACGGCGCTGGGCGCCGCCTGGCTGGCCGGCCACGCCGCCGGGCTGCTGCCGGGGCCGGAGGCGCCCGCCGCCCATTGGCGGCTGGACCGCCGCTTCACCCCGGCGATGGCAATGGCCGAGGCCGCGCAGCGCCACGCCGAATGGCGCGGCGCGGTGGCGCGCGTGCTCAGCGCCCCAGCGACAGCAGCGCCGTCCGCGGCGGCACGCCCGGAGTGAATTCCGGCCAGCGCGTCGCCGGCCGCTCGAAGGAGGCGCCGGGCTCGGCGCCCGGGCGGCGGGCGATGGTCAGCACGGTGCCGTCCGGCAGCACCGCCGCGCCGCCGATGCCCGCGGCGCGCGGCGCGCCGTAGAGGGCCTGGCCGTCCAGGAACAGCGTCTCGGCAGTGGGGCCGACGCGGCCCTGGGCGTCGGTGCCGGCCAGCACGCGGCCGCGCGCGTCGGCCACGGCGCAGGCGGCGTTGGGCAGGCGCGCCAGCAGCGCCAGCACCCCGGCCTCGGCCCCCGCCTCGCCGCGCAGCTCCGCCACGCCCTCGGCGGTGGCCAGCAGCAGGCGGTTGCGCGGCGCGTCCCAGGACAGCGCGGCGATGCCGGCGAAGGGGGTGCCGCCGGCGGCGCGCGCCTCGGCCAGCGGGTCGCCGGCGCCGGGCAGCGCGGCCCAGGCCAGGCGCCCGCCGGCGTTGCGCGCCACGGCCAGGGTGCCGGCATCCAGCGCGTCGGGCTCGCGCGCCGGGCCGGCGGACAGGAAGCGGAACAGGAAGCCGGCCTCGCCCATCTCGGCCATGAAGACGGCGGCGCGGCCGTCGCGCGTGGTGGTGGCGGCGCAGTCGGCCTTGGGGAAGCGGCCGGGGGCGGCGCGCTTCACCGGGATGGATTGCGGGTCCAGCGGGTCCAGCTCCACCAGGAAGCCGTGGGCGGCGGGGTCCAGGCCCAGGCGGCGGGTCCAGGCGCCGGTGTCCCCTTCGGCCAGCAGCAGGCTGCCCCAGGGCGTGGCGCTGCCGCCGCGCGGGGCGATGACGCCGCGCAGCGCGCCGGCCGGGCCGCGGCACAGCGTCTGCGCCGTCAGCCGGCGGGACTGGAAGCCGCCCTCCACCACGATCCAGCGCCCGCCCTGGCGCTCCAGGTTCAGCAGGGAGGCGCCCTGCATCATTCCCGCCACCTCGGCGCGGTCCGCGCCGCCGGGAAAGGCCAGCCGCGCCTCCACGGTGGGGTGGACCACGGCCAGCACGGCGCGCGGCGCGGCATCGGCGGCCGGGGGCGGCGGCACCAGGGCGGCGATGCGGCCGTCCCAGCCGAATTGCGCGCCCGCGCCCTCGGCGTCCACAGCGCGGGGGTCCCAGGGGGGCGCGTCGAAGGTCACGCGGTCGCCCCAGCGGGCCAGGATGTCGCGCCGCCAGCCGGGGGCCACGCTGTCATCCTGCCGCACGGCGGGGGCCTGGGCCAGCAGCAGCGGGCTGGCCAGCAGCAGGGTGCGGCGCCGCATCATGCCGGGACCTCCTCGATGCGGGGCGGGGCGTGGACGCGCACCGGGGGCAGCGGGCCCTCCCAGGCTTCCAGCCGCACCAGGCAGGATTGCGCCGACGGCCCCTGGCCGAGGCGCGAGGTGCCGACATCCGCCGTCAGCACGTTGGGGTTGCCGTGCACGCAGAGGCTGCCGGGCACGCCGGGCTCCAGCGGGTCGAACCACGCCCCCGTCGCCATCTGCGCCACGCCGCGGATCAGCCCGGCGTTGAGGCGCACCCCCGCCAGGCAGGCGCCGCGCCGGTTGAACACCCGCACCACCTGCCCTTCCGCCAGGCCGCGCGCCGCCGCGTCTTCCGGGTGCAGGTGGATGGGCTCGCGGCCCCCGATCTTGTCGGCGGCGGCGATGCGGCCGGGGTCGAGCTGGGAATGCAGCCGGGTGGCGGGCTGGAAGCTCAGCAGGTGCAGCTCGTCCTCCGCCGCGTCCAGCAGGGATTCGCGGGGCGGGATCCAGGCAGGGTGGCCGGGGCAGTCGGGCAGGTCCATCGCCGCGATGGCGTCGGAGAAGATCTCGACCTTGCCGCTGGGCGTGTCCAGCGGGTGCGCCTCGGGGTCGGCGCGGAAGGCGGTGAACTGGGTGTATTCCTCGCCGGCGGCGATGGGCGGCAGCTCGACATGGCCGCGCGCCCAGAACTCGTCGAAGGGCGGCACCTCCAGGCCCTGGCGGGCGCAGGCGGTGGCGAAGCGGCCATACAGGTGGCGCAGCCAGGCGCCCTCGTCGCGCTGCTCGGTGAAGCGGGGGCGGAAGCCGGCGGCGTCCGCCAGGTCGGCCAGGATGTCGTGGTCGTTGCGCGCCTGGCCCTGCGGCGGGATGGCCTGGTGCATGGCGCGCACGAAGCGGTCGCGGCTGGTGGAGGCGATGTCGTTGCGCTCCAGCGTGGTGGTCGCGGGCAGCACGATGTCGGCGTGGCGGGCCGGCGCGGTCCACCAGGGTTCCTGGATCACCACCGTCTCCAGCCCGGCCCAGGCGCGCAGCAGGCGGTTGAGGTCCTGGTGGTGGTGGAAGGGATTGCCGCCGGCCCACCACACCATGCGGATGCGCGGCAGCGCCAGCCTGCGGCCGTCATAGTCCAGCGTGCCGCCCGGATTCTCCAGCAGCTCGGTGATGCGGCCGACCGGGATGACGTCGCGGATGGGGTTGGGCACGCCGGGCATCCCCACCGCCGGCAGCGGCCGCCGCGGGTTGCCGATGCCGCCCGAGGAGCCATAGCCGAAGCCCACCCCCTGCCCTGGCTTGCCGATGGAGCCGATGGCGCAGGCCAGCGCCACCAGCGCCCAATAGGGCTGCTCGCCGAAATCGGCGCGCTGGAGCGACCAGGCGGCGGTGAGCATGGTGGGCGTGCGGGCGCAATCCTCCGCCAGCGCGCGAATGGTGGCGGCGGGCACGCCGGTGATGGCCTCGGCCCATTCGGGCGTGCGGCCCTCCAGCGTGGCGGCGAAGCGGTCCCAGCCATGGACGTGGGTGCGCAGGAAGGCGCGGTCCTCCAGGCCCATCGCCAGGATGTGCCGGATCATCGCCAGCAGCAGCGCCGCGTCGGTGCCGGGGCGGATGGGCACCCATTCGGCGCCCATCGCCGCCATGGTGTCGCCGCGGTGCGGCGAGAGGTTGACGAAGCGCACCCCCGCCCGCGCGGCTTCCAGCATGTTGGGCACGTAGGTCTGCGCCGCGGCGCCGCTGGTGACCTGGCCGTTCTTCTCGGCCAGGCCGCCGAAGCACAGCATCAGCCGGGCGTGGCGCGCGATGGCGGCCCAGTCGGTCATGCGGCCCAGCAGCACCTCCACGTCGCCCAGCACGTGCGGCAGCAGCGCCTGGGCGGTGGCGTAGGAATAGGCGTTGACGCTGGAGGTGAAGCCGCCGCCCAGCGCCAGGTAGCGCTGCAACTGGGTGCGCGCATGGTGGAAGCGCCCGGCCGAGGACCAGCCATAGGAGCCGCCGAAGATGCTGCTGGCGCCGTGCTCGGCGCGGGTGCGCGCCACCTCCTCGGCCAGCAGCCGGGTCACGCGGTCCCAGGAGACGGGGATGAAGGCGTCGCCGCCGCGGGCATGGCCGGCGCGGCGGCCTTCCAGCCAGCCCTTGCGGATGTGCGGGCGGTCGATGCGGGCGGCGCTGTGCACCGTCTCGGGCGTGGCGGCGATCAGCCGCGGGGGCAGCGGGTCCTGCGCGAAGGGGCGGGCCTCGACGAAGCGGCCGTCGCGCACCACGGCGTCGAAGAAGCCCCAGTGGGAGGCGTGCGGGACGGTCGTTTCCATGACGGCGGTTATGCCCTTCCTTGAAACGCGCGGCCAGCTAGGATGCACGGGACAGGAGAGCCGCGATGACCCCGCCCCGCAACAGCACCGCCATGCGCGACGTCGCCTCGGTGCTGCACCCCTACACCGATGCCCACGCCCACCAGAAGAACGGTCCGCTGGTGATCACCCGCGGCGAGGGCGTGCGCGTCTTCGACGACCAGGGCAACAGCTACATCGAGACGGTGGCCGGGCTGTGGTGCGCCGCGCTCGGCTTCTCCAACGAGCGGCTGGTGGAGGCGGCGACGCGGCAGATGCGCCAGCTGCCCTTCTACCACGGCTTCACCGGCCGCACGCACGAGCCGCAGGTGGAACTGGCGGAGATGCTGCTGGAGCGCGCGCCGGTGCCCATGTCCAAAGTCTTCTTCGCCAACAGCGGCTCAGAGGCCAACGACACCGCGCTGAAGATGGTGTGGTACTTCAACAACGCGGTGGGCCGGCCGGAGAAGAAGAAGGTCATCTCCCGCCTCAAGGGCTATCACGGCGTCACCATCGGCTCGGCCTCGCTCACCGGGCTGCCCTACAACCACAAGCTCTTCGACCTGCCGATCGCCGGCATCCACCACGTCTCGACGCCGCACCATTACCACGGCGCGCAGGAGGGCGAGACGGAGGAGGAGTTCGCCACCCGCCTGGCGACGGAGCTGGAGGAGACCATCCTGCGCGAGGGCCCCGACACGGTGGCCGCCTTCTTCGCCGAGCCGATCATGGGCGCCGGCGGCGTCATCGTCCCGCCCGCCACCTATTTCGAGAAGATCCAGGCCGTGCTGCGCCGCCACGACGTGCTGCTGGTGGCCGACGAGGTGATCTGCGGCTTCGGCCGCACCGGCGCCTACTGGGGCTGCCAGAGCTTCGGCATCGCGCCCGACATCCTGACCTGCGCCAAGGCGCTGTCGTCGAGCTTCCTGCCGATTTCCGCCGTGATGGTGAATCAACGCGTGTTCGACGGGCTGGCGGATGGCAGCGCCTCGCTGGGCACCTTCGGCCATGGCTACACCTATTCCGGCCATCCGGTGCCCGCCGCGGTGGCGGTGGAAACGCTGCGCATCTACGACGAGCTGGACATCATCGGCCACGTGGGGCGCGTCGCGCCGGTGCTGCAGGACGGGCTGCGCCGGCGCTTCGCCGACCACCCGCTGGTGGGCGAGGTGCGCGGCCGCGGCCTGATCGCCGCCGTGGAGATGGTCGAGGACAAGGCGGCGCGCCGCAACTTCGACCCCGCGCGCAAGGTGGCGCCGCGGCTGGTGGCGCTGGCGCAGGACAATGGCCTCATCATGCGCGCCCTGCCCGGCGACGGCATCGCCTTCTCGCCGCCGCTGATCATCACGGAAGCCGAGATCACCGACATGCTGAACCGCTTCGGCCGCGCGCTGGACCAGCTGCATGTCGAGCTGCGGCGCGAAAGCATCGCCGCGGTGTGACCCGCGCCGCGCTTCCCCTGGGCATCGCGCTGGCGCTGCTGCCGGCGGCGCTGGTGCTGCAATCGCGCCTGCTGGCGCCGGTGGCGCTGCTGGCGCTGCTGGCGGCGGTGGCGCTGGGTTGGCGCGCCGGTTGGCGGCCGGGCGCGCTGCCACGTTTGGCTTGGCCGGCGCTGGCGCTGCTGGGCTGGGCCGCGCTCTCCGCCCTGTGGTCGCCCGAGCCGGGGCGCGCGCTGGACGTGGCGGCGCGGCTGGCGGGCATGGTGGTGCTGACGGCGCTGGCCGCCCAGGCCATCGGGCCGGCGCCGCGCCTGGCGCGCTGGCTGTGCGGCGGGCTGCTGGCCGGGCTGGCCCTGGCGGTGCTGGACCAGATGACCGGCCACGCGGTGCGCGCCGCCGTGCGCGGCGTGCCGCCGGGCAGCGAGGTGCTGGGCTTCGGGCTGAAGAACGCCATGGCCGGCATGG
Organism: Sabulicella flocculans; assembly: GCF_045449635.1. Taxonomy (NCBI): domain Bacteria; kingdom Pseudomonadati; phylum Pseudomonadota; class Alphaproteobacteria; order Acetobacterales; family Acetobacteraceae; genus Sabulicella; species Sabulicella flocculans. Next base: position 68,142 of record NZ_JBJJBR010000001.1, on the reverse strand, counting down.
CGCTGCTGGCGCCCCTGGCCTTCGCCGCGCCCGGCCTGCCCCTGCCCGCCCGCGCGGCGCTGGCCGCCGCCACCCTGGGCGCCGCCCTGCTGCTGCCGGGCGAGGCGGCGAAGATCGCCGCCCTGGCCGGGCTGGCCGCCGCCATCCTGTGCGCGCTGCGGCCGCGCCTGGCCGGGCAGGTCATCGGTCTGGGCGCGGCGCTGCTGGTGCTGGGCGCGCCCTTCCTGGCGCTGGGGCTGCTGGGGCCGGGGCTGGACCTGTCGCACTGGCCGCCCTCGGCCGCGCACCGGCTGCTGATCTGGGATTTCGTCGGCGCCCGCATCTGGGAACATCCCTGGCTGGGCTGGGGCATGGAGGCCTCGCGCGCCATCCCCGGCGGCAGCGGCCAGGCGTCGCCGGCGGTGCTGGCGCGCTTCGGCCTGGGCGGGCCGTTCTTCGCGGCGCAGGCGCAGCTGCTGCCGCTGCACCCGCACAATCTGGGCCTGCAGCTGTGGCTGGAACTGGGCATGGTGGGCGCCGCGCTGGGTGGCTGGCTGCTGTGGGAACTGGGCAAGGCGGCGCGCAGCCCGGCCGCCTGCGGGGCGCTGGCGGCCGGGCTGGCGGTGGCCATGCTGTCCTACGGGGCGTGGCAGTACTGGTGGGTGGCCGGGCTGCTGCTGGCGGCGGTGGTGGCCGCCGCCACGCGGCCCTCAGCCGTCTGAGGACGCCAGCTTCATCAGCACCAGCCCGCCCAGGATCATCGCCGCCGCCAGCAGCCGCAGCGGATTGGCGGATTCGCCCAGGAACAGGATGCCGACGACGAAGGCGCCCAGCGCGCCGATGCCGGTCCAGACCGCGTAGGCGGTGCCCAGCGGCAGCACCCGCATGGACCACGCCAGCAGCGCGAAGCTGATGGCCATGGCCCCCAGCGTCACCAGGCTGGGCCACAGCCGGGTGAAGCCGGCGGACTGCTTCATCGCGAAGGCCCAGACCACCTCGAACAGGCCGGCCACGGCCAGCACCGCCCAGGCCATCGCCGCTACACCAGCCGCGCCTGCTTCACCGCCGCCCCGACGAAGCCGGCGAACAGCGGGTGCGGCGCGAAGGGCTTGCTCTTCAGCTCGGGGTGGAACTGCACGCCGATGAACCAGGGGTGGTCGGGGTACTCCACGATTTCCGGCAGGCGCCCGTCGGGCGACATGCCGGAGAAGCGCAGCCCGCCGCCCTCCAGGCGGTCGCGGTAGGCCACGTTCACCTCGTAGCGGTGGCGGTGGCGCTCCTCGATGCGGGTGGCGCCGTAGACCTGCGCCACCAGCGATTCCTCGGCCAGCGCGGCGGGATAGACGCCCACCCGCATGGTGCCGCCCAGGTCGGTGGTCTCGCCGCGGGTCTCGGTGCTGTTGCCGCGCACCCATTCGGTCATCAGCCCCACCACCGGCTCCTCGCAGGGGCCGAACTCGGTGGAACTCGCCTTCTCGATGCCCAGCAGGTTCCGCGCGGCCTCGATGACGGCCATCTGCATGCCGAAGCAGATGCCCAGGAAGGGGATCTTGCGCTCGCGGGCGAAGCGCACGGCGGCGATCTTGCCGGGCGTGCCGCGCTCGCCGAAGCCGCCGGGCACCAGGATGCCGTGCACCCCTTGCAGCCGCGCCACCACCTCCTCCTCGCCGCGCTCGAACACCTCGCTGTCCACCCAGTCCAGGCGGACGCGCTGGTTGTGCGCGATGCCGCCATGGGCCAGCGCTTCGTTCAGCGACTTGTAGGCGTCCAGCAGCCCCGTGTACTTGCCGACCACGGCGATGGTCACCTCGCCTTCCGGGTTGGTGATGCGCTCCATGATGCGCTCCCACGGGCGCATGTCGGGCTCGCCGTAGATGGACAGGTTGAAGTGCCGCAGCACCTCGCGGTCCAGCCCCTCGCGGTGGTAGTTCAGCGGCACCTCGTAGATGGACTTGGCGTCGTAGGCGGGGATGACGCTCTCGGGCCGCACGTTGCAGAACAGCGCGATCTTGCGGCGCTCGTTCTCCGGGATCACGCGGTCGCAGCGGCACAGCAGGATGGAGGGCTGGATGCCCATCCCCAGCAGCTCCTTCACCGAGTGCTGGGTGGGCTTGGTCTTCAGCTCGCCGGCGCTGGGGATGTAGGGCACCAGCGTCAGGTGGACGAAGAGCGAGCGCGCGGGCGTCAGCTCGTTCGCCAGCTGGCGCAGCGCCTCCAGGAAGGGCAGGGATTCGATGTCGCCCACCGTGCCGCCGACCTCGACGAGGACGAAGTCGTAGGCCTCGGTGTCGGCCACCACCGCGTCCTTGATGGCATCGGTGATGTGCGGGATGACCTGGACGGTGGCGCCCAGGTAGTCGCCGCGGCGCTCCTTGGCGATGACCTCGGAATACAGGCGGCCGGTGGTCCAGTTGTCGGCGCGCGTCGCGTGCTCGCCGGTGAAGCGCTCGTAATGGCCGAGGTCGAGGTCGGTCTCGGCCCCGTCATCGGTCACGAAGACCTCGCCGTGCTGGTAGGGGCTCATCGTCCCCGGGTCCACGTTGAGGTAGGGGTCGAGCTTGCGGATGCGCACGCGGTAGCCGCGCGCCTGCAAGAGGGCCCCGAGGGATGCCGCCGCGATGCCTTTTCCGAGGGAAGAGACCACGCCGCCGGTAACGAATACGAACCGCGCCATGGGAGCCCTTGCTAACCCGTTTGCCGGGCCGGAGTCACCCCCCCGCCTGCGCAACCCCCGCATGCGCCGCCTCCGCCTCGGCCAGGGCGGCGCGCAGGGCGGGCAGCGCTTCCCCCGCATCGGCGAAGCGGCGGGTGGTGGCGCGGGCCAGGGCGCGCAGCAGCCAGGATTCCAGCGGCCCGGGCAGGCCGGGGGCCAGCTGGCGCGGCGGGATGATCGGCTCCTCCAGGATCATCTCGCGCATCGCCTCCGGCGCGCCGGCCCAGGGCGCTTGGCCGGTCAGCAGCAGGTAGGCCAGCACGCCGAAGGCCCAGACGTCGCCGCCCGGGTGCGGCGCCTCGCCGCACAGCACCTCGGGCGCGGCGCCCAGCACGGGCACCCGGCCGGTCTCGGGCTCCAGCAACACCGGGTCGGCGGCGCCGCGCACCAGGATGTTGCCGCCATGCACCCCGCCATGCGCCACGCCCGCGGCGTGCAGCGCCCGCAGCGCGTCCAGGCTGGGCAACAGCAGCGCGCCGGCCGCGCCGGCCTCCAGCGGGCGGCCGGGCGAGGGCCAGTCCCGCAGGGGCAGGCCGCGGACGCGCTCCATCACCAGCATCTCCCACCGCGGCTGCCCGACGACCGTGACCAGGTGGGGGTGGCGCGGCCAGGCCTGCGCCATCACCGCCAGCGGCAGGCGCTTCAGCGCCAGGGCGCGGTTGGTGCCGCGCTCCGTCACCGCCCAGACGATGGAGGATCGGCCGCGGCCGATCACCCAGTCGGGCCGGTACTGCGCCAGCAGCGCGGGGGGAAAGGTCTCGTCCATGCGGCGCGCCTCCATGGGCGCAGCATGGACGTCCGGGGTGGAGGATTGGTGAACGCGCGCCCTCAGATGGCGCGCAGGAAGTAGTCGCCCACCGTCTTCAGGCCCACCCGCACCAGGAACACCGTGTTGCCGGCGTATTCCGCCCCGGTGGAGGGGTCGGAGGCGAAGCGGCGCAGCAGGCGGCCTTCCAGGATGAAGCACTCGTCCTCATAGCCGCCGGCGGCGGTGATCAGCACCGTTTCCTGCCGCTGCACGTCGTAGCGCACCTGCGCCGAAAGGCGCCACGTGCCGCCCTGCCGCGTGCGGTAGGCGCCGCTGACGCCGAAGGAGGCCTCGTTGCGCGTGCGCTCGCCCCCGGCGAAGGCGAAGGGCGGCGAGTAGAGGTAGCCGCCCCACAGCGCCACATTGTCCAGCGGCCCCACCCGCCCGAGGTCCAGCCGCGCCACGATGTCCGACTGCCGGTGCTGGCCGGACTGGCTGTCCAGCCGCGTCCGCCCGGTGAAGGACAGCCAGGAGACAGGCGTGACGCCGACGCGCGCCACGTAGTCCGACCAGCGGCGCTCCAGCCCCGTGTTCTGCGGGAATTGCTGCGATTCGTTCAGCCGGAAGGAGCGCCCGGCCAGGCCTTCCAGCCGGCCGCCATTGGGCAGGTCCCAGGCGCCGCGGAAGGCGCCGTCCACGCGGGTGCCGCCCTCGTAGCGGTCGCGCCCGGTGAAGCGGTTGAGCGAGAACAGGTTGGCGTCGCTGAACTCGAAGTCCAGGCTGTCCTCGTTGGCGAAGTCGGTCTGCCGGCCGGTGCTGGGGCCGGTGACCACCTGCAGGCGCGGCTCGATGGTCTGGCGGCCCCATTGGCCGGCGTCGCGCACCATCGGCAGGCGCCAGTCGAGCGCCAGGCGGAAGTTGCCGTCCACGTGCTCCCCGTTCACACCGGGCTGGGGGGTGGAGAGCTTCTCCTGGTTGCGGGCCAGCAGGCCGCGGGCGTCGCCCTGGGCGCGCACCGTCCACACCTCGCCGAAGCCGCCGACCATGGGGCGGTCCCAGCTCACGCGGGTGGTGGCGCGCTGGCTCCAGGGGCCGGCGGTGCGGGTCAGGCCCAGCAGGCCGGTGTCCACCACCAGGTTGCCGCCCAGGTACTTGCGCCCCGGCGCCCACTCGTAGAACGCGTTGGGCGTGACCAGCGGCGTCTGCTCGAAATTGTCCGTGGTGCGCAGCCCCTGGTAGGCGCGCACGTCGAAGCGGGCATAGGCCTCGGTGCCCCAGAAGCCTTCCAGGTAGACGTCGCTGGTGAGGAAGCGCCGCACCTCGAAGCGGTAGGTTCGCAGGTACTGCTCGGAGGACGCGCGGTTCAGGTTGAAGCCCGCCCGCCAGTTCTCGTTCAGCGTGACGCGGCCGCGGGCGAAGATGTGGCCCGACAGCTCCTCGCTGCGCCGGGTGCCGGCCGACAGGCGCCGGGCGTCGTTGCCGTCGAAGTAGCCGACGGAGCCCTGAGCCTGCAGTTCGCCCGCGTTGAAGCGGCGGCGGTATTCCAGGCCGATGTTGGGCAGCACCTTCTCGGCGATGGTGGGCGTCACCAGCAGGTCCTGCTGCTCGTCGATCGCCCAGAAATACGGCGTCTGCGCGAAGGCGCCGAGGAAGCGGGTGTAGCCCAGCGTGGGGAACAGGAAGCCCGAGGCGCGCGGCGTCTGCGGGTCGGGGTGGGAGAAGAAGGGCGTGTAGAGCACCGGCACCCCGCCGATGGCGATGGTGGCGTCGCGGTAGGAGATGCGCTGGGCGTCGCGGTCCTGCGTGGCCAGGCGGGCGCGCATCTGCCACAGCGGCGGCCGCTCCGGGTCCTCGGCGCACAGGTTGCAGGAGGAGTAGACCACGCGCGACAGGTCGGTGACGGTGCCGCCGGTGCGCCGGGCGCCGTTGCCGGCCATGCGGGCGTTCTGCGCCAGCCGGGCGCGCACCTCGCGCAGCACGCCGTCCTTGAAGCCGTCCTGCAGCTCCACTTCCTCGGCGAAGAAGACCTGGCCGTCGGCCTCGATCAGCTGCACCTCGCCGCGCAGCACGGCCACGCCGGTCTCGCGGTTGTAGATGAACTCGCGCGCGCGCAGGAAGCGCTCGCCCTGCCAGGCCTCGACGCGGCCGCGGGCGGTCACCACGCCGGATTCGCGGTCGTACTCCACCTCCTCGGCGGTGAAGGTCACCGGGGCGTCGGCGGCGGCGGGCTCGGCCTCGCTGCGCGGGGCGGCGGGGGCGGCCGGCACGTCGGGCAGGTCGCGCAGCACCGGGCCGGGCAGGCCGCCCTGCGGGTCGGCCAGGCGGCTCAGCTCGGACAGGCTGCCGGGCTGCTGCGCCTCGCCCGCCGTGCCCAGGCTCAGCGCTGCCAGCGCGACGCCGCCCAGCAGCGCCCGCCGCAGAGCGGAGGCGCCGCCCCGGCGCGCGCGGCGCGGCATGCGGTGCGGCAGGAGGGGGGGCGGCGCGCTCATCCGTCCTCCTGATAGACCAGCAGCGCCAGCGCGGCGAGCAGGCCGGTGGCGGCCGGCACCCAGGCGGCGATGGCCACCGGCAGGGCGCCGCTTTCCCCGAACTCGCCGGTGATGCGGTCCAGCATGAACAGGGCGAAGCCGGCCGCCACCCCGGCGCCGATCATCCGCCCCACCCCGCCGCGGCGGGAATGGCGCATGGAGAAACCGGCCGCCAGCAGCGCCATCGCCATGGCCAGCACGGGGGTGGACAGCATGGACTGGTACTGCAGCCGGTGCCGCAGCGCCGAGAAGCCGGCCTGCTCCAGCACCGCGATGAAGCCGGGCAGCGCCCAGAAGGACAGCGTGTCGGGCGAGGCGAAGCTGTCCTCGATGCGGTCGGGCGTCAGGTCGGTGGGCAGGGAGAGCGCCTCCGCCGGGCGGCCCTGGCGCTCGCCGGGCAGGAAGGCGGTGGCGTCCTCCAGCAGCCAGGCGCCGGGCTGCAGGCGGGCGCGCGGCGCCTCGATGCGCGCCAGCACGCGGTCCCCAGCGGAAAGGCGCCAGATGGAGACCTCCGCCAGGGTGAACTCGGCGCGGTCGGTGGCCAGCAGCCGCGCGGGCCGGCCCGAGACGATGGCCACCCCCCCCGGCTCCAGCCCGCGGTCGGCCTGGCGCAGCCACAGCCGCCCGCCGGCCAGGGCGGTGACGCCGCCGCCCGCGCGCAGGAAGGAGGCGTCCAGCCGTTCGGCGCGCGACAGCAGGGCGGAGGAGATGGGCGAGACGGCGGCCACCGCCACCGTGCCGAACAGGATGGCCACCAGCATCGGCCCCGACAGGAAGCCCCAGGCCGAGATGCCGGCCGCGCGGGCCACGATCAGCTCGGAGGAGCGCGCGAGGCGCCAGAAGGCCAGGATGCCGCCCAGCAGGATGGCGAAGGGCATGATCTGCGTCGCCACGAAGGGCATGCGCAGCGCGGCGATGGTGGCCACCAGGGCGAAGGTGGCGTCCGGCCGGGTGGCGCCGCGACGCAGCAGCTCGATGAAGTCGAACATGCTCACCAGCAGGGTCAGCGCCATCAGCATCGTCAGGGTCGCCCCCAGGAAGCGGCGGGCGACGTAGAGGGTGAGCGTCGGCGCGGCGATCATCGCGACCACGCCCGCAGGCGGTTGGACAGGCCCGGCCGGCCGGCCAGCACCCAGGCCGAGGCGAGGCCCGGCAGCAGCGCGTGCAGCCAGATCAGGAAGATGAGCTTGGGCTGCCGCGCCGCCACCGAGCCGATGCCCAGCCCTGCCGCGAGCAGCGCCACCATCAGCAGCGTGCCCAGCGCCAGGGGCAGCGCCCCGCCATGCCGGCGGAAGCCCGCGCCCAGCGCCACCGCCAGCGCCATCAGCGCGAAGCCCACCGCGGTGAAGGGCCCGGCCAGGCGGGAATGCGCCTCGGCCAGGAAGCGGCGGCGGTCGCGGGTGCCGATCTCCGGCTCGGGGTGCAGCAGCTCGCCCAGGGTGCGTTCCTGGGCGTTGCGGAAGCGGCTCTGCTCGGCGCGGGTGGCGCGCGCCAGGTCCAGCGAGTTCTCGGCGAAGCTGAGCACGGACAGGCGGGTCTGCACCGTGCCGTCGGGCTGCTGCACGCGCTCCAGCTGCTGGCGCTGGCCGTTCACCAGCACCACGCGGGGCCCGGTGGCGCCCTGGGTGATGCGCCCGCTCTCGGCGATGATGGTCACCGGGGCGCCGCGCTCGCGCGCGTCATGCACCAGGATGCCGCGCAGGTTGCCCTCGCCGTCGCGGTCGCGGGCGTAGACCGTCAGGTCCTCGCCCACCGCGCTGAACACGCCTTCCTGCAGCAGCAGCCCGGCCATCTGGTTGCGGATCTCGAACTGCCATTCGCGGAAGGCCTGGGCCGAGGCCGGGGTGAGCCACAGGTTCAGCAGGAAGCAAAGCGCCATGGCCAGCGAGGCGACGAGGAGCGCGGGCTTGGCCAGCTGCGCGTCCGACAGCCCGGCGGCGCGCATCACCACCAGCTCGCGGTCGGAGGCGAGGCGCACGTAGGTGAACAGCGTCACCACGAAGGTGGTGATGGGCAGGATGACGCCGAAGAAGCCGGGCAGCAGCAGCCCGGTCAGCTCCAGGAACACCCAGATGCTCAGGCCGCGGTCCAGCACCAGCTCGATGAAGCGCAGCGATTGCGTCAGCCAGACCAGCGCCGCCAGCCCCACGGTCACCGCCAGCAGCGCCACCAGCAGCTGGCGCATGACGTAGGTGTCCAGCCGCCTCACGGCGCCGGGAACACCACGCCCGGGTTGAGCAGGCCCTGGGGGTCCAGCGCCGCCTTGATGGCGCGCATGGCGGCGTATTCCGCCCCGCCGCGCCATTCGGCCAGCATGTCGGTCTTGAGCCGGCCCACCCCGTGCTCGGCGGAGAAGGAGCCGCCGAGGCGGCGCACCACCGCGTTCACCGCGTCCATGATGTCGTGCGCGCGGGCCAGGAAGGCCCCGGCGTCCATCCCTTCCGGCTGCTGCAGGTTCATGTGGATGTTGCCATCCCCCATGTGGCCGAAGGGCACCGGCCGGGCGCCGGGAATCAGCGCGCGGCAGGCGGCCGAGGCCTCGCGGATCAGGGCGGGCACGGCGGAGACGGGCACGCTCACGTCGCTCTTGACGCTGGCGCCGGCGCGCTTCTGCGCCTCCGGGTGCTCCTCGCGCAGCTTCCAGATGGCCTGGCGCTGCGCCTCGGATTCGGCCAGGGCGGCGTCGGTCACCTCCCCGGCCTCCAGCGCCGCCTCCAGCACCGATTCCATCAGCGCGCGCAGGCCGGCGCCCTCCCGGCTGGCGGAAAGGTCCACCAGCGCGTAGTGCGCCGCCGGCGCGGACAGCGGCAAGGTGACGCCCTCGATGGTGTCCAGCACCAGGCCCATGCCGATGCCGGACATGTACTCGAAGGCGCGCACCGCGCCCTCGTCGGCGGCGCAGAAGCGGCGGAACAGCGCCAGGGCCGCGTCCTCGTCCGGGCAGGCGCACAGGGCGGTGGCAGTCTCCTTCGGGGCGGGGAACAGGCGCAGCACCGCCTTGGTGATGATGCCCAGCGTGCCCTCGGCGCCCACGAACAGGTGGCGCAGCGCGTAGCCGGTGTTGTCCTTGCGCAGCCGCCGCAGACCCTCAATCACGCTGCCGTCGGGCAGCACCACCTCCAGCCCCAGCATGAGTTCGCGCGCATTGCCGTAGCGCACGGTGGTGTTGCCGCCGGCATTGGTGGAAAGCAGGCCGCCGATCATCGCCGTGCCCTCGGCGCCCAGGCTCAGCGGGAACAGCGCGCCGTGCTCCGCCGCCGCCTGCTGGGCGTGGGCGAGCACCAGCCCGGCCTCGACCGTCATGGTCATGTCGGCCACGTCCACCTCCAGCACGCGGTTCATCCGCGCGAGGCTCAGCACCACCTGGCGCGGGGCGTCGGGCGGGGTGGCGCCGCCGACCATGGAGGTGTTGCCGCCCTGCGGGAAGATGCGGATGCCCTGCGCGGCGCAGAGCTTCACGCAGGCCGCCACCTGCTCCGTGCTCGCGGGGCGCAGCACCGCCATGGCCTGGCCGCGGTACAGCCCGCGCCAATCGGCCAGGTGCGCGTCCATGTCGGCACCCGTCAGCAGGCCGGAAGGCCCGAGGATGTCGGCGAAGCCGGGGGGAAGGGCGTCGAGCGGCATGGCCGGGTCATAGCGCCCCGCGCCGGGCCGCGCGAGTCACCGCCGCGCCGCCGCGTCCGTCCTCACCGCGGCGCCGCCGCGTCTTTCCTCACCGCGGCGCCGCCGCGCGGGCCAACCGGTCGCGGATGGCCTCGCCCAGCCCCTCGGCGGGGATGGGCATGGCGGCGATGCCGCGCAGGCCCTGGCGCTGGCCCGCGGCGTCCAGCGCGCGCAGCCCGGCGAACAGGCGCGCCGCCGCCTCGCGCAGGTCGCGCGCCGCGGAAAGCTGGAACAGCGCGCCCGCCCCCGGCGGGGCGGGGCCGAAGGCCAGCAGCGCCTCGTCCGGCGCGGCGGCGTCCGCCTCCAGCCGCAGCGGCAGAGTGGGCGCGTAGTGCGACAGCAGCAGCCCCGGCGAGCGGTGGGTGGGCGCCGGCCCCGCCCCCGGCGGCACCGGCCGCCCCACCGGCCCGACCACCGCCGCGATGGCCTCGGCCGGCACGCCGCCGGGCCGCAGCAGCGCCGCCCCACCGGGCGAGGACAGGTCCAGCACGCTCGACTCCACCCCGACGGCGCACTCCCCGCCCTCCAGCACCGCGGCGACGCGGCCGGACAGCTCCTCCAGCACGTGGGCGCTGCTGGTGGGCGAGACGCGGCCCGAGCGGTTGGCCGAGGGCGCGGCCACCGGCGTCCCGGCGGCGCGCAGCAGGGCCAGGGCCTGCGGGTGGGCGGGCACGCGCAGCGCCAGCGTGTCCAGCCCCGCCCCCGCCAGCAGCGCAACCCGGCTGTCGGCCCGGCGCGGCAGCACCAGCGTCAGCGGGCCGGGCCAGAAGGCGGCGGCCAGGGCGCGGGCGCGGCCGTCGGCGCGCACCTCGGCCCAGGCGGCCTCGGCGTCGGGGAAGTGGCAGATGAGCGGGTTGAAGTGCGGCCGGCCCTTGGCCTCGAAGATGGCGGCCACCGCGCGGTCGTTCCGCGCGTCGGCGCCCAGGCCGTAGACCGTCTCGGTGGCGAAGGCGACCAGTTCGCCGGCGCGCAGCAGGGCGGCGGCCTCCGCGGCGTCGTGCAGCAGCGCGGTCACCCGCGCCGTCCCGGGGCCATCGCCCGCGCCTTCCTCAGGCCCATCACTTGCGCCTTCCCCGGGCCCATCATTCGCGCCTTCCCCAGGCCCATCACTTGCGCCTTCCCCAGGCGACGAACCCCCCCTGCCGGTAGCCGGGCTTGCCGTGGCGCAGGCGGTGGCCCTGCGGGTCCAGCACGGCGCCGCCGGCGGCTTCCAGCAGCGCCTGGCCGGGCGCCACGTCCCATTCCATCATGGTGCCGTTCAGCCGGGGCGAGACGTCGGCCTCGCCCGCCGCCAGCCGGGCGAACTTCAGCGCCGAGCCGATGCGCCGCACCTCGCGCACCCGCAGGGCGGCGCAGAAGGCGTCGGTGGCCGCGGCGTCGCGGTGGGAGACGCTGTCCACCACCACCAGCCCGTCCGGCGGCGGCGGGCGGGCGGCCAGCGGGCGGCGCGCGCCCTCCGCGTCCTCCGTCCAGGCGCCCAGGCCCTGCCCGCCGGCATGCACCAGGCCGCGCGCGGATTCGCCCAGCACCCCCAGCACGGGGAAGCCGTCCTCCACCAGGGCGATGCAGGCGCAGAACTCGTCGCGGCCGGCGGCGAACTCGCGCGTGCCGTCCAGCGGGTCCACCAGCCAGAAGCGTGGCGCCACCGGCGGCGGGGCGCCGTCGCTGCACGCCTCCTCCGCCACCACGGGGATGCCGGGGAAGGCGTCCAGCAGGCCCTCGGTGATGATGGTCTCGGCCAGGCGGTCGGCGGCGGTGACGGGGCTGTGGTCGCTCTTGCGCTCCACCGCGAAGCCGGCGCGGCGGACGGACATGATCGCCTCCCCCGCCGCGCGCGCCAGGCGCGCCATCACTTCCAGGGCCGCTGCATGCTCCATGCGGTGCTGCCTATCCCCGTGCCCGGCGTGACGCAACGCGCGGCAGGGCCTAGGCTGCCCCCGACAGACGACATGATTCCGGGAGCCCCCATGCTGGACATCGCCTTCGCCAAGCCCGCCCTGCCCAAGGCAGGGGCGGTGGTGCTGCCCCTGTTCGAGGGCGAGGCGCCGGCCGGCCAGGCCGCCGCGCTGGACGCCGCGGCGGGCGGGGCGCTGACGCGCGCCCTCGACGCCGCCGCCTTCAAGGGGCGCAAGGGGCAGTCGGTCACCCTCTACGCCCCCGTCGCCGGGCTGACGCGGGTGGTGGTGACCGGCATGGGCCAGCGCGACGGCTTCAAGGCGGAGGAAGCCGGCGGCGCCCTGGTGCCCCACCTGTCGAACGAGCCCACGGCCACCGTGCTGGCCGAGGGGCTGACCGGGCAGGAGGCCGCGCAGCTGGCCATGGGCGCGCTGCTGCGCTCCTGGCGCTTCGACCGCTACCGCACCACGGAGAAGCCGGAGGACAAGCCGAAGCTGGCGCGGCTGGTGCTGGCCGGGCCGGATTCCGGCGGCGCCAAGGCTGCCTTCGCGGCGCTGAAGCCGGTGGCCGACGGCGTCTTCCTGGCCCGCGAGCTGACCAGCGAGCCGCCCAACGTGCTGACCCCCGCCGTGCTGGCCGAGCGCTGCCTGGAGCTGACGCGGCTGGGCGTGCAGGTGGAGGTGCTGGGCCCCAAGGAGATGCGCCGCCTGGGCTTCGGCGCCCTGCTGGGCGTGGCCCAGGGCAGCGCCAACGAGGCCCGCATGGTGGTGATGCGCTGGAACGGCGCCGAGGGGGCGAAGGGCGGCCGCAAGGGCGCCAAGCCGCTGGCGCTGGTCGGCAAGGGCGTGACCTTCGACACCGGCGGCATCTCCATCAAGCCCGCCGCCGGCATGGAGGACATGAAGTGGGACATGGCCGGCGCCGGCGCGGTGATCGGCGCCATGGCCGCCATCGCCGGGCGCAAGGCGCGCGCCGACGTGGTGGCGCTGGTCGGGCTGGTGGAGAACATGCCCTCCGGCACCGCCCAGCGCCCGGGCGACGTGGTGAAGTCCGCCTCCGGCCAGACCATCGAGGTCATCAACACCGACGCCGAGGGCCGGCTGGTGCTGGCCGACGTCATCCACTACGCCATCGAGCGCTTCGACCCCGCCGCCGTGGTGGACCTGGCGACGCTGACCGGGGCCATCATCATCGCGCTGGGCCACGAGCACGCGGGCCTGTTCAGCAACGACGACGCCCTGGCCGCCAGGCTGGAGGCCGCCGGCCGCGCGACGGGCGAGGCGGTGTGGCGCATGCCGATGGGCGACGCCTACGACAAGCAGCTGAAGTCCGACATCGCCGACATGAAGAACGTGTCCGGCCGGCCCGGCTCCTCCATCACCGCCGCGCACTTCATCGGCCGCTTCGTGCAGGGCCGGCCCTGGGCGCACCTGGACATCGCCGGCACCGCCTGGAGCAGCAAGGACACCGCCACCTGCCCCAAGGGCGCCACCGCCTTCGGCGTGCGCCTGCTGGACCGGCTGGTGGCCGAGCACCACGAGGGCTGATGCGCCGCCGCCGCCGCCCGCCGGAGGGCGCGCACCTCCTCCTCCCCGACCCCGCCCTGGGTTGGGGCGTGGAGCGGGCCGAGGGCACGCGCACGCGCATCGGCGCGCGGGGCGTCGCCGGGGCGCGCGGCTGGGAAAGGCTGGGCGCGCTGGCCGTCGCCGCCGCGCCGGTGGAGGCGCCGCTGCTGGCGCTGGACTGCACCGCCCTGCCCCCGGCGGACGGCGCGGCCTTCGCCCTGGGCGCGGCGCTGCGCCACTGGCGGTTCGACGCGCTGAAGCTGGCCCCGCGCACCCAGCGCCTGGAAGCCGTGCGCCCGGCCGAAACCGCCGAATGGGCCGCGCTGGACGCGCTGCTGCCCGCCATCGCCTGGACCCGCACCCAGGTGGCCGAGCCCGGCAACCGCCTGGACCCCGCCGCCTTCGCCGAACGGCTGCGCGCGCTGGAGGCGGAGGGGCTGGAGGTCCGCATCCACGACGCCGCCTGGCTGCGCCGGCGGGGCGCGGGCGCCCTGCTGGCGGTGGGCGGCGCCGCCCGCAGCGGGCCCTTCCTGGCCGAGATCCGCTGGCGCGGCCGCTTCCGCGCCCCGCCGGTGGCCTTCGTCGGCAAGGGCCTGACCTTCGACACCGGCGGCGTCTCGGTGAAGCCGGCGGCGGGCATGGAGGCGATGCGCGCCGACATGGCCGGCGCCGCCGCCTGCGCCGGGGCGATGCTGGCGCTGGCCCGGCGCGGCTCGCCCTGCCCCGCCGTCGCGGTGCTCGCCATCGCGGAGAACGCGCTGGGCGCGCGGTCCTACCGGCCCGGCGACGTGCTGCGCACCGCCTCAGGGCGCACGGTGGAGGTGCTGGACACCGACGCCGAGGGGCGGCTGGCCCTGGCGGACGCGCTGCACCTGGCCATCGCGCGCCACCGCCCGCTGGCCGTGCTGGACCTGGCGACGCTGACCGGCGCGGTCATCGTGGCGCTGGGGCACCAGCGCGCCGGGCTGTTCGGCACCGACGCCGCCCTGTCCACCGCCGCCGCCGCGGCGGGCGAGGCGGTGGGCGAGAAGCTGTGGCCGCTGCCCATCGGCAACCGCCACCGCGAGGACCTGCGCTCGGACATCGCCGACATCCGGCAATGCGCCCCCGCCGGGTCGGGCGCCTGGGGCGGGCGGCTGCTGCCCGACGCCTCCCACGCCGCCGCCTTCCTGCGCGAGTTCGTCGGCGCGGTGCCCTGGGCGCACCTGGACATCGCCGGCATGGACGCGGCGGAGGACGCATCGGGGCTGGCCGCCAAGGGCAGCCCCACCGGCTTCGGCGTGCGCCTGCTGGACGCGCTGGTTGCGCGCCACTTCGAGGACCCGCACCGGCTGTGACCGAGATCGGCTTCTACCACCTCACCCGCTCCACGCTGGAGCAGGCGCTGCCCCGGCTGCTGGGCCGGGTGCTGGCCCTGCCCGCCCGTGCCCTGGTGCTGTGCCCGGACGAGGAGCGGCTGCGCGCGCTGGACGCCGCGCTGTGGACCTGCCCGGAGCCGGACTGGCTGCCGCACGGCACCGCGGACGGGCCGGAGCAGCCCATCTTCCTCACCGGCACCGACGCCCCGCCGCCCAACGGCGCCCGCCACCTGTTCCTGGTGGGCGGCGCCGAATCGGCGCACCTGTCCCTCTACGAGCGCGGCTTCGACCTGTTCGACGGCACCGACGAGGCGGCGCTGGAGGCCGCGCGGCGCCGCTGGAAGGCCGCCCGCGCCGCCGGCCACGCCCCCGCCTACTGGCAGCAGGGCCCCAAGGGCTGGGAACGCAAGGCATGACCCCCGAGCAGGCGACGCACTCCCTGGAAGGGCTGGCGGACGGGCCGCGCTGGCGCGCCGGGCTGGACCTCGCGGCCGGCTTCATGCTCAGCGGCTGGGCGCTGGACGCGCGCGACCCGGCCCGCCCGCTGCGGGTGGAGGTGCGCATCGGCGGCGAGCCCGTGGCCGCCGGGAAGACGGGGGAGGAGCGCGGCGACATCGCGCCCTTCGCCCCCGGCGCCCGGCCGGGCTTCCGCCTGGACCTGCGCGACGCGCCGGGCGCCGGGCTGCTGGCGGCGCTGCGCGCCACCGCCGCCATGGCCGAGGACGAGCCCGCCGTGACCCTGGGCATCGAGGGCGCGGCGGAGCTGCCGGCGGCCATCTGCGCCCACCTGCCCGCCGGGCTGCTGCGCCGCACCCTGCTGGCCCTGCCGCCCGAGGCGCTGCTGCCCGCGCCCGCGGCCGAGGCGCCCGCCACCGATGGCCGCCCCCTGCTGGCCACCCTGGCCGGCGCCGCCCTGCTGTTCGACGAGGAGCGCTGGCTGGAGGAGCACCCGCGCGACGCCCGCGCCGGCCTGTCCGACCTCGCCGCCGCCCATGCCGGCTGGCAGGCCTCCGGCCGGCCGCCGGGCCATCCGGACCAGCTCGGCCAGGCGCAGGACACCGCCGCGCTGCTGCGCGGCGAGGTGGCGCTGGCCGAGGGGCGCATCGGCGCGGCGCGCCAGGTGCTTTCCCTCTCCGCCGCGGCCCTGCTGGGCGAGCCCGCGGCGGCCGCCGACTTCCCCCGCGCGCTGGAAACCGCGCTGGGCGCGCTGGAAGCCGGGCGCCTGGCCGCGCAGCCCTGGCGCGAGCGCCTGCTGGCGGCTTCCGCCTTCTTCCTGGCCGTGGCGCAGGAGCCCGGCGCGGCGCAGGAGGTGGCGCTGCTGCGCCTGGCCCCGGTGCTGGAGCGCCTGCACCATGCGGGCTCGGGCGGGCCGTCGCGCCTGTCGGACCTGCGCGTCTGGGTGCGGCTGGCCCCGGCCATCCTGGGGCTGCGCCCTCCCGGCGGCGTGGCCGCCGCCCTGGCGCTGGCGAGCTGGCAGCACGCCCCGCCCGGCGAGCGCGCCCGCCACCCCATGCCGCCCACCGCCGCCCTGCGCCGCCTGCTGCTGCTGGCCTGGGCCGCCGAGGCGCTGGCCGAGGGCCGCGAGGACGAGGCGCGCGGCGCCGCCCTGCAAGCCTTCCGCGAGCTGCTAGCCCTGCGCGAGCGCCCCTGGCGGCAGGCGCTGCAGGCGCCGATGGAGGCGCTGTTCCGCCCCGGCCCGGCCGACCGGCGCGAGGTGGCTTCCTGCCTGGCCGCCATCGGCGAGGCGGGGTTCGGCGCCCGCCGCGCCATGGCGGTGCAGGGGCTGCTGCGCGCCATGGGGCTGGACGCCCCGCCCGCCCGCCGCATCGCCCCCGCCGAGGCGCCTTCCCGCCCGCCGCTGGACGTCGCCTTCCTGGTCGGCGCGGCGGAGGGCGAATCCCTGCGCTACCGCGTGGTGAACCTGGTGGGCGGGCTGGAGGCGCGCGGGCTGGCCGCCGCCACCCTGCTGCCGGCCGAGGCGGCGGAGCTGCACCGCCACTGCGGCGCCCTGGGCACGCTGGTGGCCTTCCGCGCCCCGCACGGGCCGGAGCTGGCCGCGGCCATCCGCGCCGCCCGCCGCCTGGGCGCGCGCATCGTCTACGACGTGGACGACCTGACCTTCGACCCCGCCCTGGCGGGGGAGATGACCTCGCTTTCCGCCATGGCGCGCGGCGAGCGGGAGGAGGCGCTGGCCGGGCTGCGCCGCTACCGCGAGGCGCTGCTGCTGGCCGACGCCGTCACCGGCTCCACCCCCGCCATCGCCGAGGCGGCGCGGGCGCTGGGCCGGCCGGCGCAGGTGGTGCCCAACACCCACGGCCCGTTCGAGCGCCTGCTCGCCGCCCGCACCGCCCCGGCGCGGGCCGAGGCCGCGGTGACGCTGGGCTACTTCTCCGGCACCTGGACCCACAGCGGCGACTTCGCCCGCATGGAGGCGCCGCTGCTGGCGGCGATGCACCGCCACCCCCGGATGCGCCTGCTGCTGGTGGGCGCCCTGCGCCTGGGCCCGGCCTGGGACGCCCTGGCCGGGCGGGTGGAGCGCGCGCCGCTGCTGCCGCACCCGCAGATGCTGGCGCTGTATGCCCGGGTGGACATCAACCTGGCGCCGCTGGAGCACGGGCTGCGCTTCTGCGAGGCCAAGAGCGAGCTGAAGGTGTTCGAGGCCGCGCTGTTCGGCGTGCCCTCCATCGCCAGCCCCACCGCCCCCTACGCCGCCGCCATCACCCATGGCGAGGACGGCATGCTGGCCGCCGATGCCCCGGCCTGGGCGGCGGCGCTGGACGCGCTGGCCGCCGACGCCGCGCTGCGCGCCCGGCTGGGCGCCGCCGCCCGCGCCCGCGCCCTGCGCCAGTTCGGCGAGGACGCGGCCGCCGCCGCCTGGCTGGCGGCGCGCGAACTGTGGGAGGCCACCCCCGCCGCGCCGCTGTCCCTCCTGCTGGCCCTGCCGGCGGCGGAGGAACCGGCGGCCGAGGCGCTGGCCCTGGGCGAGGAGCTGGCGCTGCTGGGCCACCGCGTCGCCCTGCTGGCGCCGCCGCCGGAGGGGTTGCGCGCCGCCCTGCCGGTGGCCCCGCGGCCGGAGGCGATGGACGCGGCCATCCTGCTGGGCACCGACGCCGCCAGCCTGGAAGCGCTGGACCCGCTGGCCCGCCTGACCGGCGCCACCCTGGCCCAGCTGGCGCAGGAGGACGAGGCCGCCCGCCACCCGCTGGGCGCCGCGCGGCTGCGGGCGGAGGCGGCGCAGGTCCGCCCGCTGCCCCGGCTGGCGCGCGGCGCCGCCCTGGCCGCGCGGCTGGGTGCCCCCCGCTTCGACCCGGCGCCCGACCGCGCCCGCTTCCGCCCGCGCGGCGAGACGCACCGCGCCCGCACCCTGGTGGCCTTCCGCACCGGCCCGGACGACCCGCTGCGCTGCCACGCGCTCGGCCTCGCCGCGCTGGCGCAGTTGCAGGCGCGGATGCCGGGGCTGGAGATCGCCGTCGCCGGCCTGGAGGACGAGCAGGAGGAGGGCGACCGCGCCCCCCTGCCCCCCGGCCTGCGCGAGGCGCGCGGCTGGCAGGACCCGGTGGCGCGCGCCCGCCTGTACAGCGCCGCCCGCGTCGGGCTGTGCTTCGCCCCCGGCGGCGACGATGCGGCGCTGCTGGAGATGGCCTGCTGCGGCCTGCCGGTGGTGCAGGCGCGCGGCGGACTGGCCGGCGAGGGGCTTTCCCTGCTGGCCGAGCCGGCGCCCGAGGCGCTGGCCGCCGCGCTGGCCCGGCTGCTGGAGGACGACGCCGCCTGGGCGGCCGCGGCGGCGGCCCAGGCGGCG
Organism: Sabulicella flocculans; assembly: GCF_045449635.1. NCBI lineage: Bacteria > Pseudomonadati > Pseudomonadota > Alphaproteobacteria > Acetobacterales > Acetobacteraceae > Sabulicella > Sabulicella flocculans. Next base: position 49,893 of record NZ_JBJJBR010000001.1, on the reverse strand, counting down.
GCGCTGGACGCCCTGCCCGGCCCGGCCGGGCAGGCGCGCCAGGTGGAGCGCTGGCTGCGGGGCCTCAGCCCTCCATCATGATGCCGGTCAGCGTCGCCATCTCGCGCCAGCGGGCGATCTCCTCCCGCTGGAAGGCGGCGAAGCGGGCGGGGGGCAGCGGGGCGGGGTTCAGCCCGGACTGCGCGAGGCGCGGCGCCATGCCCTCGCCCTCCAGCGCGCCCAGGAAGGCGGCGGACAGGCGCTCCACCCGCGCCGGGTCGGTGCCGGCGGGGGCGAACAGGCCGAACCAGGCGTCCACCGCCATGAAGGGCATGCCGGCCTCGGCCGCCGTGGGCAGGTTCGGGAAATCCGCCAGCCGCGCCGGGGCGCCGATGGACAGCGCCCGCAGCCGCCCCTCGCGCACCAGCGCCACCACGCCGGGCCAGGTGGAGACGTAGAAGTCCACCACGCCGGCCACCGTGTCCTGCGTGGCCGGCCCGCCGCCGCGATACGGCACGTGGGTGGCATCCATGCCGGTGCGCCGCGCGAAGGTCTCGGCGATGACGTGCGAGGCGCTGCCGGCCTGGGAGGAGGCGTAGGTGACGCGCCGCCCGCCCTGCCCCATCGCCGCCAGCCCCGCCATGTCGCGCGCCGGGGAGTTCGCCGGCACCACGGTGGCGTGGTGCACCGTGGCCAGCCGCGCCACCGGGGCGAAGCTGTCGGCCACGTGATAGGGCAGGTTGCGCGCCATCCACTGGTTGGAGGCGTGGGTCTGGTTGTGCCCCAGCACCACCGTGTTGCCGTCGGGGGCGGAGCGCGCGGCGTTCTCGGTGCCGATGATGCCGCCGGCGCCGCCGCGGTTGTCCACCACCACCGCCTGGCCCAGCGCCGCGCCCGCGCGCTCCGTCAGCAGGCGGGCGAGGATGTCGGTGGAGCCGCCGGGCGGCGCGGGCACCACCAGGCGCAGCGGCGCGCCCTGGGCGCGGGCCACGGCCGGGGCGGCGAGCAGGGCGGCGAGGGCGGCGCGGCGATGCATGGTGGTTTCCTCCTGTGGGGTTGGGGCCTGATTAGCGGCCCTGCGCGGATCGTGCCAACATGGCGGCGCGGCAGCGTGGGGAAGGCGGCATGGGAATCGGACGGGACGGCGCGCAGGACCAGGTGGACGAGTGGCTGGCCCGCATCGCGCCCGGCCAGTCCGTGGTGGACATCGGCGGCATCGGCGAGTTCTCCACCAACGAGCGCTGCAGCTGGGCCCGGCGCAACGGCGCCACGCGGGTCGCCATGGCCGACCTGGAGCCCTTCGCGCACCCGCTGTGGCAGCACTGGCGCACGGAAACGGCCCGCCTGGGCGTGACGGGCGTGGAGGAGTTCGAGCAGGTCAACCTGGACGACCCCGCGCTGCCGGAGCTGATCGGCCAGTGGGACGTCGTGCATTCCACGGGCATCCTGTACCACGTGCCCAACCCGGTCCACACGCTGCTGAACCTGCGGCGCACGGTGAAGCGCTGGCTGATCGTCAACACGGTCGTGCTGCCGCCGGTGATCGAGAACCGCGCCGGCCGGCTGCGCCTGCCCGACTGCGCCGTGGCGCTGTTCGCCGCCCTGCGCGGCCAGGAGCGCGCGGTGATCGGCGAGCACTACCGCGCCCGCTTCGGCATGGACATCGAGGCCCTGGCCCCCACCCGGCAGGAGGGTGCGGTGATGCCCTACATGCGCGAGGGCGCCCCCTCCTATTATCCCTACTGGTGGATCTTCACCGCCCACGCCTTCGAGGCGCTGCTGGAAACCCTGGAGATGAAGGTGCGCGAGCGCTGGACCTGGGAGGAGCACGCGCACTTCGTGCTGCTGGAGAAGGCCTGAGGGCCGTCCTCAGCCCTCCAGCGCCTCGCCCAGCTCCAGCCACTCGGATTCCAGCACCTCGACCTCGCGGGTGATGGCGGCGCGCCGGGCGGTGGCGCGGGCGATCAGGTCGGGCTTCTGGCGCTCGTACAGGCGCGGGTCGGACAGCGCGCCGTCGATCACCTTCGCCTCCTCCGACAGCCGGGCCATCTGCGCCTCCACCGCCTTCAGGCGCTGGCGCAGCGGGGCCTGGGCGGCGCGGGACTCCGCGCGCTGGCGGCGCTCGTCCGGCCGGGGGGCGGCCTCGGCGGCGGGGCGGGCGGAGGCGCGGGCGCGCTCGGCCAGGTGCTGGCGGTAGTCGTCCAGGTCGCCCTCGAAGGGCTGCACCGTGCCGTCGGCCACCAGCCACAGCCGGTCCGCCACCAGCCCGACCAGATGCGGGTCGTGGCTGATGAGGACCACGGCGCCCGGATAGTCCGCCAGGGCCTTCACCAGCGCGTCGCGCGCGTCGATGTCCAGGTGGTTGGTCGGCTCGTCGAGGATGAGCAGGTGCGGCGCCTCGCGCGTGGTCAGCGCCAGCAGCAGCCGCGCCTTCTCGCCGCCCGACAGGCCGCGCACGGCGGTGTCCGCGCGGTCGGCGTCCAGGCCGAAGCGCGCCAGCTGGGCGCGGCACTGCGTCTCGGTGGCCCGCGGCAGCGCGGCCTGCATGTGGGTCAGCGGCGTGCCGGCGGGGTCCAGGTCGTCCTCCTGGTGCTGGGCGAAGTAGCCTACGCGCAGGCGGCGGTCGCGGTGCAGCTCGCCCGCCAGCGGGGCCAGCCGGCCGGCCAGCAGCTTGGCCAGGGTGGACTTGCCGTTGCCGTTGGCGCCCAGCAGGGCGATGCGGTCCTCCTGGTCCAGCCGCAGCTCGAGCCCGCGCAGCACCACGCGCTCGCCATAGCCGGCGCTGCCGCGGCGCAGGGTCAGCATGGGCGGCGGCAGGGCCTCGGGCTCGGGGAAGGCGAAGCGGGTGGGCGCGTCCTCCACCAGGGATTCCACCGGCGGCAGGCGCTCCAGCGCCTTCAGGCGGCTCTGCGCCTGCCGGGCCTTGGTGGCCTGGGCGCGGAAGCGGTCCACGAAGGCCTGCATGTGGGCGCGCTGGGCGGCGATGCGGGCGTTCTGCGCCGCCTGCTGGGCCTGGCGCTCGGCGCGCACCCGCACGAAGGCCTCGAAGTTGCCGGGGTAGAGGGTGATGCGCCGCCCGTCGAGGTGGGCGATGGAATCCACGCAGCGGTCCAGCATGCCGCGGTCGTGGCTGACCACCAGGATGGCGCCGGCGAAGCGCTGCATCCAGCCTTCCAGCCACATCGCCGCCTCGAGGTCGAGGTGGTTGGTCGGCTCGTCCAGCAGCAGCAGCTCCGGCTCCAGGAACAGCGCGCGCGCCAGCGAGACGCGCATGCGCCAGCCGCCGGAGAACTCGCGCGAGGGCCGCGCCTGGGCGGCGGCGTCGAAGCCCAGGCCGGAAAGGACCGTGGCGGCGCGGGCGGGGGCGCTGTCGGCGCGGATGTCGCGCAGGCGGTCGTGGATGGCGGCGATGCGCGCGGGGTCGGGGGCGGCCTCCAGCTCGGCCAGCAGGGCAGCGCGCTCCTCGTCCGCCGCCAGCACGATGTCCAGCAGGGACAGGTCGCCCGCCGGGGCCTCCTGCGCCACGTGGCCCAGCCGGGCGCGGGCGGCCAGGCGGATCTCGCCGCCATCCAGCCCCTGCTGGCCCAGGATGGCGCGCAGCAGGGTGGACTTGCCGGCGCCGTTGCGCCCGACGAGCCCGACCTTGCGCCCGTCATCCACCTGCAGGGAGGCGCCCTCCAGCAGGGGGCGCCCCATCATGCGCAGGGTGACGTCGCGGATGGCAAGCACGGTCATGGCCGGGCGCTTCTACAGGCCCGGCCGCGCGCGGTCAGCCCTCGGGCGGCGCTTCCGGCGGCGGGTCGGGCGCCCATTCGTCGGTGATCAGCGCCTGCTGCTCGCTCACCTCGCGCAGCTCCTCCGGGCTGGGCGGGCGGGGGATGTAGCCCTCCTTGGGCTTGGGGTCGGGCGTCATGGGCGGAAAACGGGCGCGCGGCGGCCAGGGTTGCGCGCCGCGGCCGGGCAAGGCAGATGGCGGCGCAGCATCCCAACCGAGGAACCCCCCATGGCCATCGAACGCACCTTCAGCATCATCAAGCCCGACGCCACCCGCCGCAACCTGACCGGCGCCGTCAACGCCGTGTTCGAGAAAAACGGCCTGCGCGTGGTGGCGCAGAAGCGCATCCGGATGACGCAGCAGCAGGCCGAGACCTTCTACGGCGTCCATAAGGAGCGCCCCTTCTTCAAGGACCTGGTGTCCTTCATGACCTCCGGCCCCGTGGTCGTGCAGGTGCTGGAGGGCGAGGACGCCGTGGCGCGCAACCGCGAGCTGATGGGCGCCACCAACCCGGCCAACGCCGCCGAGGGCACCATCCGCAAGCTGTTCGCCGAGAGCATCGAGGCCAACAGCGTCCACGGCTCCGACAGCGCGGAGAACGCGGCCATCGAGATCGCCTACTTCTTCGCCGGCTCCGAGATCGTCGGCTGAGGCGACGTCACGGCCCCGCGCGCAGCAGCGCGGGGCCGTGGCGCTTCAGCCAGGCGGTCGCCGCCGCGCGGTGCGGCGTGCGGGATTCGCACAGCGCCCAGAAGCGCTCGGAGTGGTTCATCTCCCGCAGGTGGGCCACCTCGTGCGCCACCACGTAGTCCAGCACCCAGGGGGGCGCCATCACCAGGCGCCAGGTGAAGCTCAGCGTGCGGTCCGGCGCGCAGGAGCCCCAGCGGGTGCGCGTGTCCTTCAGCCGGATGGCCTTGGGCCGCACCTCCAGCGCCGCGGCGTGGTGCAGCGCACGCTCCGACAGGCGGCGCAGCGCCTCGGCGCGCAGCAGGCGCTCCACCCGGCGGGGCACCGCCTCGGCCATGCCGCCGACGCGGATCTCGCCCTCCGCGACCTCCGCGCCGCGGCGGGCCGGGTCGTGGCGCACCACGTGCGGCGCGCCGCCCACCGGCACGGCGGCGCCGGGGGCGAAGGCCAGTGCGGGGGCCAGCGCCTCGATCTGCCGCAGCACCCAGGCGGCGTGCTGCTCCAGCAGCTCCACCCCGCGGGCGCGGGCGGCGCGGCGCGGCAGCGTCACCACCGCGGCCCCGGCCACCGGGTCCACCCGCAGGGAAACGCGGCGGGCGCGGGCGGTGCGCCGCCACACCACCGGCACCTCGCGCGCCGGCAGGAGCGGGTCGCGCCGCAGGGGAATCAGCTCCGTCTCGTCCATCCGCGGCACAGATGGCGCGGGGCGGCGGCCCAGGCAATGATCCTCATGCGCGGCGGTGATTGGCGCCCGGGGCGGCGCGGCGCCATGTGGGGGGCATGGAACCCATCGCCCCCGGCACCCGCATCGGCCACGTCCACCTCAAGGTGGCGGACCTCGACCGCGCCCTCGGCTTCTGGCGCGACATCCTCGGCTTCCAGGAGATGCAGCGCTATCCCGGCGCGGTGTTCCTGTCGGCCGGGGGCTACCACCACCACGTCGCGCTCAACACCTGGGAAAGCGAGGGCGGCGGCCCGCCCCCGCCGCACCACACCGGGCTGTTCCACGCCGCCATCCTGTACCCGGACCGCGCCGCCCTGGCCGACGCCCTGCGCCGGCTGATGCGCGCCGGCTGGCCGCTGGACGGCGCCAGCGACCACGGCGTCAGCGAGGCGCTGTACCTGCGCGACCCCGACGGCAACGGGGTGGAGCTGTACCGCGACCGCCCGCGCGAGGAATGGCCGCGCGACGCCGCCGGCAAGCTGGCCATGCACACCCGCCGGCTGGACCTGCAGGGCCTGCTGTCAGACTGAGCCATCCGGCCAGCAGGGCGGCGAGCGAAGGGGGATGGGGCGCGGGTGCGGCGTCGCCATCCACCCCTGGAGCAGCAGGTCCGGCCAGGGCGTCAGGTAGTGGCTCCAGTCCGTCACGTCGCGGAACACCGACTGCCGCGCGGCCTCGGGCACGGTGCAGCGCTCGCTGGCCTCCCACGGCTCCTTGGCCACCAGCAGCGAGGCCTCCATCAGCGAGCCCAGCGCCGCCACCACGGCCACGGCGCGCAGCGCGGCGCGCCAGGGGCCGGGGGGCGCCCGCCACAGCGCGGCGATGCCCGCCACCGCCAGCACCGCCAGCGCCGCCTGGGAGCCGCGCGAGGCCGCCTCGTTCCCCGCGCCGAACACGTAGAGCGGCAGCAGGCACAGCAGCACCGCCGCGGCCAGCAGCAGGCGCCCGCGCAGCAGCGCCCAGGCCGGCACCGCCCAGGGCAGCACCTCCACCAGCAGGAACAGCGGCCAGCGCCACCAGCCATCGGCGCGCTCCAGGAACAGCCAGCCATGCGGCACGGCGTTGGAGCCGGCGACGAGGTAGAGGCAGGTGGGCAGGGCGAAGGCCACTGCCAGCCAGTTGACCGGCGACAGCAGCGCCGCCCGGGCGTTGCCCGCCGCCAGCACGGCGAAGCCGCCCAGCACCGCCGCCCCCGCCGCCGCCACCGGCGACCACGCGGCCGCCGCCGCCAGCCCCAGCCCCAGGGCGCGCGCGAAGCCCGGCGTGGCGCCGTGGCGCAGCACCAGCAGCCCGCACAGCCAGGCCGGGATGGCGTGGTTGGGCGCCCACAGCAGCGCGGTGACGTGGCCGGGATACTGGAAGGCGCGGTTCCACCACTCGCCGCCGCGGCCCCAGGCGGCCAGCGCCCCCGCCCCGGCGTTCCAGTCCAGCCAAAGGTTGGGCAGCAGGTCCAGCCCGCCGAACAGGGCGAAGCCCGCCATCAGCACGGCGGACGGCACCCCCAGGGACCGGCCCAGCCCGGCCAGCAGCCCCAGCACCAAGGCCAGCGAGGCGCCGGTCCAGACCCACAGCGCCACCTGCGCGCCTTCCAGGCTGCCGGCCAGGGCGGCGGGCAGGAAGTAGCCCAGCGGCGCCCGCAGCAGGAACAGCGCCTCCTCGTCATAGGCGATGGGCCAGGAGAAGCGCGCGAGGTCGTTCAGCACCGCGTCGCGCACCTGCCAGTCCGCGGTGGCGTAGAGCCAGTGCGCCGCCCCGGTGAAGCCGGCCCAGCCCAGCCCGGCCAGCAGGCACAGCCAGGTGGTGCGCCGCGCCAGCGGCCAGCCCGCCCGCCAGCCGGGCGAGAGCGCCAGCGCCAGCAGCCCCGCCCCCCCGGACAGCGCCGCCGCCCAGGGCTGCGCCCAGCCCAGCAGGAACACCAGCCCGGGCAGCAGCAGCAGCGCGGTGCAGGCCAGGGCCAGCCAGTCGGGCGGGGTGTTGCCGGCCAGGGCGTCCAGGCGGGGCCGGGACGTCCCCGACAGGTCGAAAGGGCTCATCCCGCCGGCCGGGGGTGGCCGCCGATGCGCTCCAGCCCGCCCATCCAGGGCCGCAGCACCTCCGGCACCGCGACGGAGCCGTCGGGCTGCTGGTGCGTCTCCATCACCGCGATCAGCGCGCGGCCGACCGCGACGCCGGAGCCGTTGAGGGTGTGCAGGAACAGGTTCTCCTTGCCGCGGCGGAAGCGCGCCTTCATGCGCCGGGCCTGGAAGGCGCGGGTGTTGGAGCAGGAGGAGATCTCCCGCCACGCCCCCTGCCCCGGCAGCCAGACCTCCAGGTCATAGGTGCGGGCGGCGCCGAAGCCGGTGTCGCCGGCGCACAGCAGCACCCGGCGCCAGCACAGCCCCAGATCGGTCAGCACGCGCTCGGCGCAGCGCGTCATGCGCGCGTGCTCGGCCTCCGACTGCTCGGGGGTGCAGAGGCTGACCATCTCCACCTTGAGGAACTGGTGCTGGCGCAGCATGCCGCGGGTGTCGCGCCCCGCCGCCCCGGCCTCCGAGCGGAAGCAGGGCGTCAGCGCCGCGTAACGGATGGGCTCGGCGGGCTCGGGGATGATCTGGCCGGCCAGCAGGTTGGTCAGCGGCACCTCGGCGGTGGGAATCAGGTAGTGCTCGCCGGTGGTGCGGAACAGGTCCTCCTCGAACTTGGGCAGCTGGTTGGTGCCGAACAGGGCGTCGCGCTTCACCAGCACGGGGGGGCTGACCTCCTGGTAGCCGTGCTCCGCCACGTGCAGGTCCAGCATCCACTGGCCCAGGGCGCGCTCCAGCCGGGCCAGCGCGCCCTTGAGCACGACGAAGCGCGAGCCGGACAGGCGGGCGGCGGCCTCGAAATCCATCAGGCCCAGCGCCTCGCCCAGCTCCCAGTGCTCCTTGGCGCCGGGGATGTCGCGCGGGGCGCCGTGGGTGTGCTCCACGCGGTTGTCGGCTTCGTCGCGCCCGTCCGGCACCTCGGGGTCGAGGATGTTGGGCAGGGAGGCGAGGGCGGCGTCCAGCGCCGCTTCCCCGGCGTCGGCGTTGGCGGCGGCGAGCGCCGCGACCTCGGCCTTCAGGCGCGCGGCCTCCGCGGCGTCGCCCCGCTTCATGGCGGCGCCGATCTCGCGCGACAGGGCGTTTCGGCGGGCCTGGGCGCCCTCGGCGGCGGTGATGGCGGCGCGGCGCTCCTCGTCCAGCGCCAGCAGGGCGGGGGATTGCGGCGGCAGGCCGCGGCGGGCCATGGCGGCGTCGAAGGCGGCCGGGTCGGCGCGCAGGGCGCGGAGGTCATGCATGGGCGGGGCTTCTAAGCCACCGCCCGCCCGCCCGCTACTCCGCGGGGGGCTTGGGCGCCATCCAGCGCGCCGCCAGGATGCTGATCTCGTAGAGGAGGATCAGCGGCACGGCGAGGCCGACCTGGGAGATGATGTCGGGCGGGGTGATGATGGCCGCCACCACGAACATGCCCACGATGGCGTAGCGCCGCCCCTTGCGCAGCGAATCCACGTTCAGGATGCCCACCTTGACCAGCAGCGTCAGCAGCACCGGCATCTGGAAGGCGATGCCGAAGGCCAGGATCATGTGCATCACCAGCGACAGGTACTCGCTGACCTTGGCTTCCAGCTGGATGGGCACGGTGCCCGCCCCGGCCGGCGTCTCGAACGAGATGAAGAAGTGCCAGGCCAGCGGGAAGATGAAGTAGTAGGCCAGCGCCGCCCCGGCCACGAACAGGAAGGGCGAGGCGACGAGGAAGGGCATGATGGCCCGCTTCTCGCTGCGGTACAGGCCGGGGGCGATGAACAGCCAGAGTTGCGTGGCCCACATGGGAAAGGAGAAGAACACCGCCCCGAAGAAGGCCACCTTCAGGTAGGTGAAGAAGGCCTCGTACAGCGCGGTGAAGATCATCCGCCGGTCGCCGCCGCCGTGCTCGAACAGCGCGTTGGCCAGCGGCGCGGCCAGGAAGCCGTAGATGGAGCGCGAGAAGTAGTAGCAGACCGCGAAGGCCAGGGCGAAGGCGCCGATGGACCACAGGAGGCGCGTGCGCAGCTCCATCAGGTGCTCGATCAACGGCATCGGCTTGTCGTTGATCGGGTCGTCGTCCTGCGCGGCGTTGCTCGACACGTCCGGGCCTCAGCTCTTGCTCTGGGCCGCCAGCGCGGGCGGCACCTGGGGTTCGGGGGCCACCTGGGCCACGCCCCCCGGCGGCGCCGGCGTGGCCGGCGGCACGAAGGAGGGGGCCTCGGGCGCCGGGGCGGCGGGCGGCTCCGGCGGCGGGACGTAGGGGGCCATTGTCTGCGGCGGGATCATCGCCGGGGCGTCGGGCGTGTCCTTGGCGGTGGGCGGCGGGGTCCAGGCCGGGGTGGCGGGCGCGGAGGAGAAGGGGTCGGATTCGAAGGTCTTGGACAGGGTGCCGTCCCCGTCCACGTGCTTGGTGATCTCGCCCTTCAGGTCGAAGGAGCGGATCTCGTTGATCGTGCCCTTCACCTCGGCGATCTGGTTGCGCACGTCCTCCAGCTTGGCCTCGCGCACCAGCTCGTCGGCCTGCTGCTGGAAGGAGGCGAACTGCTTCTTCGCCTTCTTGATGAAGTCCGCCACCCCGCGCACCGCCCCGGGCAGGTCCTTGGGCCCGATGACGACGACGGCGACGACGGCGATCAGCGCGATTTCTGACCAGGCAAGGTCGAACATTCCATTCCCGTTCCTGGGGGGCCTGCGGTTCTACCAGCGCGGGGCGGGCGCGCCAATGCGGGCTGATCTAGGGTGGCGGGGCCGGGTTTGCACCGGGGGGGAAGGCGAAGGCGCGGGTGGGGTCCAGCGCCACCGCCACCTTCTCGCCGCGCGCCAGCGCCGCGCCGGGCGGCAGGCGGGCGTGCAGGTGCAGCAGCCCCCCCTCCCCGTCCGCCACCGCGAGGTGGACCAGGGTGGTCGCGCCCAGCATGCGCGAGGCCTCGACCTCCGCCACCACCCCGTCGCCCGCCTCCGGCAGCACGCGCAGCCCCTCGGGGCGCAGCAGCACCTCGCAGGGGGCGCCGTCGGGCAGGCCATGGCCGGGCGCGGGGCCGATGGCGGTCCAGGCCAGCCCGTCGCGCACCCGGCCGGGCAGGCGGTTCACCTCGCCCAGGAAGGTGGCCACGAAGGGGTCGGCCGGGCTGAGGTAGAGCTCCTCCGGCGTGCCGAGCTGCACCACGCGGCCCTGGCGCATCAGGGCGATGCGGTCGGCCATGAACATCGCCTCCTCCGCGTCGTGGGTGACGATCAGCGCCGGGATGCCCGCCTGCTGGAGGACGTGCAGCGTGTCGTCGCGCACCTTCTCCCGCAGGCGCGCGTCCAGCGAGGCGAAGGCCTCGTCCAGCAGCAGCACGGCCGGGCGCGGCGCCAGCGCCCGGGCCAGGGCCACGCGCTGCTGCTGCCCGCCCGAGAGCTGGTGCGGCCAGGATTCCGCGTGCGCCTCCAGCCCCACCCGGGCCAGCGCCTCGGCCACCCGCCAGCCGCGGTCGCCGCGCGGCACGCGGTTCAGGCCGAAGGCCACGTTCTCGCCCACCGTCAGGTGGGGGAACAGGGCGTAGTCCTGGAACACGAAGCCGACGTTGCGCCCCTCGGGCGGCACGGCGCGGCCGGGCTCGGCCAGGCGGCGGCCGTCCAGCTCGATGGCGCCGTGCTGCAGGGTTTCCAGCCCGGCCACCAGGCGCAGCAGGGTGGTCTTGCCGTCGCCCGAGGGGCCCAGCAGGCACAGGATCTCCCCCGGCGCGACCTCCAGCGAGACGCCGCGCAGCACCTCCTTCGCACCGTAGGCGTGCCGGATGGCGGACAGGCGCAGGCTCATGGGGCCTCGGGCGGCGGGACCAGCTCCAGCACCGCCAGGTCCTGGCTCACCAGGTCCTCCTTGCGGGGCAGCTCGGCCATGGACTTCAGGCCGAACTGGTCCAGGAAGCGCGGGGTGGTGCCCCACAGGGTCGGCCGGCCCGGCGTCTCCTTGCGGCCGCGCGGGCCGACCAGCCCGGCCTCCAGCAGCGAATCCATCGTCGCCTGCGACAGCGCGGCACCGCGGATCTCCTCGATCTCGGCGCGGGTGACCGGCTGGTGGTAGGCGATGATGGCCAGCGCCTCCATCGCCGCGCGCGGCAGGCGGCGCGGCACCTCCACCACGCGGGTGATGGCCGGCGCCAGGTCCAGCGCGGTGCGGAAGGCGAAGCCGCCGGCCACCTCCACCAGTTCCACCGCCGCACCCGCGGTGCGGGCGGCCAGCGCGGTCATCACCGCCGGCGCCTCCACCCCCGCCGGCAGCGCCAGCTGGATGCGCGCGAGCGGGATGGGCTTGTCGGAGGCGAAGACCAGCGCCTCGGCGATGCGCAGGGCATGGAGGAAGTCATGGCTCTCGTCAGGCATGGGCCAACCTCAACCGGATGGGCGCGAAGGGGGCGTCCTGCTCGATCTCCAGCCCGCCGCCGCGCGCCGCCTCCAGCGCCGCCACCAGGGTGGAGGCCAGCGCTGCCTTGCGGTCCAGCGGCGCGTCCAGCCCCTCGGGCAGGAAGGCGGCCAGGGTGCTCCAGGCGGGCCCGGCCTCGCCGATCAGGGATTGCAGGCGGGCCAGCGCCTCCGCCACGCTCCACAGCTTGCGGGGCTTTGGGGTGAAGGGGCGGTGCGCCGCGCCCCGGCGCCGGGCCGCGGCATAGGCGCGCAGCAGGCCGTTGAGGTCGAGCGAGAGGCCCGAGCGGTCCTCCACCCGCAGCGATTCGGGCACGCCGCGGGAGAAGGTTTCCCGGCCCAGCTGGGCGCGGGCGGCCAGCCAGCGCGCGGCCTCGCGCATGCGGGACAGCTCCTCCAGCCGGTCGGTGAGGCGCTGGGCGGCCAGCAGGGGGTCCTCCTCCTCCGGGCCGCGCTCCTCCTCCGGCAGCAGCAGGCGGGACTTCAGCCAGGCCAGCCAGGCGGCCATCACCAGCCATTCGGCCTGGAGCTCCAGCCGCACCCGCCGCGCGCCTTCCACCACCTGCAGGAACTGGTCCACCAGCGCCAGGACGTTGATGGCGCGCAGGTCCAGCTTCTGGCCGCGCGCGAGGTCCAGCAGGGCGTCCAGCGGCCCCTCGTAGGATTCCAGGCGCAGCAGCAGGGATTCGCTCACGGTGCCGCGTGCCCCGCCGCGCGCAGCACCAGGGTGAAGGCCGGGCGCACCACCGCGTCCAGGAACCAGTCCATCGGCTGGAAGGCGGGCAGCAGCAGCGGTAGCCCGAACAGCACGCCCAGCACCAGGAACAGGCCCGCGCGCTCCAGCCGGGCCACCGCCAGGGCCAACGGCATCGGCAGGATGCCGACCAGGATGCGCCCGCCATCCAGCGGCGGCACGGGGATCAGGTTGAACAGGCCCAGCACCAGGTTGGCCAGGATGGACAGGCCCAGGAAGCGCAGCAGCCACTCGCTGCCCACCCAGCCCGCCGCGTGGGCCAGCAGCGCCGCCAGCAGGGCGAGCGCGAAGTTGGTCGCCGGCCCGGCCATGGCCACCCACATCATGCCCGTCTTGGGGTCGCGCAGGTTGCGGATGTCCACCGGCACCGGCTTGGCCCAGCCGAACATCGCGTCCACCCGCCCGGTGGCCAGCAGCTGCGAGACCAGCAGCAGCCCCGGCACCAGCACCGTCCCCACCGGGTCCACGTGGCGCAGCGGGTTGAGCGACAGCCGGCCCAGCAGCGCCGCCGTGGGGTCGCCCAGCGCGCGGGCGGCGTAGCCGTGCGCGGCCTCGTGCAGGGTGATGGCGATGACGCTGGCCAGCACGGCGGCCGCCAGCTCGGGCAGGAAGTCCCACATCGCCTAGCGATGCGCCGCCGCGCGCGAGGCGTCCAGCCGCCGCCGGGCAGCCGCCGTCACCGGGGCGCTGCCGGCCAGCACGGCAGCGGATTCCGCCAGCACGCCGGAGCAGTGCAGCACCAGGTCGCACCCCGCCGCCAGCGCCTGCCCGGCCAGGGCATGCAGCCCGCCGCGCAGCGCCTTCATTCCCAGGTCGTCCGAAACCAGCAGCCCGCCGAAGCCGATGGCGCCGCGGATGTGCCGCCCGATGACGGCGGGCGACAGGGTGGCCGGCAGCTCCGAATCCAGCGCCGGGTAGAGGATGTGCGCCGTCATCGCCCACAGGTCATCGGCGGCCAGGGCGGCGAAGGGGGCGGCGTCGGCGGAGACGTCGCCCTCCACCACCGGCAGGTCGTGGTGGCTGTCGGTGGTGGCGCGGCCGTGGCCGGGCACGTGCTTGACCACCGGCTGGGCGCCCGCCGCCCGCAGCCCGGCGACGAAGGCGGCGCCCAGCCGCGCCACCTCCGCCGGCTCGGCCGAGAAGGCGCGGTCGCCGATGACGTCGTGCGCGCCGGCCACCCGCAGGTCCAGCAGGGGGGCGCAGACCACGTCCAGCCCCGCCTCCACGCAGGCGGCGCCCAGGGCGCGGGCCGATTCGCGCGCTTCCTCCGCCGGGCGGCCCTCGAAGGCGGCGGGCGGGGGGAAGGCGGGCCAGTGCGGCGGCCGCAGCCGGGCCACGCGCCCGCCTTCCTGGTCCACCAGGATGGGGGCCTCCGCGCCCAGGATGCCGCGGATGCCGGCGGCCAGCGCCCGCAGCTGCGCCGGGTCCTCCACGTTGCGGGCGAACAGGATGACGCCCGCCGGGCGCTCCGCGCGCAGCAGCGCCGCCTCCTCCGCCGTCAGGGCGGGGCCGGACAGGCCGATGACGGCCGCCTTCACGCCGGTGGCCCGCCCGGGCGCGGGGCGCGGCGCCTCACCCCGGGTTCACCACGTTGCAGGCCACCTCGCGCGCGCGCAGCCCCTCGCAGAAGGCGCGGGCGGCAGCGGCGTCGGCGAAGCCGCCGGTGCGCAGGCGCCACAGCGGGGCCTGCCCGTCGGGCCGGTCGAAGCGGGTGATGGCGGGGCTGCGCCCGCCCAGCTCCGGCGCGCGGCGGGACAGGCGCTCCCACTCCTGCCGTGCCGCTTCCTCCGAGCGCAGGGCGCCGAACTGCACCTGCACCCGGCCCTGCGGCGCGGCGGCGGGGCGGGCGGCCTGCTGCGCCGGGGCCGGGATCACCGTCGGGGCCGGGGCCGGGGTGGCGGCCGGGGCCGGCGGCGTGGCGGCGCGCGGCGCCGGGGTGGGCGCGGGCTGCGACTGGGCGCGCAGGATCTCCGGGCGCGGCGCCTCGGGCGCGCCGCCCAGCCGGGCATTGGCGGCATTGTCCTGCTGGCGGGCGGAGCCGCGCTCGAAGATCAGCTCGCCCTGGTTGGGCACCACGGCGCCGCCGGGGCTGTCGGGGCGCACCTTGAAGGGGCGGCCATCGGCCTCGATGAGCGGCACCCCCGTGGGGCCCCAGCGCCCCACCAGCCAGATGATGACGGCCGCCAGCGCAACCGAGGCCAGCAGCCCCCCACCGATGACCAGCAGCTTCGGCGGGATGGACCCCAGCCACGGCTTGGAACGCTCCGGCGGGCGCACCCGCCAGGAGGCAATGACCGCGTCGCTCATGCTTTCCCCCGCAACTCCCCTGCTACTTCAGTTCCTCCACCGGCGTGACCCCCATCACGCCGAGGCCGGACCGGATGACCGTGGCCAGCGCCGCCACCAGGGCCAGCCGGGCGCGCGTGCCCGCCGGGTCGGCCTCCTGGATGAAGCGCAGGGCCGCATCTTCCCTGCCCTTGTTCCACAATAGGTGAAAATCGCCCGCCAAGTCACTCAGGAAGAAGGCGACGCGATGCGGCTCGCGCGCCGCCGCCGCCCCCTCCACCACCCGCGGCCAGGCGGCGATGCGCCGGATCAGCGCCAGTTCCGCCGGGTCGCGCAGGGGCGAGAGGTCGGCCTCCGCCAGCCCCGCCGGCTCGCCCGCCGCGCGCAGCACCGAGCGCGCGCGGGCGTGGGCGTACTGGACGTAGAACACGGGGTTGTCGCGGCTCTGCTGCACCACGAGGTCGAGGTCGAACTCCATCTGCGCGTCGGACTTGCGCGTCAGCATGGTGAAGCGCACCGCGTCCCGGCCCACCTCCTCGATCAGGTCGGCCAGGGTGACGTAGGTGCCGGCGCGCTTGGACATGCGCACCGGCTGGCCGTCCTTCACCACGTGGACGATCTGCGCCAGCACCACTTCCAGCGGCACGCGGCGGTGGCTCAGCGCGGCGACGGCGGCCTGCATGCGGCGCACGTAGCCGCCGTGGTCGGCGCCCCAGACGTGCAGCAGGCTGTCGAAGCCGCGCTCCAGCTTGTGCAGGTGGTTGGCGATGTCGTTGGCGAAGTAGGTGCCGCTGCCGTCGCTCTTGCGCAGGGGCCGGTCCACCTCGTCGCCGAACTCTGTGGCGCGGAACAGGGTCTGCTCGCGCGGCTCCCAGTCCTCCGGCGCCTTGCCCTTGGGGGGCTCCAGCACGCCGCGGTAGATCAGGCCCTGCCCGTCCAGCGCGCGCTCCGCCTCCTCCAGCTTGCCCGCGGCAATCAGCCCGGCCTCGGAGACGAAGACGTCGTGGCGCACGCCGAGGGCGGCGAGGTCGTTGCGGATCTCGGCCATCATGGCGTCCACCGCGAAGCGGCGGATCAGCGCGAGGTTCTCCGGCGTGGGGTCCAGCAGGGCGGGGCCGTGCTCGCGCGCCAGCGCCTCGCCGACGGGGATCAGGTAATGGCCGCCATATTGCAGGGCGGTGCCGAAGCGCGCCTCCACCGCCGCCTTGCGCGCGGCCTCGTCGGCGCCCTGCGGCCAGAGGCCGGGGGCCGGCAGCGCCTCCAGGTAGCGCCAGAAGGCGGCCCAGGCCAGCGCCTGCACCTGCGCCCCGGCGTCGTTGACGTAGTATTCGCGCGTGACGTCGTGCCCGGCCTTGGCCAGCAGCGCGGCCAGGGCGTCGCCCACCACGGCGCCGCGGCAATGGCCCACATGCATGGGCCCGGTCGGGTTGGCGCTCACGTATTCCAGGTTCACCCGGCCCGGCTTGGGGGCGCCGTCGCCGAAGGCCTCGCCGGCGCGCAGCACGGCGGGCACCACGGCGCGCAGGAAGGGCTCGGCCAGACGGATGTTGACGAAGCCGGGGCCGGCCGGGCTGGCCTCCTGCACCTCGGGCAGCGCGGCCAGCGCCTCGGCCAGCTGGGCGGCCAGCTTCGGCGGCGGCAGCCTGGCCGCCTTGCCCACCACCAGGGCGGCGTTGGTGGCCATGTCGCCGTGCGCGGCCTCGCGCGGGGGTTCCACCACCACGCGGGCGAAGGCGTCGGCGGGCAGGTCCGGCAGCAGGCGCTGCAGCGCGGCCACGGTCAGGCCGCGCAGGTGGGCGAAGATGTCGTCGGTCATGGCCGCGGGGGTTTGGAGCGCGCGGCGCGGGCTGTCCAGCCCGTGACGGCCCCCACGCGGGCGCGCGGACCGCCGGCCGGTGCGAACCCTAGCAGCCGCGCCGAGGGAAAGCAGCGGGGCCAGCCTGGGCGCCGCCCCCAATGGCTACCGGGCGGCCCGACCGGCGCCGGGCGCAGGGTGCCGCCCCAGGCAACCATCCTGACGATGGTGGCCCCGGCTTCGTTCGATCACTGGGAAAGACTGGCGTCCCCTACGGGATTCGAACCCGTGTTGCCGCCGTGAGAGGGCGGTGTCCTAGGCCTCTAGACGAAGGGGACGTGGCCTGTGGGCGGCTCTCTAACGCCCGCCGTCCTTCCGCGCAACCCCGGTGGCGGCGGAATGTCGCCCGGTGCGGCACGCGTCGGAGCAGTAGCGCACATTCTCCCAGTCCCGCGCCCATTTCTTCCGCCAGGCGAAGGGCCGGCCGCAGGCCTGGCAGGTCTTCTCCGGCAGGTGGGGCTTGCGGTGGGCCATCAGCGCGTCGGCACCGCCCCGCCCGGCCGCAGCTCACCCACCGGGCGGCCGGTGCGCGCATCCACCAGCACCACCCACTCGCCGGCCGGGCCGCGCACATGCACCGCGAAGCGCTCGCCCGCGCCCGAGACGGACACGATCTGCGCCCCCGCCGGCAGGTCCAGCGCCACCCGCGGCGCCATCTCGCCGCCGCGCCCGCCGCCGGCCCGCTGGACGAGCAGCACCACAAGGGTCACGGTGCCCGCGACGATCAGCACCCCCATCCCCACCACCAGGACCTTGAGCGCGCGCATCGTGGCCTCCGCCGAAACCCATTCCGTCACCGCCGGCGAATCGGACCGGGGCGAACGCCTCGACCGCTTCCTGGCCACCCGGTTGAACGGCCTGTCGCGCTCGCGCGTCAAGGCGCTGGTCGAGGCCGGACAGGCCAGCCGCGACGGCGCCGAGACGCGCGACCCCTCGGAGGCGGTGCGCCCCGGCGCCACCTACGCGCTGGCGGTGCCCCCGCCCCGCCCCGCCGCGCCGGCCGCGCAGGACATCCCGCTGGACATCCTGTTCGAGGACCGCGACCTCCTCGTGCTCGACAAGCCGGCCGGGCTGGTGGTCCACCCCGCCCCCGGCCACGCCGACGGTACGCTGGTGAACGCCCTGCTGGCCCATGCGGGCGAGGAGCTGGAAGGCATCGGCGGCGAGGCGCGCCCGGGCATCGTCCACCGCCTCGACAAGGACACCTCGGGCATCATGGTGGTGGCCAAGACCCAGGCGGCGCACGAGGCGCTGTCGGCCGCCTTCCTCCATCGCGACCTGGACCGGGAATACCGCGCCCTGGTCTGGGGCCTGCCCCGCCCGGCCGAGGGCGAGGTGGAGGCCGCCATCGGCCGCCACCCCACCGACCGCAAGCGCATGGCCGTGGTGGAACGCGGCGGGGCGCGCCAGGGCAAGCACGCCATCACCCGCTACGCCACGCTGGAGCCGCTGCACGGCGCCGCCGCCCTGGTGCGCTGCAAGCTGCTGACCGGGCGCACCCACCAGATCCGCGTCCACCTGGCCCATCTGGGCCATCCCCTGATCGGCGACCCGGTCTACCTTCGCCGCCTGCCCGCCGCCGCCCGCGCCCTGCCCGAGGCGGCACGGGACGCCGCCCTGGCCTTTCCGCGCCAGGCGCTGCACGCCGCCTCGCTGCGATTTAACCACCCGACGACGAAAACTCTGCTAGAGTTCTCCTCCGAGCCGCCAGCCGATTTCCAGGCCCTGCTCGCTGTCCTGCGCGGGTAATCCGACCAGATTGGTCGGTTTTGGTGGACAAGCCGCGCGACTTCAGTTATGAATCCACGGAAAGTCGTTGCGCATCCGGGTGCCGATCCGAACCCTGGCCGCTGCCACTGCCCCCTTGCGAGACCGGGGTGGATGCAGCCAGGGCGGGCCCGGAGCGTTCCGGCAGCAAAGGGGCCGCAGGCGCCGCCGTCTCGGGGCGTCCCGGCCAGGAAGGAAGGCTCTTTCACGCATGGCGTCCCTGAGCATCCCCATTGCCCCTGAGGGCAACCTCTCCCGCTACCTGCAGGAGATCCGCAAGTTCCCCATGCTCGCCCCCGAGGAGGAGCTGAACCTCGCCAAGCGCTGGCGGGACAACGGGGACGAGCAGGCGGCCCACAAGCTCGTCACCTCCCACCTGCGGCTGGTCGCCAAGATCGCCATGGGCTACCGCGGCTACGGCCTGCCGGTGGGCGAGCTGATCAGCGAGGGCAACGTCGGCATGATGCAGGCGGTGAAGCGGTTCGACCCGGACCGCGGCTTCCGCCTGGCCACCTACGCCATGTGGTGGATCCGCGCCGCCATCCAGGAATACATCCTGCACTCCTGGTCGCTGGTGAAGATGGGCACCACCGCCTCGCAGAAGAAGCTGTTCTTCAACCTGCGCCGGCTGAAGGGCCAGATGGCGGCGCTGGAGGATGGCGACCTGCAGCCCGAGGTGGTGGCCAAGATCGCCAAGACCCTGCAGGTGCCCGAGCAGGACGTGGTGAGCATGAACCGCCGCCTCTCCGCCCCCGACAACAGCCTGAACGCCCCGGTGCGGGCGGACAGCGAGGGCGAGTGGCAGGACTGGCTGGTGGACGAGGGCGAGAGCCAGGAAACCACGCTGGCCGAGAGCGAGGACATGTCCAACCGCAAGGACATGCTCAACGGCGCGCTCAAGACCCTGAACGAGCGCGAGCGCCACATCCTGATCGAGCGGCGCCTGAAGGACGAGCCGACGACGCTGGAGGAGCTGAGCCAGCAGTACAACATCAGCCGCGAGCGCGTGCGCCAGATCGAGGTGCGCGCCTTCGAGAAGCTGCAGAAGTCCATGAAGCAGCAGATCGCCGAGCGGCGCCTGGGCGCCCCGGCCTGACCGCCGCGGAAGACCGGCCGGGCTCAGCCCCGGCCGGGACCGGGCCTCAGCCCCAGAACAGGTAGATGCCGACCAGCACGGCGACGGTCGCGCCGATGGCCCAGGGAATGCTGGCCACGAAGGCGCCGTACATCGCCTTGCGCTCGCCCATGATGTCCTGCGCCGTGACGGGGATGAGCTCGATCTCGGTGGTCTGCTGGGCCATGGCGCGTTCCTTCAATCGCTTCCGGCGTGTGTAGGAAGCCCGGTGATTTCGGGCAAGGGGTTGCACAGCGCCGCCTCCCCCGCGCCGGCGGCCGCCACGGCGCAGCGCCCGTCCTCCAGCCAGGCATGGCCCGCCGCCACCCAGGCCAGGGCCGCGGGGTACAGGCGGTGTTCCTGCGCCAGCACCCGCGCCGCCAGGGTGTCCGCGTCGTCGCCCTCCAGCACCGGCACCGCCGCCTGGGCGATGATCGGCCCCTCATCCACCCCGGGGGTGACGAAGTGCACGGTGCAGCCATGCAGCCGCACCCCGGCGGCCAGGGCGCGGGCGTGGGTGTCCAGCCCCGGGAAGCTGGGCAGCAGCGAGGGGTGGATGTTGACCATCCGTCCCTCCCAGGCGCGGGTGAAGCCCGCCGACAGCACGCGCATGAAGCCGGCCAGCGCCACCAGCCGCACCCCCGCGCCCTCCAGCGCCGCCTGCAGATCCGCCTCGAAGGCGTCGCGGGGGCGGCCCTTGCTGGGCACCACGACGGTGGGCACCCCGGCGGCACGCGCCAGTTCCAGCCCCCCGGCATCGGCGCGGTTGGCCACCACCAGCGCCACGTCGGCCGGGTAGTCCGGCAGGCGCGCCGCCGCCAGCAGGGCCGCCATGTTGGAGCCGCGGCCGGAGATCAGCACGCCGACGCGCGGCTTCATCCCCAGATGCTCCCGGCCATCTCCACCCCGGGCTCGCCTTCCTCCAGCCGGCCGATGCGCCAGGCCTCCTGCCCGGCGGATTGCAGGGCGATGATCGCGGCGGGCACGTCCTCCTCGCGCACCGCCAGCACCATGCCGATGCCGCAGTTGAACACGCGCAGCATCTCCGCCTCCTCCACGCCGCCCGCCTGGGCCAGCCAGCGGAACACCGGCGGCACCGGCCAGGAGCCGCCCTGCACCACCGCGCGCATCCCCTTCGGCAGCACGCGCGGCAGGTTGCCGGGCAGCCCGCCACCGGTGATGTGGGCGGCGGCCTGCACCAGCCCCGCCCGGTGCAGCGCCAGCACCGGCTTCACGTAGAGCCGCGTGGGCGCCAGCAGCGCCTCGGCGAGCGTCTGCCCTTCCGCGAAGGGCGCCGGGGCGTCCAGCGCCGCCCCCGCATGGGCCAGCACGCGCCGCACCAGGGAGAAGCCGTTGGAATGCACGCCGGAGGAGGCGATGCCCACCAGCGCGTCGCCCGCCTGCACCTGCTTCGGCAGCAGGGCGCCGCGCTCCGCCGCGCCGACGGCGAAGCCGGCCAGGTCGTAGTCGCCGCCCCCGTACATGCCGGGCATCTCGGCGGTCTCGCCGCCCACCAGGGCGCAGCCGGATTCGGCGCAGCCGCGGGCGATGCCGGCCACCACGCGGGCGGCCTGCTCCACCTCCAGCTTGCCGGTGGCGAAGTAGTCCAGGAAGAACAGCGGCTCGGCGCCCTGCACCACCAGGTCGTTCACGCACATCGCCACCAGGTCCACGCCGACCGTGTCATGCGCGCCGGCCTCGATGGCCAGGCGCAGCTTGGTGCCCACGCCATCCGTGCTGCTGACCAGCACGGGGTCGGTGAAGCCGGCCGCCTTGAGGTCGAACAGCGCGCCGAAGCCACCCAAGCCCCCCATGGTGCCCGGCCGGTCCGTCGCCTTCGCGTGCGGCTTGATGCGCTCCACCAGGGCGTCGCCGGCCTCGATGTCCACGCCGGCCTCGGCGTAGGTCAGGCCATTCTTGCCGGAACTGGTCAGGGAAGCCTCCGATGCGGTATGGCGTTGGGGGAGGGGAGATGATGGGGAACCCGACGATGACGATTCTCACCCGCCGCGTTGCCCTGCTCGCCTGCCTTCTCCTCGCCGCCTTGTGCCCCCCTGCATGGGGACAGGACAACCCCCTTGTCCAGCGTGGCATCCCCGCCGAGGCGACGGCGGACAACGCCGTGCAGGCGCGCGAGCGCGCCTTCGCCGCCGCCCGCCGCGCCGCCTGGCAGCGCCTGGCCGCGGCCACCGGCTCCACGCAGAACCCCTCCGATTCGCAGCTCGAATCCATGGTCAGCGCCATCATCGTCGAGAGCGAGCGCACCACGCCCACGCGCTATGTCGGGCGGCTGACGGTGCAGTTCGCCTCCGGCACGGCGGGGCTGACGCGCGCGCCGGGCATCGCCGCCCTGCCCGGCCAGGTGCCGCCGCCGTCCCGCGCCGCCGACCCCGCGACGGGTTCGGCGCCCGCCGCCGCGGTCGCCTCCATCGCGGCCACCACCAGCTTCGCCGGCGGCCTAGCGGAATGGCTGGAGCTGCGGCGCCGCCTGCTGGCCAACCCCGCCGTGGCCGGAATGCAGCTGGAGGCCATCTCCATGGACGCCGCGCGCCTGCGCCTGTCGCTCCGCTCCCAGCCCGGCGAGGCGCAGTCCGCCTTGATGGACTCGGGCATCTGGGTGGACGGCGCCGGCCCGGCCTGGCGCGTCGGCCTTGCCGGCGGGCGCTGACCCCCCGCCCGGGCGGCGGCTCGCGCTGCTGCCCAACCTCATCACGCTGGGCCGGCTGGTGCTGGTGCCGGCGACGGTCTGGCTGATGCTGCAGCAGCGGCTGGACCTCGCCTTCCTGTGCTTCCTGCTGGCCGGGCTGTCGGACGCGCTGGACGGCTGGCTGGCGCGGGTGCTGGACGCGCGCTCCCCGCTCGGCGCCATGCTGGACCCGCTGGCCGACAAGGCGCTGCTGGTCTGCGTCTTCGTCACCCTGGCGCTGATGGGGCTGGTGGCGGGCTGGCTTGCGCTGCTGGTGGTGCTGCGCGAGGTGCTGATCCTGGGCGGCATCGGCCTGCTGTGGGCGCGCGGCCAGCGGCCGGAGATCGCGCCGCTGCGCGTCTCCAAGCTCAACACCTTCGCGCAGATCGCCCTGGCGGCGCTGGCGCTGTTCGTGCACGGCTGGGTGCCGGCCCTGGCCTGGGCGCTGGCCCCGGCGCAGGTCCTGGTAGCGGTCACCACCGTGCTCTCGCTGCTGGCCTATGCCCGCGCCGCCGCCAGGGCCACCCGCCGGTGACGGACCCCGCCCCGGGCCGCGGCCGGCCGCAGCCGCGCCACGCCACGCCGCGGCAGCGCGCCCTGCTGCTGGGCGGCGTGGTGGGCGCGCTGCTGCTGTCGCTGTGGCTGTTCAGCGCCATCCTCACCCCCTTCGTGCTGGCGCTGGTGCTGGCCTACTTCCTCGACCCCGTGGCCACGCGCATGGCGCGCATCGGCATCCCGCGCGGGCTGGCGGCCGGGCTGCTGGTGCTGCTGATCCTCGCCGCCGGGCTGCTGGGCGTGCTGCTGCTCTACCCGCTGGTGCTGTCGCAGATCGGCGTGCTGCTGGCCCGCCTGCCCGGCTACATCGCCACCATCGGCGGCAAGCTGCGCGAGTTCCTGCTGACCCTGGAGGAGCAGGCCGGACCGGAGGTGGTGGACGCCCGCCTGCGGGAGCTGATCATCGGCCAGGCCGGGGCGATGGTCTCCTGGCTCGGCACCGCGGCGACGCGGCTGATCGGCGGCGGCTTCGCGCTGTTCAACGTGTTCACCCTGGCCATCGTGACGCCGGTGGTGACCTTCTACCTGCTGCGCGACTGGCCCAGGCTGCTGGCGCGGCTGGAATCCTGGCTGCCCCGCCGCTCCGCCGCCACGCTGCGCCAGCTGGGGCGCGACATGGACCGCGTGATGTCGGCCTGGCTGCGCGGCCAGCTGCTGTGCTGCGTCATCCTCGGCGTGTTCTACGCCGCCGGGCTTTCCGCCATCGGGCTGGAACTGGGGCTGATCGTGGGGCTGATGGCGGGCATCCTGTCCTTCATTCCCTATGTCGGCTCCTTCACCGGCTTCGCCATCGCGGTGCTGCTGGCCATCGGGCAATGGGGCACCGGGGCCGGCATCCTGCTGGTCTGCCTGGTGTTCGTGGTGGGGCAGACGGTGGAGGGGTACGTGATCTACCCCCGCCTGCTGGGCGACCGGGTGGAGCTGCACGCGGTGTGGGTCATCTTCGCGCTGTTCGCCGGGGGCGTCATCTTCGGCTTCCTGGGCGTGCTGCTGGCGGTGCCCATCGCCGCGGCGGTGGGGGTGCTGGCGCGGTTCTTCCTGCGCCGCTACCTGGAAAGCCCCCTCTACCTCGACCCGCCGCGCTGACGCCGCGCGCCCCGCCGATGTCGCAGCTCGCCCTTCCGCTGTTCCGCCCGCCGGCCTTCCGGGCGGAGGAGTTCATCCCCGACGCCTCCAACGCCGCCGCGCTGCGCTGGCTGGAGGAGCCGTCGCGCTGGCCCAATAGCCGGCTGGTGCTGGCCGGCCCGCCCGGCACCGGCAAGACCCACCTGCTGCACGCCGCCGCCCAGCGCCGCGGCTGGGCGCTGGAGGACGCCCGCGCCCTGCGCGGCGTGCCCCGCGCGCCCGCCCGCGGCATCGCGCTGGACGAGGCCGACCTGCCGGGCGAGGAAGCCGCCCTGTTCCACCTGCTGAACGCCTGCCTGGAGGCCGGCGTGCCGGTGCTGATGGCCGCCCCCCACCCGCCGGCGCGGTGGCGCGTGGCGCTGCCCGACCTGCGCTCGCGCCTCGCCGCCGCGGGCCTGGCCGTGCTGGAGGAGCCGTCGGAGGCGCTGCTGGGCGCGCTGTGGGCCAAGCAGCTCAGCGAGCGGCAGCTCCAGCTCGACCCCGCCCTGCTGGCCCAGCTGCGCCGCCGCCTGCCGCGCGACGCCGCCACCGTGGCCGAGGCCGCGGCCCGGCTGGACCGCGCCTCGCTGGCGGCGGGGCGGCTGACGCGCGCCGTCGCCCAGGCCGCCCTGGCGCCGCTGCTGGCCGATGACGCTTCGATGACGGAGGCCGAGGCCCCGCTGCCGGAGGCGCCGCGGCTGCTGTAGGCTCCTGCCCATGTCCCAGGCCGAGCTCGTCCCCTTCCCCGCCGCGATGGCGCCGGACCGCTTCTTCAACCGGGAGCTTTCCTGGCTGGACTTCAACACCCGCGTGCTGGAGGAAGCGGCCAACCCGCAGCACCCGCTGCTGGAGCGGCTGCGCTTCGTCGCCATCTCCGGCTCCAACCTCGACGAGTTCTACTCCGTGCGCGTCGCCGGTCTGGTCGGGCAGGAGCGCGAGGGCGTCACCACCCTCTCGCCCGACGGGCTGACGCCCACCCAGCAGCTCGCCGCCATCCAGGCGCGCGGCGGCACGCTCATCGGCCGGCAGCAGCAGGCCTGGACGACCCTGCGCGCCCTGCTGCGCGAGGCCGGGCTGGCGGCGCTGGAGGCCGACGAGCTGGACGAGCCGGACATCGCCTGGCTGGAGACGCATTTCCAAGAGCGCATCTTCCCCGTGCTCACCCCGCTGGCGGTGGACCCGGCGCACCCCTTCCCCTTCGTGCAGAACCTGGCGATCTGCATGGTGCTGAAGCTGGTGCGCGAGGAGGATGGCGGCACCATGCGCGCGCTGATCCCGCTGCCGCCGCAGGTGGACCGCTTCGTGCGCCTGCCTCCATCCCCCACTGGGCGCGAGGGCGAGCCCACCATCCGCTTCGCCGTGCTGGAGGACGTGGTGGCGCTGAACCTCCATCACCTGTTCCCCGGCTTCATCGTTGCCGAGCGCGGCCTGTTCCGCCTGATCCGCGACACCGACGTGGAGTTCGAGGAGGAGGCGGAGGACCTGGTGCGCTCCTACGAATCCGCGCTGAAGCGCCGGCGCAAGGGCCGCGCCATCCGCCTGGCGGTGGAGGCGCGCATGCCCGCCGACATGGTGGAGTTCGTGGCCGAGGAGCTGGAAACCGACCGCCGCGCCATCTTCACCGTCGACGGGCTGCTGGGCGTGACCGACCTCAAGCAGCTCATCGTGGAGGACCGGCCCGACCTGCTGTTCACCCCCTACACGCCCCGCTTCCCCGAGCGCATCCTGGATTTCGGCGGCGACTGCTTCGCCGCCATCCGCGCCAAGGACATCGTCGTCCACCACCCCTATGAATCCTTCGACGTGGTGGTGCAGTTCCTGCGCCAGGCGGCGCGCGACCCCGCCGTCATCGCCATCAAGCAGACCCTGTACCGCACCAGCCGCGACAGCCCGATCGCCCGCGCGCTGATCGAGGCCGCCGAGGCCGGCAAGAGCGTGACCGCGATGGTGGAGCTGAAGGCCCGCTTCGACGAGGAGCGCAACATCGCCCTGGCGCGCGAGCTGGAGGCGGCGGGGGTGCAGGTGGTCTACGGCTTCGTGGAGCTGAAGACCCATGCCAAGGTCAGCCTGGTGGTGCGCAAGGAGGGCGCGGGCATCCGCGCCTACGCGCATTTCGGCACCGGCAACTACCACCCCATCACCGCGCGCATCTACACCGACCTCAGCTTCTTCACCGCCGACCCGGCGCTGACGCGCGACGCCGCCAAGCTGTTCAACTACATGACCGGCTATGCCCGGCCGGAAGCGATGGAGAAGCTGGCCTTCGCCCCGCTGACCATCCGCCCCACCCTGATGGCCCTGATCGAGCAGGAGGCCGCCTTCGCCCGCCAGGGCAAGCCGGCGGCGATCTGGCTGAAGATGAACTCCCTGGTGGACAACGACCTGATCGACGCGCTCTACCGCGCCTCCCAGGCCGGCGTGCGGGTGGAGTGCATCGTGCGCGGCATCTGCTGCCTGCGCCCGGGCGTGCCGGGTCTGTCGGAGAACATCCGCGTGAAGTCCATCGTCGGCCGCTTCCTGGAGCACTCGCGCATCGCCGTGTTCGGCAACGGGCACCGCCTGCCCTCGCGCCGGGCGCGGGTGTGGATCTCCTCCGCCGACTGGATGGCGCGCAACATGGACTGGCGGGTGGAGACCATGGTGCCGGTGGAGAATCCCACGGTGCACGCCCAGGTGCTGGACCAGATCATGGTGGTGAACCTGCAGGACGCGGCCCAGAGCTGGGAGCTGGACAGCGAGGGCCACTGGGCCCGGCGCGAGCCCGACCCCAACCAGTTCAGCGCCCATGCCTACTTCATGACCAACCCCTCGCTGTCGGGGCGCGGCTCCGCGCTCAACCGGGCGCCGCGCCCGGCGGCGCGCCGCCGGCAGAACCGCATCACCCAGGACTGACGCCCTTGTCCCGCCAACGCTTCGGGGTCGTGGACCTCGGCTCCAACTCCGTGCGCCTCGTGGTCTACGAGGGGCTGGAGCGCAACCCGCACGTCATCTTCAACGAGAAGGCGGTGCTCGGCCTCGGGCGCGGCCTGCACGCCACCGGCCGGCTGAACCCGATGGCGGCGGCCCAGGCGCTGACGGTGCTGCGCCGCTACCACGCCCTGGCCGCCGGCATGGGCGCCACGCCGCTGGAGCTGGTGGCCACCGCCGCCGCGCGCGACGCCGCCAACGGCCCGGATTTCCTCGCCAGCGTGGCCGACGCCATGCCCGGCGTCGCCATCCGCCTGCTGTCGGGCGAGGAGGAGGGCCGGCTCTCGGCCGAGGGGCTGCTGCTGGGCGTGCCGCAGGCCGACGGCGTGCTGGGCGACCTGGGCGGCGGCTCGCTGGAGCTGGTGCGGCTGGAGAAGGGCCGCATCGCCGAGGCGGCGTCGCTGCCCATCGGCACCATCCGCCTGTGCGACCGCGCCGAGGGCGACCTGGCGCGGGCGCGCAGCATCGTGGAGGCGGAGCTGAAGTCGGTGCCCTGGCTGGGCGCGCAGCCGCTGAAGGACCTGTTCCTGGTCGGCGGCACCTTCCGCGCCCTGGCGCGCATGCACATGGCCCAGACCGCCTACCCGCTGCACATCGTCCACCACTACGCCATCCGCCGCGAGGAGGCGCGCGACCTGGCCGGCGTGGTGATGACCACCCCGCGCCGCAGCCTGGAGAAGCTGCCCGAGGCGCCGAGCAAGCGCGCGGGGGACCTGCCCTTCGCCGCCGTGGCGCTGCGCCGCCTGCTGCGCGCCTCCGGCGCCGCGCGCGTGGTGTTCAGCGGCAACGGCCTGCGCGAGGGCTGGTACGCCAACCGCCTGCCGCCCGCCGTGCGCGCGCAGGACCCGCTGCTGGCCGCCGCCGCGGAGCTGGGCCACCGCCTGGGCCGCGACGCCGCCCTGCCCCCTGCCCTGCTGGCCTGGACCGCCCCGCTGGCCGAGCCGGGCGAGGACGCCACCCTGCGCGAGGCCGCCTGCTGGGTGGCCGACACCGGCAGCCGCGACCACCCGGATTACCGCGCCGAGCAATCCCTGCTGCGCCTGCTGCGGCTGCACGGGGTGGGGCTGGACCACCATGCCCGCGCCTTCCTGGGGCTGACGGTGGCGCTGCGCTACGACGCCGAAGGCGCGCTGCCCGGCATGGCGGTGGCGCGCGGCCTGCTCTCGGCCGCCACCATCCGCCGCTGCGAGGTGCTGGGCGCCGCCTTCCGCCTAGCCTTCACCCTGTGCGGCGGCGTGCCCGCGCTGCTGGCGGAAACCGCACTGGAGCGCCGCGGGCGCCATCTGGTGCTGCGCCTGCACGAGGGGGCAGGCGTGTTCTCCGGCGACGCGGTGCAGCGCCGCCTGGAGGCGCTGGCGGCGCCGTTAGGGCTGGAAGGCGCGCTCGAGCCCTACTGAACCTGGATTCGCAGCTGCTGGACCAGCCCGGCCCAGCGCTCGCGCTCCTCGCGCGCCGTGCGGGTCAGCACCTCCGCCCCGCCCGGCCGTGCCTCGGCGCCCAGGGCGAACAGGCGCTGGCGGAACTCGGCGTCCTGCGCCGCCGCGAGGGTGGCGGCGTCCAGCCGGGCCTTCACCTCGGCCGGCAGGCGGGCCGGGCCGAACAGGCCGAACCAGGTGTTGGTCAGCAGCCCGGGCAGCCCGGCCTCCGCCGTGGTGGGCACGCCGGGCACCAGCTCCGTGCGCTCGGCCCAGGTGACGGCCACGGCGCGCACCGCGCCGGATTGCAGGTGCGGCGCGGCGGTGGAAGGGCTGTCGAGCAGCACGTGCACCTCGCCCCGGCGCATCTCGGCATAGACCTGCCCGGTGCCGCGATAGGGCACGTGCTCCATGCCCAGGTCGGCCAGCACGTCCAGCAGGGCGCCGTTCAGGTGCGGCGCGGTGCCGACGCCGGAGGAGCCGTAGTTCACCTGCCCGCGCCGCTGCCGCGCCCAGGCGATGAACTCGCCCAGCGTGGTGGCGGGGATGGTGGAGGAGATCAGCACGATGGAGGGCGTGCCGCAGATCAGCGCCAGCGGGGTGAAGTCGCGCTCGGGGTCGTAGGGCAGGCCGCGCGGGTTCACCGCCGGCTGCACCGAATGGGTGGAGGAGGTGGTGAACAGCAGGGTCAGCCCGTCCGGGGCGGCGCGCGTCACCGCTTCGGCCGCCGGGATGCCGCCGCCGCCGGGGCGGTTCTCGATCACCACCGGCTCGCCCAGCTTGGCCGCCAGCACCGGGGCGTAGAGGCGCGAGATGGAATCGGTCGCCCCGCCCGCCGGGAAGGGCACCACGAGGCGGACCGGGTTGCGGGCGGGCTGCGCCCCCAGCGGCCGGGAGGCGGCTGGCGCGGCGAGGGCGGAGGCGAGGAGGGCGCGACGGAGCATCATGCGGCGCAACATGGCCCGGCGGCGCGCGGCGTCAAACCCCCGCGCGGCGGCGCGTCACGCCGGCGCGAGGAAGGCCAGCGCGGCGGACAGCGTGCCGATGGCCAGCGCCGTGGTCACCAGCACCGCGGCGCCGCTTTCCTCCGCCCCGGTGGCGTAGCGGCGGGCCATCAGGAAGGCGTTGGCGCCGGTGGGCAGGGCGGCCGTCACCACCGCCACCGCGGTGTCCAGCGGCGGCAAGGCCAGCGCGCGGCAGAACCCCCAGACCAGCAGCGGCAGGGCCAGCAGCTTCAGCGCCGCCACCAGCCCGGTGCGCGCCGCCCCGGTGGCGCGGAACGCCGCCAGCGAGCCGCCGAGGCAGAACAGGCTGACCGGCGGCGCCGCCGCCCCCAGCAATTCCAGCGTGCGCCGCAGCGGCCCCGGCACCGGCAGCGCGAGGGAGGACCACACCAGCGCCAGCAGCACAGCCATGACGATGGGGTTGCGCAGCACCCCGCCCAGCGTGGCGCGCAGCAGGCTCCAGGGCCGCGCGCCGGGGTGGGCGGCCACCTCCGCCACCACCGTGGCCGTGCCGAGGATCACCATGGAATGCAGCGCCAGGATGGCCACCAGGATCGCCAGCCCCGCCTGCCCGAAGGCGGCCGCCACCAGGGGGATGCCCATCATCACCGTGTTGCCGAAGGTGGCGTCCAGCGCCAGCGTGCCGGCCCGGGCCAGCCCCAGCCGCGGGCGGGCCAGCAGCAGCGTGGGCAGGTACAGCGCCGCCGCGCCCAGGAAGAAGGCCAGCGCCGCCCCGCCGCCGCCGGCATGCCCCGCGGTGCCCCCGGCGAACAGCAGCGCCGGCGCCGCCAGGTTGAAGGCGAAGGCGTTCAGGCCGCGGAAGCCCGCCGGGTCCACCAGCCCCCGCGCCGCCGCCAGGTAGCCCGCGCCGATCACCAGGAAGACCGGCGCGGCGATGGCCAGCACGGTCCCCAGCGCGGTCATCCCAGCAGGCTGCGCACCAGCGCGGCCAGCCCCGGCTGGCGCGTGCGGTGGGTGCGCGCGGCGTGCAGCACCGCCCGCGCCTCGGCCACGCAGGCGGCGAAGTCGGCGTTCACCAGCACGTGGTCGAACTCGTCCCAGTGCCGCATCTCCTCGCGGGAGGCCTCCATGCGGCGGCGGATCTCCTCCTCCGCCTCGGTGGCGCGGCCGCGCAGGCGGCGCTCCAGCTCGGCCATGGAGGGCGGCAGCAGGAAGATGCCCACCACGTCCTGCGGCATCTTCTCCTTCAGCTGGCGGTGGCCCTGCCACTCGATGTCGAACAGCACGTCCCGCCCGGCGGCCAGCGCCGCTTCCACCGGGGCGCGCGGCGTGCCGTAGGCGCGGTCCAGGAAGCGGGCGTGCTCAAGCAATTCTCCCCGCTCGGCCATGGCCGCGAACTCCTCCGGGCTGCGGAAGAAGTAGTGCACGCCTTCCTGCTCGCCGGGGCGCGGCGGGCGGGTGGTGGCGCTGATGCTCAGCGTCAGCTCCGGCTCGCTTTCCAGCAGCGCGCGGGAGACGCTGGTCTTGCCGCCGCCGGGCGCGGCGGCCAGCACCAGGCAGACGCCGCGGCGCGCCTCACTCGACATTGGCCGCCTGCTCCTTCAGCCGCTCCACCGCCGCCTTCAGCTCCAGCCCCAGCCGCGTCAGCTCCGCGCTCGCGCTCTTGGAGCAGAGGGTGTTCGCCTCGCGTACGAATTCCTGGCACAGGAAGTCCAGCTTGCGCCCCACCTCGCGGCCCTGCGCCAGCAGGGCGCGGGCGGCGGCGACGTGGCTGTCCAGCCGGTCCAGCTCCTCCCGCACGTCGCTGCGCGCGGCCAGCAGCGCGACCTCCTGCGCCAGGCGTTCCTCGGGGATGCGGCTGTCGCCGCCCAGCAGCCGGGCCAGCGATTCGCGCAGCCGCGCCGCCTGGGCCTGGGGCTGCGCGGCGGCCTCGGCGCGGGCGGCGGCGGCCAGGGCGGCGACCTCGTCCAGCAGCCCCTCCAGCACCGCGTGCAGCCGCCCCCCCTCCTCGCGCCGGCTGGCGGCCAGGGCAGCGGCGGCGCGGCGGAAGCCACCCAGCAGGGCGAGGCGGCGGGCCTCCTCCTCGGCCGGGTCGGGCTCGGCGGCCTCGGCGCGCATCACCCCGGGCAGGGCCAGCAGCGCCTCGGCGCGCGGCGGCGGGCTGCCCAGGCGCAGCGCCAGCTCCCGCGCCATCGCCACCGCGCGCTCCAGCGCCTCGGGGTCCGGGCGCAGCACGGGGCGGGTTTCGCGCGCCAGCGCCAGGGCGGCGTGGATGTTGCCGCGCCGCAGCGCCTTGCCCGCCTCCTCGCGCGCGGCGGCCTCCAGCGCCTCCATCCCCGCCGGCGTGCGGAAGCGCAGCGACAGGTCCCGCCCGTTCACCGAGCGCAGCTCCCAGGCCCAGGGGGTGCCGTCGGGCAGGGTGCCGGCTTCGCGCGCGAAGCCCGTCATGCTGGAAAGCGCCATGGGCGCTGTTTCCCGCGCCCGCTCCAGGGAGTCCAGCATGGCCACGCTCATCACCGGCGCCTCATCCGGCCTCGGCGCCGCCCTGGCGCGGGCCTGCGCCGCGCCCGGAGCCGTGCTGCACCTGGGCGGGCGCGATGCGCCGCGCCTGGCTGCGGTGGCCGCCGACTGCCGCGCCCGCGGCGCCCGCGTGACGGAATCGGTGCAGGACGTGACGGATCCCGCCGCCATGGCCGCCTGGGTGCAGGGCTGCGGCGACATCCGCCTGGCCATCTGCAACGCCGGCATCAGCGCCGGCACCGGCACCGCCACCGAGCCGCCGGAACAGGCCCGCGCCGTCTTCGCCACCAACGTGACCGGGGTGCTGAACACCGCCCTGCCCGCCATCGCCGCCATGGCGGAGCAGGCGCCGGGACCGGACGGGCTGCGCGGGCGGGTGGCGGTGGTGGCCTCGCTGGCCGCCTTCGTGGCGCTGCCGGGCGCGCCGGCCTATGGCGCATCCAAGGCGGCGGTGCAGCGCTGGGCCGAGGCGACCGACGCCACCGAGCGCCGCCGCGGCATCCGGCTGCACGCCATCTGCCCCGGCTACGTCCGCACGCCGATGACGGCGCGCAACCCCTTCCCCATGCCCCTGCTGATGGAGCCCGACGACGCGGCGCGCCGCATCCTGCGCGGCATCGGCCAGGGCAGGCTGCGGGTGGCCTTTCCCTGGCCGCTCTACCTCGGGGCGCGCCTGGCCGGGGCGCTGCCGCCGGCCTGGCGCAACCACCTGTTCAGCCGGCTGCCGGCCAAGCCGGCGGGCTGACCGGCCGCCCGTCAGGCCGCGGGGGTCAGCGCCAGGAACAGCGACTGCCCCTCGCGCTGCACCCGCAGCGCCACCGGGCCGCCGGCGCCGCGCAGCGCCTGCACCGCCGCCTCCGGCGAGGCGACGGGCCGGCCCGCCACCTCCAGGATGACGTCGCCCGGCCGCAGCCCGGCCTCCGCGGCGGGCGAGCCGGGGCGCAGCTGCGCCACCACCGCGCCCTCGCCCTTGGGCGACGGCGCCAGGGCCAGCCCCAGCGGGGCGCGCTGGGCGGTGCCCTCGCGCGCCTCGGCGCGGGCATTGACCACACGGGCGTCGGGCATCTCGCCCAGGCGCACCACCACCTCCTGCTCGGCGCCGTTGCGGCGCACGGTCAGGCGGGCGTCCTGCCCGGCCGGGACCTCGGCCACCTGGCGGGCCAGGGCACGCGGGTCGCGCACGCGCTGCCCGCCCACCGCCAGCACCACGTCGCCCGCGCGCAGCCCGCCGCGCGCGGCCGGCGTGCCGGCGCCGACTTCCGCCACCAGGGCGCCCTGCGCGTCGGGCAGGCCCAGCGCGGTGGCCAGCGCCGCGCTCATCGGCTGCGTGGTGACGCCCAGGAAGCCGCGGTCCACCCGGCCCTGCGCCTTCAGCTGCGCCGCGACCTGCTGCACGATGCGCGAGGGGATGGCGAAGCCGATGCCCACCGACCCGCCGGTGGGCGAGTAGATGGCGGTGTTCACCCCCACCACGCTGCCATCCTGCGCGAAGAGCGGCCCGCCCGAGTTGCCGCTGTTGATCGGCGCGTCCACCTGCAGGAAGTCGTCATAGGGGCCCTGGCCGATTTCCCGGCCGCGGGCCGACAGGATGCCGGCGGTCACGGTGGCGTTCAGCCCGAAGGGGCTGCCCACCGCCACCACCCAGTCGCCCACCCGCACCGCGTCGCTGTCGCCGAAGCGCAGGAAGGGCAGCGGCGCGCCGGCCTCCACCTTCAGCAGCGCCAGGTCGGTGCGCGGGTCGGTGCCGAGCAGGCGCGCCGGCAGCTCCCGCCCGTCGGCCAGGGTCACGCGCACCTGCTGGGCGTTGGCCACCACGTGGGCGTTGGTGACCACGTGGCCCTCGGCGTCCATCACGAAGCCGCTGCCCAGGCCGCGCACGGCGCGGGCCGGGCCCATCGGCCCCTCGGCCTGGGCGCGCCCCGTGACCTGGATGGACACCACGGCGGGCTGCACCTGCTGCACCAGGTCGGCGAAGCCGGCCTGGGGCGCCAGGGCGCGGGTGATGGCGGCGGGCGCCTGGGGCTGGGCGTGCAGCCCGCCCTGCCAGAAGGTGGCGAGGCCGCCCAGCGCGGTGCCGGCCAGCAGGGCGGCGGCGAGGCGGGTGGGGGAACGGGTCATCGGAAGCTCCGTGCGGTTGGTTCGCCCCATCCTGCCCGCCCGCGATGGAGGCGCGCGGGAGGCTTCATGTCGAAGCCGTCAGACTTGACGCGGCGGCCCGGCGGGCGAAGTGTGCCGCGCCATGCAGCGCCGCACCCTCCTCGCCCTGCCCCTGCTCGCCAGCCCGGCGCTGGCCCAGGGCTTCACCCGCCCCATCCGCGTCGTCGTCCCCTTCGCCGCCGGCGGCGCGGCGGACAGCGCCACCCGCGCCCTGACGCCCGGCCTGGCGCAGCGCCTGGGCCAGCCGGTGGTGGTGGAGAACCGCACCGGCGCCGGCGGCAGCCTGGGCGGCGGCGAGGTGGCACGCAGCGCACCCGACGGCCACACCCTGCTGATGGATGCCTCCTCGCACCTCGTGAATCCCACGCTGCTGCGCGGCCTGGCCTTCGACTACGCCACCGCCTTCGCCCCCATCTCGCTGGCCGTCACCTTCCCGCAGGTGCTGGCGGTGAAGGCCGACCTGCCGGCGCGCAGCGTGGCGGAGTTCATCGCCCTGGCGCGGCGGCAGGTGCTGAACGTCGGCACCCAGGGCAACGCCACCGCCGGCCACCTGGGGCTGGTGCAGTTCTCCCGCGCCGCCGGCATCGAGGTGACCCACGTGCCCTACCGCGGCGGCGCCGATGCGGCGCGCGACCTGGCGGCCGGCGCGCTGGACGCCTGCTTCATCACCATGCTCTCCGCCGGCCCCATCGTGGACAGCGGCCGCGCGCGGTTCCTGGCCGTCTCCAACGCCGCCCGCGTGCCGCTGCGCCCGGAGGTGCCGACCTTCGCAGAGGCCGGCACGCCGGGCATCGAGCTGTCCGAATGGGCGGCCCTTTTCGCCCCCGCCGCCACCCCCGCGCCATTGCTGGCGCAGATCCACGCCGCGCTCGCCGCCACCCTGGCCGAGCCGGAGGTGCAGGGCCGCCTGGCCCAGCTGGCAGCCGTGCCGGTGGGCAGCGACCCGGCCGCCTTCGCGCGCTTCGTGGCCGAGGGCCGCGCCGCCATGGCTGCGCTGGTGCGCGAGGCGAACATCCGCATTGACTAGGCGCGGCCTGCTGCTGGCCGCCCCGCTGCTGCTGGCGGCGGCACCGCTGCCGGAGGAATTCGCCGCCCTGCCCGGCCAGCCGGTGCTGACCCTGGCGGTTCATCCCGCGGTGGCGGCCCTGCTGCGCCCGGCCTCCGGCGGCCGCCAGCGCCTGCTGAGCGCGGCGCTGCGTGGCGCCGGCCCCGGCGTGGCCTGGGAGGAAGGCTGGCTGTCCGGCCATGCCCATGGCGAGGGCCACGTCTTCCTGGCCTTCCAGCCGCGCACGGAGCGCCTGGCGCTGAGCCTGTGGGACGGCAACCGCCCCTCGCTGTTCATCCCGCCGCGCGCCGCCGCCTGGCCGGAGGCGCTGCGCGCCCCAGTGGAGCGCTTCAACCCGGAGGTGGCGGCGCTGATGCGCTGGGCATGAAAAAGGGCGGCCCCGTCACCGGGAGCCGCCCTGCTTCGCCGGACCCGCGAGGGGTCAGGCCGCTTCCTGCTCCTCGGCCACCTCGGGCTTCGGGCCGCTGTCCTGGCCCTTGGCGGCCACGTCGCGGTCCATCAGCTCGATCACGGCCATGGCGGCCATGTCGCCGTAGCGGTGGCCAGCCTTCAGCACGCGGGTGTAGCCGCCGGCGCGCGCGGCGTAGCGCGGGGCCAGCGTGTCGAACAGCTTGGACACGACCTTCTCGTCGCGCACCTGCGCCATCACCTGCCGGCGGGCGTGCAGGCCGCCGCGCTTGCCCAGGGTGATGATGCGCTCGACATACGGGCGCAGCTCCTTCGCCTTGGGCAGGGTGGTGGTGATCTGCTCGTGCTTCAGCAGGCTGGTCGCCATGTTGCGCAGCATGCTGACCCGGTGGGCGGAGGTGACGCCCAGCTTCCGGCGGGCCATTCCGTGACGCATAGTTCTCTACTCCGATGGGGCCCGCTGGCCCGAGGTGGTCAGAACGGCTCTTCGGCCTTCTTGGCGAGGTCCTCGATGTTCTCGGGCGGCCAGCCGGAGACGGGCATCCCCAGGCTGAGGCCCATGGAGGCGAGGACCTCCTTGATCTCGTTCAGCGACTTGCGGCCGAAGTTCGGCGTGCGGAGCATCTCCTGCTCGGTCTTCTGCACCAGGTCGCCGATGTAGACGATGTTGTCGTTCTTCAGGCAGTTCGCCGAACGGACCGACAGCTCCAGCTCGTCCACCTTGCGCAGCAGGTTGCGGTTGAACGGCAGGTCGTCCTGCACCTCCACCGCCCCGCGCATCTCGCGCGGCTCCTCGAAGGTGATGAAGATGCCCAGGTGGTGCGTCAGGATGCGCGCGGCCAGCGCTACCGCGTCCTCCGGCGCCACGGTGCCGTCCGTCTCGACCTGCATCACCAGCTTGTCGAAGTCGGTGCGCTGGCCCACGCGGGTCGGCTCCACGCGGTAGGCCACCTTGCGCACCGGCGAGAAGATGGCGTCGATCGGGATCAGGCCGATCGGGCTGTCTTCCTTGCGGTTCTCGCTCGCGGGCACGTAGCCGCGGCCACCCTCGACCGTCAGCTCCATGGAGAGCTTGGCGCCCTCGTCCAGCGTGCAGATCAGCAGGTCCGGGTTGGCGATCTCGATGTCGCCGGTCACCTGGATGTCGGCCGCCTTCACCTCGCCGGGGCCGGTCGCCGTCAGCATCAGGCGCTTGGCGCCCTCGCCCTCGTAGCGGATGGCCAGCTGCTTGAGGTTCAGGATGATGTCGGTGACATCCTCCCGCGCGCCGGTCAGCGTGCTGAATTCATGCAGCACGCCGTCGATCTTCACGCCGGTGACGGCGGCACCCTGGAGGGAGGAGAGCAGCACCCGGCGCAGGGCGTTGCCCAGCGTCATGCCGAAGCCGCGCTCCAGCGGCTCCACCACCAGCTCCGCCGCCCGGCCATCCGCGCTGACGGAGTCGACGCGCGGCTTCTCCGGCTTGATCAGGCTTTCCCAGTTGCGTTCGAGCACTCTCGGTGTCCCCCTGGGAAGTTCAGACGCGCCGGCGCTTGCGCGGGCGGCAGCCATTGTGCGGGATGGGCGTCACGTCGCGGATTGCGGTCACGTGGAAGCCCACCGACTGCAGGGCGCGCAGCGCCGACTCGCGGCCCGAGCCAGGGCCCGAGACCTCGACCTCGAGCGTCTCCATCCCGTGGTCGCGCGCCTTCATGCCCGCGTCCTCCGCCGCCACCTGGGCGGCGTAGGGCGTGGACTTGCGCGAGCCCTTGAAGCCCTTGGTGCCCGAGGAGGACCAGGCGATGGCGTTGCCCTGGGCGTCGGTGATGGTGATGATGGTGTTGTTGAAGGTGGACAGGACGTGCGCCACGCCCGAGGAGATGTTCTTCCGCTCCTTCTTCTTGGGGCGGGAGGAGGCGGGGGAGCGGGCCATCTTACTTGGTCACCTTCTTCTTGCCGGCCACCGGCACGGCCTTGCCCTTGCGGGTGCGGGCGTTCGTGTGCGTGCGCTGGCCGCGCACCGGCAGGCCGCGGCGGTGCCGAAGGCCGCGGTAGCAGGCCATGTCCATCAGCCGCTTGATGTTCATTGCCGTCTCGCGGCGCAGGTCGCCCTCGACGCGGTAGTCGCGGTCGATCAGCTCACGCAGCTTCATGAT
Organism: Sabulicella flocculans; assembly: GCF_045449635.1. Lineage (NCBI taxonomy): Bacteria > Pseudomonadati > Pseudomonadota > Alphaproteobacteria > Acetobacterales > Acetobacteraceae > Sabulicella > Sabulicella flocculans. The sequence goes on along the minus strand of NZ_JBJJBR010000001.1, from coordinate 12,546 downwards.
CTCGTCGTCGGTGAGCTGGTTCACGCGGCGCTCGGCCGGGATGCCCACCTTGTCGCAGATCTGCTTCGCGTTCATCGGCCCGATGCCGTAGATGTAGCGCAGCGAGATTTCGACCCGCTTGTTGGGGGGGATGTTCACGCCAGCGATGCGCGCCACGTCTCAGCTCCTCAGGGCCCTGCGGCCCGAAACCCGGGGCCGGAACAGCCGGCCCATCCTCTATGATCCAAAGCCGAACGCGGCCGAAGGCAGCCGCACCCGGCACGCCCCGCCCGCGAGAGGGCGGGACTTACGCCCCGAATCCCCCACCCGTCAAGCGGGCTGAGCCAGAATCCGGTTCAATTCCTCCGTCACCTCCGACATGTCCGCCATGCCGTCCACCGCCCGCAGCTTCCCCTGCGCGGCGTAGTAAGGCAGCAGCGGCGCCGTCTGGGCATGATAGGCCGCCAGCCGCGCGCCCACCGTCTCCGCCTTGTCATCGGCGCGGCGGCTGAACTCGGCGCTGCCGCACACGTCGCAGACGCCCACCTGGCGCGGCGCCTTGAACTCGTCGTGGTAGCCCTCGCCGCAGCGCGCGCAGGTGAAGCGGCCGGAGATGCGCCGCACCAGCGCGGCGTCGTCCACCCGCAGCTCGATCACGTGGTCGAGCCGCAGGCCCTTGTCCTTCAGCATGCCGTCCAGCGCCTCGGCCTGGGGCACGGTGCGCGGGAAGCCATCCAGGATGAAGCCGCGCGCCGCATCGGGCTGGGCCACCCGCGCCGCCAGCATGGCGATGATGATCTGGTCCGGCACCAGGGCGCCGCTTTCCATGATGGCCTTGGCCTGCCGGCCGACCTCGGTGCCGGCCTTGACCTCGGCGCGCAGCATGTCCCCGGTCGAGACCTGCACCAGGCCGAAGCGCTCCTCCAGCCGCTTGGCCTGGGTGCCCTTCCCCGCTCCCGGCGGGCCCAGCAGGATCAGGTTCATCGCTTCGTCTCTCCTCGCATTGCGGCGCGTCAGCGGGGCCGCGGCCCGCGCCCGCCCAGCCGGGCCTTCTTGATGAGGCCCTCGTACTGGTGCGCGAAGAGATGGGACTGGATCTGCGCCACCGTGTCCATCGTCACCGTCACGATGATCAGCAGGGACGTGCCGCCGAAATAGAACGGCACGCCGTAGTTGCTGATCAGGATCTCCGGGATGATGCAGACCAAGCACAGATAGGCCGCGCCCACCACGGTGAGGCGCGTCAGCACCCGGTCGAAGTAGTCGGCGGTGTTCTGGCCAGGCCGGATGCCGGGCACGAAGCCGCCATACTTCTTCAGGTTGTCCGCCGTCTCGGCCGGGTTGAACACCACGGCCGTGTAGAAGAAGGCGAAGAACACGATCAGCGCCATGTAGAGCGCGATGTAGAGCGGCTGCCCATGCGCCAGCAGGTTGGCCATCGTGGTCAGCCAGGTGTCCGCCGTGCGGTCCGCCGAGAAGCCCGAGATGGTGGCCGGCAGCAGCAACAGGGATGAAGCGAAGATCGGCGGGATCACGCCCGCGGTGTTCAGCTTCAGCGGCAGGTGGGTCGCCTCGCCGCCGAACATGCGGTTGCCCACCTGGCGCTTGGGGTATTGCACCGGGATGCGGCGCTGCGCGCGCTCGAAGAACACCACCAGCGCGATGGTCAGCAGGGCGGCCAGCAGGAAGAAGATGATGAAGAAGGTGGACAGGGCGCCGGTCCGGCCCAGCTCCAGCGTGCTGACCAGGGCCGAAGGCAGGTTGGCGACGATGCCCGCGAAGATGATCAGGCTGATGCCGTTGCCCACGCCGCGCGCAGTGATCTGCTCGCCCAACCACATCAGGAACATGGTGCCGCCGACCAGCGTGATCACGCAGGAGACGCGGAAGAACGCCCCCGGGTCCGCCACGGCCGCGCCGGCGGCGCCGCGGATGCCCTCCAGCCCCACGGCGATGCCGTAGGCCTGCACGATGGCGATGACCAGCGTCAGGTAGCGCGTGTACTGGTTCAGCTTCTTGCGGCCTGACTCGCCCTCCTTCTTCAGAGCCTCCCACGACGGGATGGCCGCCGTCATCAGCTGCACGATGATGGAGGCGCTGATGTAGGGCATGATGTTGAGCGCCAGCACGGTCATCCGCCCCAGCGCGCCGCCGGTGAACATGTCGAACATGCCCAGGATGCCGCCGCCGTGCTGGCGCAGCATCTCGCCCATCACCGCCGCGTCCACGCCGGGCACCGGCACGTAGGTGCCGATGCGGTAGACGATCAGCGCGCCGAGGGTGAACCAGATGCGCTTCTTCAGCTCGGTGGCCTTCGCGAGCACCCCGAGATTCATCGAGCCGGCAAGCTGGTCGGTGGCCGAAGCCATAGGCATATCCCCAATTCACGCGAACGGCGCCAGCGGGGAGAATCCGCAGGCGCCGTCGCCTTTAACCTATCGGCGCGCGCCGTGCACGGCGCCCGCGCTCACTCGGAGGCCTGGGCCGCCTCGGCCGGCAGCGTCACGGTGCCGCCCGCAGCCTCGACCGCCGCCTTCGCGGCGGCGGAGGCGCGGGACACGGTGATGCGCACCGCCCGGGTGATCTCGCCGCGCGCCAGCAGGCTGACGCCGCCGACATACTTGGCGCCCGAACGCACCAGACCCGCGGCCACCAGCATCTCCTCGGTGATCTCGCCCTCGGCCGGGATGCGGCCCTCGGTGATCGCCGTGTCCAGCGCGCCGATGTTCAGCGGCGCGTAGGCCACGCGGAAGATGTTCTTGAAGCCGCGCTTGGGCAGGCGCCGGTAGATCGGGAGCTGGCCGCCCTCGAAGCCGTTCAGCGACACGCCGGTGCGGGCCTTCTGGCCCTTCACGCCGCGCCCGCCGGTCTTGCCCTTGCCGGAGCCGATGCCGCGGCCGATGCGCTTGAACTTCGGGCGGGCGCCCTCGTTGTCGCGCAGTTCGTTGAGCTTCATCTCAGTCCACCTTCACCAGGTGCGCGACCTTGCGGATCATCCCGCGCACGGCGGGGGTGTCCTCCAGTTCGCGCGACCGGCCGATCTTGTTCAGGCCCAGGCCCTTCAGCGTGTCCTGCTGGCCGGGCTTGCGCCCAAACCCGCTGGACACCTGGGTGACCTTCACGGTCTTCTTCGTCGCGTCAGACATTCGCAGCCTCCGCGGCCGGCTCGGCGCTGTCCTTGCGCGGCCCGACCAGGTCCGAGACCTTCTTGCCGCGGCGGTTGGCCACCGAGCGCGGGCTGGCCGCGCCGGACAGCGCCGCGAAGGTCGCCTTCACCATGTTGTGCGGGTTGGTCGAGCCGGTGCACTTCGCCACCACGTCGCCCATGCCCAGCGTCTCAAACACGGCACGCATCGGCCCGCCGGCGATGATGCCGGTGCCCGCCGGGGCCGCGCGCAGGATCACGCGGCCGGCGCCGAACTCGCCGACCACGTCGTGGTGCAGGGTCCGGCCCTCGCGCATCGGCACGCGGATCATGCCCTTCTTGGCACGCTCCGTCGCCTTGCGGATGGCCTCCGGCACCTCGCGCGCCTTGCCGGAACCCCAGCCGACGCGCCCCTTCTGGTCGCCCACCACCACCAGGGCGGCGAAGGAGAAGCGACGGCCGCCCTTCACCACCTTGGCCACGCGGTTGATGGTGACCAGCTTGTCCTGGAGCTCATCGCCCTGCTCGCGCTCGGGCTGGTTGCGGTTCTGGTCGCGGTCGCGGCCACGGCCGCGCCCCCGGTTCTCGTTGTTGTCGCCGCCGCTGCGCGGTTCACGTGCCATGCTCGTCGTCCCCCGCGTCAGAAGCTCAGACCGCCCTCACGGGCGGCATCGGCCAGCGCCTTCACGCGGCCATGGTACAGGAACGGCCCGCGGTCGAAGACCACGGCCGTGACGCCCGCGGCCAGCGCGCGCTCGGCCACCGCCTTGCCCACGGCCTCGGCCGCGGCCTTGTCGGCCCCGGTCTTCAGCGCGCCGCGCATGTCCTTCTCCAGCGACGACGCCGCGGCGACCGTGCGGCCGGCCGTGTCGTCGATCACCTGGGCATAGATGTGCCGGCCCGAGCGGAACACGCTCAGCCGCGGGCGACCGGCGCCCTTCTGCTTGATCTGGTAGCGCAGGCGCGCGCGGCGGCGGGCCTGCATGGCGAGCTTGTCGGCCATTACTTCTTCTTCCCCTCCTTCCGGAGGATGACTTCGTTGTCGTACTTGACGCCCTTGCCCTTATAGGGCTCGGGGCCGCGATACGCCCGGATCTCCGCCGCCACCTGGCCGACCTTCTGCTTGTCCAGCCCCTCCACCTTGATGGCGGTGGGCCGCTCGGTCGTGATCTTGATGCCGGCCGGGACCGGATACCGGATCTCGTGCGAGTAGCCGAGGTTCAGCACCAGCTCGCTGCCCTGCACCGCCGCCTTGTAGCCGGTGCCGGTGATCTCCATCGACTTGGAGAAGCCGGTGGACACGCCCTGCACCATGCCCTGCACGAGGGAGCGCGTGGTGCCCCACAGCGTGCGCGAGCGCCGGTCCTCGCCGCGGGGCGAGACCTTCACCTCGTTGCCGGTGATCTCGACGTCCACGGCGTCGGTCAGGTCGAGCGAGAGCTCGCCCAGCTTTCCCTTCGCGGTGAGGGTCCGGCCGGCCAGCGCGACGGTCACGCCGGCGGGGACGGAGACGGGATACTTGCCAACTCGGGACATGCGCTTCCCTCCTGGCTCAGAACACGCGGCAGAGGACTTCGCCGCCAACATTGGCAGCGCGGGCCTCCGCGTCGGACATCACGCCACGCGGCGTGGACAGGATCTGGATGCCGAGGCCGTTGTAGAACTTCGGCAGCTCCTTGATCTTCGAATACACGCGGCGGCCGGGCTTCGAGACGCGGCTGATCTCCTTGATGGCGGGTTCGCCCTCGGAGTACTTCAGCTCGATCTCGATCTGGCTCACGCCGGCGCGCAGCTCCTTCACCTGCCAGGCGCGGATGTAGCCCTCGCGCTTCAGCACCTCGAGCACGTCGGTCTTGAGGCGGGATGCCGGGGCCACGCACCGGGTCTGGCGCGCGCCATGGGCGTTGCGGATGCGGGAGAGCAGGTCACCCAGCGGATCGGACATGGACATGCCGGGGCCTCCTTACCAGCTGGCCTTGACCACGCCGGGGAGCTGGCCCTTGTTGGCCAGGTCCCGCAGCATGTTGCGGCTGAGCTTGAACTTGCGGTAGTTGCCGCGCGGGCGGCCGGTCAGCTCGCAGCGCAGCCGGATGCGCACCTTGGCGCCGTTGCGCGGCATCTGCGCGAGCTTCAGCGTCGCCTCGAAGCGGTCCTCGATCGGCGCCTCGCGGTCCATCACCACCGCCTTCAGGGCGGCGCGCTTGGCGCCGTGCTGCTGGCTCAGCTGGGTGCGGCGCTTGTTCTTCTCGACGGAAGAGGTCTTGGCCATCTGGGGTCAGGTCTCCTGGAACATGCGGGGCGTCCCCGCCCCGCCGTTTTCCGGTTGGTTCAGTTGACGAACGGGAGGTCGAAGCCCTTCAGCAGGGCCTTCGCTTCCTTGTCCGTCTTCGCGGTCGTGACGAACACGATGTCCATGCCCCGGACCTGGTCAACCTTGTCGTAGTTGATCTCCGGGAACACGATCTGCTCCTTCAACCCGAGCGAGTAGTTGCCGCGGCCATCGAAGCCGCGGTTGCCCGGGATGCCGCGGAAGTCGCGCACGCGCGGCAGCGCGATCGTGACCAGGCGGTCCAGGAACTCGTACATGCGGGCCTTGCGCAGCGTCACCTTGCAGCCGATGGCCTGGCCCTCGCGGATCTTGAAGCCCGCGATCGCCTTCTTGGCCTTGGTGCGCACCGGCTTCTGGCCGGCAATGAGCGTCATGTCGGCCACCGCGGCGTCCAGCTTCTTCTGGTCGCCCGCGGCCTCCCCCACGCCCATGTTGATGACGATCTTCTCCAGCTTCGGCACCTGCATCGGGTTGCCGTAGCCGAACTCCTCCTGGAGCTTGGCCCGGACCACCTCGGCATAGTGCTTCTGCAGCCGGACGGTCTCGCCCGGCGCGGCAGCGGCCTTGCCGGCGGCCGCCGGGATGGCGTCCACGCGGCGGCCGGTGTTCTCGCCCTCCGCCGGCTTCTTCGCCGGCGCCTTGCCCTTCGTTCCGCTCATCGGTCGAGCACCTCACCAGAAGCCTTGGCCACGCGCACCTTCTTCCCGTCCTCCAGGACGCGGAAGCCCACGCGGGTCGGCTTGTCCGTCTTCGGGTCGATCAGCGCCAGGTTGGACAGGTCGATGCCCGCCTCCTTGGAGATGATGCCGCCCGTCTCGCCCACCCGCGTCTGCTTGGTGTGCTTCTTCACCAGGTTCACGCCCTGCACGTAGGCGCGGTTCTCCGTCGGCAGCACGCGCAGCACCTCGCCGCGCTTGCCCTTGTCGCGGCCGGCCAGCACCTGCACCCGATCGCCCTTCTTGATCTTGGCGGCCATGGGTTACAGCACCTCCGGGGCCAGCGAAATGATCTTCATGAACTTGCGCGCGCGCAGCTCACGCACCACCGGGCCGAAGATGCGGGTGCCGATCGGCTCGCCCTGCTTGTTGATCAGCACCGCCGCGTTGCGATCGAAACGGATCGCCGAGCCGTCGGGGCGGCGCACCGGGTAGGCGGTGCGCACGATCACCGCGCGCTCCACCGAGCCCTTCTTCACCTTGCCGCGCGGGATCGCCTCCTTGACGGCGACGACGATCACGTCGCCCACCGAGGCGGTCTTGCGCTTGGAGCCGCCCAGCACCTTGATGCACTGGACACGACGCGCGCCGGAGTTGTCGGCGACGTCCAGGTTGGCCTCGACGCCGATCATGCCACGGCCCCTTCAGCGGCCAGCGGCGCGCCGTTGCGCGCCACGACCTGCCAGGTCTTGCGCTTGGAGATCGGCGGGCACTCCTCGATGCTCACCACGTCGCCTTCGCGGCAGGTGTTGGCCTCGTCGTGCGCGGCGTACCTCTTGGAGCGCCGGATGAACTTCTTGTAGAGCGGGTGCATCACGCGACGTTCGACCAAGACGGTGACCGTCTTGTCCATCTTGTCGCTGACCACGCGCCCCGTGAGGACTCGCTTCGGCATCGCCGGGGTCTCCTCTTCAGGACTTGGGGGTGGCGGCCGCGGCGCGGGTGCGCTCGGCCAGGATGGTCTTCACTCGGGCGATGTCGCGGCGCACGGCCTTGATCCGCCCGGTCCCCTCCAGCTGGCCAGTGGCGCGCTGGAAGCGGAGGTTGAACTGCTCCTTCCGCAGGTCGATGAGCATCCCGGACAGCTCGTCCGCGGACTTGCCGCGGATATCGGCGATCTTGGTCATGGGATCAAGCCTCCGCCGCGCCGAGGCGCGTCACGATCTTGGTCTTGATGGGCAGCTTCGCCGCGCCGAGGCCCAGGGCCTCCTTCGCGATGTCGGTGGCCACGCCGTCGATCTCGAACATGATGCGGCCCGGCTTCACGCGCGCCACCCAGTATTCGGGGGCGCCCTTGCCGGAGCCCATGCGGACCTCGGCAGGCTTGGTGGAGACGGGGACGTCCGGGAAGATGCGGATCCACACCCGGCCCTGGCGCTTCATCGCGCGGGTGATCGCGCGGCGGGCCGCCTCGATCTGCCGCGCGGTGACGCGCTCGGGCTCCAGGGCCTTCAGGCCGAAGCCGCCGAAGGTCAGGGAGAAGCCGCCCTTGGCGACGCCCTTGATGCGGCCCTTGTGGGCCTTCCGGAACTTGGTACGCTTGGGCTGCAGCATTGTCTCTCTGCCTTACCGCTGCGGGGCCTGCTCATGGGCCCGGCGATCCTGCGCCATCGGGTCATGAGCCATGATCTCGCCCTTGAAGATCCAGACCTTCACGCCGCAGGTGCCGTAGGTCGTCTTCGCCGTGGCGATGCCGTAGTCGATGTCCGCGCGCAGCGTGTGCAGCGGCACCCGCCCCTCGCGGTACCACTCCACGCGGGCGATCTCCGCGCCGCCCAGCCGGCCGCCGCAGTTGATGCGGATGCCGAGCGCTCCGAGGCGCATCGCCGACTGCACGGCGCGCTTCATCGCGCGGCGGAAGGCCACGCGGCGCTCCAGCTGCTGCGCGATGCTCTCGGCCACCAGGGTGGCGTCCAGCTCGGGCTTGCGGATCTCGAGGATGTTCAGCGACACCTCGGCCCCGGCCTTCGCCGACAGCTCCTTGCGCAGCACGTCGATGTCGGCGCCCTTCTTGCCGATCACGACGCCCGGGCGGGCGGCATGGATCGTCACGCGCGGCTTCTTCGCCGGGCGCTCGATCACCACCTTGGACACGCCGGCGGACTTCAGGCGGTCCTTCAGCGTGTCGCGCAGCCGCACGTCGTCGTGCAGCAGCTTGGCGTAGTCGCGGCCGGCGTACCAGCGGCTGTCCCAGGTGCGGTTGATGCCCAGGCGCAGGCCGATCGGATTGACTTTGTGACCCATCTTACGCGGCCTCCACCTTCTGCTCCGCCACCACGATCTTCAGGTGGGAGAACCACTTCTCGATGCGCGAGGACTTGCCGCGGCCACGGGCGTGGAAGCGCTTCATCACGACGGCACGGCCCACCTCGGCGCGGGAGACCACCAGGCGGTCCACGTCCAGCTGGTGGTTGTTCTCCGCGTTGGCGATCGCGCTTTCCAGCGTCTTCTTCACGGTCTGCGCGATGCGGCGCTTGCTGAAGGTCAGCGTGGCGATGGCCTGCTGCGCCGGGGCGCCGCGGATCATGCCCGCCACCAGGTTCAGCTTGCGCGGCGAGACCCGGATGTTCAGCGTGACGGCCTGCGCCTCGCTGTCGCTCAGCCCGCGCGGGTGCTTCGGCTTGCTCATCTCAGCCCCGCTTCGCCTTCTTGTCCGCCGAGTGCCCACCGAAGGTGCGCGTCGGCGAGAACTCGCCCAGCTTGTGGCCGACCATGTTCTCCGTCACCTGCACGGGCAGGAACTTCCGCCCGTTGTAGACGCCGAAGGTCAGGCCGACGAACTGCGGCATGATGGTGGAGCGGCGCGACCAGGTCTTGATGACCTCGTTGCGGGTCGAGGCGCGGGCGGCCTCGGCCTTGCCCAGGAGGTAGCCGTCCACGAACGGCCCTTTCCAGACGCTGCGCGGCATTGCTTAGCCCTTCGTGGCGTTGCGGCGGCGCACGATGCTGCGATCCGTCCGCTTGTTGTTGCGGGTCTTGGCACCCTTGGTCGGCTTGCCCCAGGGCGTGACCGGATGACGGCCGCCCGAGGTGCGGCCCTCGCCGCCGCCATGCGGGTGGTCCACCGGGTTCATGGTCACGCCGCGGTTGTGCGGCTTGCGGCCCAGCCAGCGGGAGCGCCCCGCCTTGCCGAGCTGCTGGTTGCTGTTGTCCGGGTTGGACACCGCGCCGATGGAGGCGATGCACTCGGCCCGCACCGTCCGCAGCTCGCCCGACATCAGCTTGATCTGCGCCAGGCCCGCATCCTTGCCCACCAGCTGGGCGAAGGTGCCCGCGGAGCGAGCGACCTTGCCGCCCGCACCCGGCTTCAGCTCGATGTTGTGGATCACGGTCCCGACCGGGATCGCACCCAGCGGCATGGCGTTGCCCGGCTTGATGTCGGCCTTGTCGCCCGCCACCACCACGTCGCCGACCTTCAGGCGCTGCGGCGCCAGGATGTAGGCCAGCTCGCCATCCTGGTACTTCACCAGGGCGATGAACGCCGTGCGGTTCGGATCGTATTCCAGCCGCTCCACGGTGGCCGGCACGCCCCACTTGGCGCGGCGCTTGAAGTCCACCACGCGGTAGGACTGCTTGTGCCCGCCGCCCCGGAACCGGACGGTGATGCGGCCGTGGTTGTTGCGGCCGCCGGAGGAGGTCTTGCCGACCGTCAGCCCCTTGACCGGCGCACCCTTCCACAGGGAGGAGCGTTCGATCAGCACCGTGCCGCGCAGGCTCGGCGTGACCGGGTTGAAGTTCTTCAGCGCCATGGCGTTACGAGAGCCCCGTCGTCAGGTCGATGCTCTGCCCAGGGGCGAGCTTGACCACGGCCTTCTTCCAATCCGAGCGCTGGCCGGGACGGCCCTTGAAGCGCTTGGTCTTGCCCTTCATCACCAGCGTGTTCACCGCCGTGACGGAGACGTTGAACAGGCCTTCCACGGCCTGCTTGATCTCCGGCTTGGTGGCGTCCAGCGTGACCCGGAACACGTACTGGCCCTGCTCGGTCAGCGTCGTCGCCTTCTCGGTCACCAGCGGCGCCAGCACCACCTGGTACATGCGCTCCTTGGCGATCGGCTTGGGCGCCGCCGGCTTGCTCACGGAAGCACTCATGCCAGGCGCTCCTTCAGGGCTTCCACGCCGGCGCGCGTCACCACGAGCACGTCATGGTTCAGGATGTCGTAGACGTTCGCACCCATCGTCGGCAGCGCGTCCATCCCGGGGATGTTGCGCAGCGCGCGGATGAACTGCGCGTCCACCGCCGCGTCGATGACCAGCGCCTTGGACCAGCCCAGCGCCTTCACCTGCTTCGCCATGGCGGAGGTCTTGGCCCCCTCCCCGGCGGTCGCGGCGTCCAGCACCACCAGCTTGCCGTCGGCCGCCTTCTGCGAAAGCGCGGAAATCAGGCCGAGGCGGCGCACCTTCTTGGGCAGCGAATAGCCGTGGTCGCGCACGACCGGCCCGTGCACCACGCCGCCCGTGCGGAACTGCGGCGCGCGCAGCGAGCCCTGGCGGGCGGAGCCTGTCCCCTTCTGCCGGTACGGCTTCTTGGTCGTGCCCGACACCTCGCCCATGCCCTTGGCCTTGTGCGTGCCGGCACGGCGCTTGGCGAGCTGCCAGTGCACCACGCGCGCCATGATGTCGGCGCGCGGGGTGACGGCGAAGAGCTCGTCCGGAAGCTCGACCTGGCCCGCCTGGGCGTTGTCGAGGGTGATGACGTTCACCTGCATCGTCGTGTCCTCAGGCCGTCGCCGCGGGGAAGGGCGCATCGGCCGGGCGCGCGCGCTTCACCGCGTCGCGCACCAGCACGAAGGCACCCGTGGCCCCCGGCACCGCGCCCTTGACGAGCAGCAGGCTGCGCTCGACGTCGTGCCCGGCGATCACCAGGTTCTGCGTCGTGACGCGCTCCACGCCCAGGTGGCCGGCCATCTTCTTGTTCTTGAAGGTCTTGCCCGGATCCTGGCGGTTGCCAGTGGAGCCGTGCGAGCGGTGCGAGATGGAGACGCCGTGCGTCGCCTCCAGGCCCGAGAAGTTCCAGCGCTTCATCGCGCCCTGGAAGCCCTTGCCCTTGGTCGTGCCCGTGATGTCCACGCGCTGGCCCTTGACGAAGTGCTCCACGCTCAGCGCGGTGCCAGGCTCCACGGCGGCGTCGGCCGTCACGCGGAACTCCGCCACCTTGGCCGGCGCCTCGACGCCCGCCTTGGCGAAGTGGCCGCGGTTGGGCTTGGAAACGTTCTTCGCCTTCGCCTTGCCGAAGCCGATCTGCAGGGCGGCGTAGCCGTCCTTCTCCTCGGTCCGCTGGGCGACGACGCGCACCGCATCCACGTGCAGCAGCGTCACCGGGGTGGACGAGCCATCCTCGTTGAACAGGCGGGACATGCCCACCTTGCGGGCGATCAGGCCCGTGCGGGTCTGGGTTGCCATGACCGGGCCCTCAGATCTTGATCTCGACGTCCACGCCCGAGGCGAGGTCGAGCTTCATCAGCGCGTCCACGGTCTGCGGGGTGGGGTCCACGATGTCCAGCAGGCGGCGATGCGTCCGGATCTCGAACTGCTCGCGCGACTTCTTGTCCACGTGCGGGGAGCGGTTGACGGTGAAGCGCTCGATCTGCGTGGGCAGCGGGATCGGCCCGCGGACCCGCGCGCCGGTCCGCTTCGCGGTCTGCACGATCTCCCGCGTGCTGCCATCCAGCACGCGGTGATCGAACGCCTTGAGGCGGATGCGGATGTTCTGGTTGTCCATGATCCGCTGCCTCAGCCCGCGATGGAGGCGACGACGCCCGCGCCCACGGTGCGGCCGCCCTCGCGGATGGCGAAGCGCAGGCCCTCGTCCATGGCGATCGGCGCGATCAGCTCGACCTCCATCGACACGTTGTCGCCGGGCATCACCATCTCCACGCCCTCGGGCAGCTTCACCACCCCCGTCACGTCCGTGGTGCGGAAGTAGAACTGCGGGCGGTAGTTGGTGAAGAACGGCGTGTGGCGCCCGCCCTCCTCCTTGGTGAGGATGTACGCCTCGGCCTTGAACTTGGAGTGCGGCTTGATCGAGCCGGGTGCTGCCAGCACCTGCCCGCGCTCCACGTCCTCGCGCTTGGTGCCGCGCAGCAGCGCGCCGATGTTGTCGCCCGCCTCGCCGCTGTCCAGCAGCTTGCGGAACATCTCCACGCCGGTCACCGTCGTCTTCACGGTGTCCTTCAGGCCGATGATCTCGACCTCCTCGCCCACCTTCACGATGCCGCGCTCCACGCGACCCGTCACCACCGTGCCGCGGCCAGAGATCGAGAACACGTCCTCGATCGGCATCAGGAACGGGCGGTCCTTCGGGCGCTCGGGCTGCGGGATGTAGCGGTCCACCTCGGCCATCAGCTGCAGGATCGCCTGCTCGCCGATCTCGGGCTGCT